>CAYWRY010000062.1:0-22323 GCA_964460485.1 uncultured Spirochaetales bacterium
TCCGTGTACGGGATGCACTGGTACCAGGAGCCGCTCTCGCACTCCTTCTCGAAGCCGCGGTGCAGGTAGCCGACGTGGATGTCGAGGTCGACGACCTGCTCGCCGTCGAGCTCGATCACGAACTTCACGGTGCCGTGCGTCGCCGGATGCGACGGGCCCATGTTCAGGATCTGGTGCTCGCTGTGCAGGTCGCCGCGCTGGTCTTGGTCCGGCGGGAGCTGTGCGTGGAGATGGAGGTCGCTGGCGGCCATTGCGTTCAGCCTCGACTCAGTTCCGCGGGCCCACGAGCGGCTGGCGTTTCTCTTTCGGGTAGTCCTTGCGCAGCGGGTGCCCCTCGAACTCGTCGTACAGCAGGATGCGGCGCAGGTCCGGATGGCCGAGGAAGCGGATCCCGTACAGGTCCCACACTTCTCGCTCCATCCAGTTCGCGGACGGCCACAGCCCGCACAGCGTCGCGATCTCGGCGCTGCGCTCGCCGACGCGCGCCTTCACGCGCAGGCGCTGGTTCTTCGCCAGCGAGTAGAGGTGGTAGACCATCTCGAAGCGCGGCTCTTCGCCGAGGTAGTCGACGGCGGTCACGTCGGTGAGCATCTCGAACTGGCACGCCGGGTCGTCGCGCAGGAAGCGCATCACGTCTACGAGGCGCCCCGGGTCGACGAGCGCGGTGGCGTCGCCGAGGCGGGCGTGCGTCGCCTGGAGCGCCGCGGCGTGGGTCTCGAGAAGTCGCTTCAGAGCGACCGAACCGAAGTCTTCCATGATTCACTTCTTCTCGGTCGCGGCGTGCTGGCGGTCGTATTCGCTGCGAATGAACTCGAGGCGGCGCTTGAGCATCGCCTCGGGCACGAGCAGCTGCTCCTTGCTGTAGAGCATGTCGGGGCGCGTGAAGGCGCCGAGCTCGACCTCGCGGCTCATCACGATCGCCTCTTCCGGGCACGCCTCTTCGCACAGGCCGCAGAACATGCAGCGCGACATGTCGATGTCGAACTCGAGCGGGTAGCGCTCGATGCCCGAGTCCACGAGCTCGCCGGGCACGATCGTGATGCAGTCGGTGGGGCACGCGAACTCGCACAGTCCGCAGGCCACGCACTTGGGCTTGCCGTCGTCGAGCTGCACCAGCACGGGCTGCCCGCGGAAGGCGTCGGCGAAGTCGAGGCGCTCCTCCGGGTACTGCACGACGAACGCGGTGCGCTTGCCAGAGATGAACCCGCGCAGGTTTCTGAAGAAGTGCGCGCTCGTGATCCAGAGGCCCTTCACGATCATCGGCACGTAGAGCCGCTCGAGCCAGGTGAGCTTCTCGTCGCGGCGAACTTTGACGACGCGGGCGGTCATGACGGCGGCGCACCGTAGCGGAACGAGGCCCACGCCGCTGGCGTTTTTGCCGCTGCTTTCGCGCGCTTACGGGATCGCGCTGCGAGCCGCACCCGGCTCCGCAGAGCGCAGCCGCGCGAGCTCGCGTGCGACGCTCGCGTCGCCGGGCGCGAGCGCGGCCGCGCGCTCCAGCTGCGCCAGCGCGCGCTCGCGCTCGCCGGCCGCGCGCCACGCACGCGCCGCGTCGCGCGGGAAGCGCGCGCTGTCCGGCGCCAGCGCGCTCGCCGCTTCGAGCGCGCGCGCGGCATCCGCGCTCCGGCCGAGCGCGAGATGCGCCTGTGCGAGCACGGCCCAGGATTCCGGGCTCGGTTCAGCCTCGGTCGCGACCGTGGCCTCGGCCCGCGCGGCTTCCGCGGCGCCCGCCTTCAGCATGCCGCGCGCGAGCGCCAGCCGATAGCTGGCGCGGTCGTGCCCCACCCAGTGGAGGCTCGCGAGCAGCGCGCGCGCCCCCGCGAAGTCGCCCTCGCGCACCGCGCGCTTCCAGGCGTCGTCGAGCACGATGCCCGCGAGGTTCGCCGCCAGCGCGACGCCGCACATCGCCCAGGTCGCGCGCCCGAGCCAGCTCGTGCGGGACGGCTCGTCGCGCTCCTCGGGCTGGCTCTGGATCAGCACCTGCGCGATGCGCCCGCGCAGCTTCCAGATCGCGCCGTCGAGGATGAAGTGGTGGAGATTCGCGACCGCCGCGACGAGCAGCAGGATGCCCGAGTCCGGCGAGAGCACGGCGAAGCCCGGCTGCCAGAACACCAGCAGCGGCAGCGTCCAGACCAGCGCGCCCGCCGCGAGCGCCTTCGCCCAGAACTCCGGCAGGCTCGCGTGCGCACCCGACTGGCGCGCGAAGTAGGCGGTCACCCACAGGTACTGCGCCGCGTGGGAGAGCGCGATCCACATGAAGTAATGGGCGTTGAACCGCCAATCGAGCGCGTCCACCGACCGGAACCAGGAGAAGTGGAGCGCGGCGTAGGGCAGCGTGAACCAGAGCGTCTGCGCGAGCCAGAGCGCGAGCACCGGCGCGAGCGCGCGCAGGCTGGCGCGGCGCAGCAGGCCGATCGCGCTCACCGCGAGCGCGCCGAGCTGCGCGGCGCACAGCGCCGGCGCGAGCGCGTTCACGACGCCGGCGGGAATGCCGAGCGGCGCGAACCCGATGCCGGCGGCGCCGCCGTACTGCCCGGCGCCGCGCACGACCACGCCGCTGCCGTGGACCACCAGCGTCACGAGCGCGAAGGAGAGCACGAAGGACGCGTACAACCAGCGCTTCTGCACGCCGGCGATCTCGACCCCGCTGCGGCGCAGGAACATCACCGCGAGCCCGTAGTTCTGGCCCGTGTAGTGCCAGGGGCTCCAGGTGAAGTAGAGCGTCGCGAGGAAGGTGCCGAGCGCCGGCGAGTAGAGCGCGCCCACGAAGGCTCCGGCGAGGGCGAGCGTGATCCACACCGAGAAGACCGCGTAGGCGCGGCGATCGCGCGCGCGCTCGTACACGCGCAGCAGGGTCGCGCCGTAGTGCGGGATGCTGACGGCCAGGAAGGCGAGGCTGAAGGCGATCTCGGGCTGCGCGAGACGCAGCTGCTTCCCGAAGACGAGCAGTCCGGCGAAGAGCGCCGCGTAGAGCAGCCCGCAGCCGAGCAGCAGGTCGCTCCACCCGCCGAACAGCCAGCGCGCCGGCGCCGAACTCGCACGCGTTCTGGCTGCTGCCGCTGCGCTCGCCATCAGCTCTTCCTCTGCGCGCGAGCGCGCGCCCAGTGCACGATTGCAGAGTTCCGCGGGGCGGGCGTGGCGACGCTCACGGCGCGGTCTCCGCGCGCGTGACGCCCGCGCCGGGGCCGATCAGGCGGGCGAGCCGGTCGCGCTGCGCGCGCAGCGCGCCGTCTTCGGGGCGAAGCGCTGCGGCGCGCTCGAGGTGCGGCAGCGCGAGCGGCCCGCGCCCGGCGGCGAGCCACGCGCGCGCCGCCTCGGCGTGCAGGTCCGCACGCGCGGGGAGCACTTCGAGCGCGCTCTCCAGCGCCACGGCCGCGCCCGCGAAGTCGCCCTCGCGCGCCGCGAGCTGCGCGAGCACGAGCTTCGCCTCGGCGGTCGGCGCGAGCGCCTCGGCGCGCGCGAGCTGCGCCCGCGCGAGGCCGAACTCGCCGCGCTCGAGATGCGCGGCCGCGAGCGCCGTGCGCGCGGCACCGCTGTCGCGTCCGATGACCGCGAGGCGCGCTTGGCTGGAGCCCGCCCGGGCGAGATCGCCCGCCGCGAGCGCGCGCCGCGTGATCTCCTCCTCGGCGACGAACCAGCCCGCCGCCGCGAACAGCGCCGCGCAGGCCGCCCACACCGCGCGACGCCAGGCGGGATGCGGCGGCGTCGCGTCGCCCTCGTCGCGCGCGCTGCGGATCAGCACGGCGGCGATGCGCCCGCGCAGCTTCCAGATGGCGCCGTCGAGGATGAAGTGGTGCACGTTGACGGCGGACGCGATCAGCAGCGCGAGGCCCGCGTCCATCGAAGACAGCGCGAGGCCCGCGGGCCCGAGCGCGAGCGACGGCAGCGTCCAGATCGCCGCGCCGGCGGCGAGCACCTTCGCGCCGTAGGCGCCGCCGCCCCGCCAGTCCGCGCTCTGCCGAGCGTAATAGCTCGTCACCCACAGGTACTGCGCGCTGTGGAAGAGCGCGATCCAGGTGACGTAGTGGACGCGGTGGCGGGGGTCGAAGGCGTCGAAGCCGAAGCTGGTGTCCAGCAACAGCGCGGCGGCGGGCAGCGCGAACCAGAGCGCCTGCGTCGAGGCCAGCAGCGCCGCGGGAGCGAGCGCGCCAGCGCTCGGCGCCGAGCGCGCGAGCCCGAGCCCGGCGCGCGCGAGGCAGGCGAGCGCCGCGACGCCGAGCGCGAGCGCGAGCGGCTTCGCCAGCGCGAGCGGAATGCCGAGCCGCGCGACGTGGAGCGCGTAGCTCGCGTACTGCGCCGGCGCTTCGACGCTGCCGCCCGCGTCCGCGTGCATGGCGACCAACGCCAGCCCGTAGCTGAGCAGGAACGCCGCGTAGAGGAAGCGCTTGTCGGAGGCTCCGAGCGCTACGCCGCGCCGGCGCAGGAACATCACCGCGAGGCCGTAGTTCTGGCCGGTGTAGTGCCAGGGGCTCCAGGCGAGGTAGAGCGTCGCGAGCCAAGTGCCGGCCACCGGGTCGAAGAGCGCGAGCGCGAACCAGGCGGCGACGGCGGCGGTCGCCCCGAACGAGAACAGCGCGTAGCTACGGCGATCGCGCGCGTGCTCGTAGACGCGCACCAGCGTGCCGCCGTAGTGGGGCATGCCGAGCAGCAACACGCCGAGCGGGAAGACGAGCGCGGGCTGGGCGATGCGCAGCGACTCCCCGCCTGCCGCGAAGACGGCGAACGCCAGCAGCGAGAGCAGTCCGCAGCCGATCAGCAGGTCGGGCGCAGGCCCGAACAGCCAGCCCCCCGCGGCGCGGGCATCGGACAGGCGGGGGGCTTCGGCGGCGGCGGCCATCTCCAGGAAGTAGCGCGGCGGGCGTTCTGGGTGGCGCTCGGAAACGCCCTGCGCGCCGATCTGCGGCATCCGCTGCGGGCACGGCGGGGGAAGGCGCTGAGAAGCCGGCGCCTCGCGCCCCACCGATCTACCCGGCGGCAACCCGCGCGGGCCCGGATCGTGCGGCGCGCGGCTAGTCGCGCTTCGCCAGCTCCTCCGCGTGGTACGAGCTGCGCACCAGAGGCCCGGCGGCGACCTCGCGGAAGCCGAGCGCGCGCGCCTCGGCGGCGAGCGCGTCGAACTGCGCCGGGCTCAGGTAGCGGTCCACGGGCAGGTGGTCGGGTGATGGGCGCAGGTACTGCCCCATCGTCAGCAGCCCCACGCCCGCCGCGCGCAGGTCGCGCAGCGCCTGCACGATCTCCTCGTCGCGCTCGCCCATGCCGAGGATCAGCCCCGACTTCGTCGGGATGTCGGGGCGCAGCTCGCCCGCGCGCCGCAGCACGCCGAGCGAGCGTTCGTAGCTCGCCGCCGGGCGGACGCGGCGCTGGAGACGCGCGACCGTCTCGAGGTTGTGGTTCAGCACGTCCGGATTCGCGTCGAGGACCGCGCGCAGCGCGGCTTCGTCGCCCTGATAATCGGCGATCAGCACCTCGACGCCGGTGCCGGGACAGCGCCGGCGAATCGCGCGCACGGTCGCCGCCATCTGCGCCGCACCGCCATCAGGCAGGTCGTCGCGCGCCACGCACGTGACCACTGCGAACTGGAGGCCGAGCTGCTCCACCGCCTTCGCCACGCGCGCAGGCTCGAAGGGATCGAGCGCAGAAGGACGACCCGTGGCGACGTCGCAGAAGCCGCAGCGCCGCGTGCAGTCGTTGCCGCCGATCATGAAGGTCGCCGTCCCGCGCGACCAGCACTCCGACAGGTTCGGGCAGCTCGCCGAGGCGCACACCGTGTGGAGCTTTTCGTCGCGCACGATCTGCTGGACGCGCTCCAGCTCGGGCGTCGTCCGCACGCGCACCTTCAGCCACGGCGGCTTCGCGCCGCGGTCGGTCGGGACGGCGCGGTTCTGCTGCGGCCGCGCCACGCGCTGGTCGAGCGGCCGCGTCATGCCAGCGCCTTCGCGAACGCGGCGGCGACGCGCTCGCGCGCCCCCGCGAAGCAGGCGCGCTCCTCCGCGCTGCCCAGCGCGAGCTCGCAGCAAAGCTCGCGCGCCACCGACGTCATCGTCACGCCGGAGAGCCCGCACGGCACGATGTCGCCGAAGCCCGCGAGATCCGGCGTCACGTTCAGCGCGAAGCCGTGATAAGTGATCCAGCCCTTCAGCCCGACGCCGATCGACGCGATCTTCCGCGGCTTGCCGGAGTCGGCGACGAACACGCCGGTCATGCCGGCGATGCGGCGGCTCGGCACGCCGAGCTCGGCGAGCGCCTCGATCAGGCACGCCTCGAGGCCGCGCAGCCAGAGCGAGACGTCCTGCGCGCCGCGCGCCGCGAGGTCGGCGATCACGTAGCCCACGAGCTGGCCCGGGCCGTGCCACGTCACGTCGCCGCCGCGCGCGATCTCGTGCACCTCGACGCCGCGGGCGAGCAGCTCGGCGCGAGGCGTCAGCAGGTTCTCGGGCTTCGCACTGCGGCCGAGCGTCACGACGGCCGGATGCTCGAGCAGCAACAGCCGATCCGCCCCGCCCGCCCGCCGCGCCTCCACCGCCGCGAGCTGCAGCGCGAGCGCCGCGCCATACGGCACCGTGCCGAGCCATTCCGTCTCGAGTGCGACGGCCATCCGGGCGATCTCCGCAGACGAGCAAGGAGTAGAAGACTCACCGATCCCAGCAACCAACGAAAGCGAAGCGAGAGCGACTCGATGGCGCTCTCGCTTCGCCCTCCCCCTAGAAGCCCACGGACGAGCACCCGGGTTCCACCAGACCGCGCCGGCGCGGGGGTGGGCGGGGCGGGGGTCGGGCGCAGGGCCCGACAGAACGCAGCGCGCCGCAAGGCGCTGCGCAACGCAGCCTCGGCGTGAGCGCAAAAGCACGCCCACGCGCAGCGCGTTCTCCCCCACCCGCGCCGCACGCCACGAAGGCGAGGGCCCGGAGCCGAGCCCCCGCCCCGCCCGCCCCCGCGGCGCCTCGGGGCTCAGCCTGAGACCCGCGCCCCGCGCGTTAGAGATCGAACTCCGCCGCCTCGAGCAACTCGCGCACCCGATACAAGAACCCGTTCGCCGGCGCCCCATCCACGGCCCGGTGATCGTACGAGAGCGCCAGGTGCATCATCGGCCGAATCACGATCGCGTCCTGCCCGCCGACCGTGCGCACCACCGGCCGCTTCACCATCTCGCCCATGCGCAAGATGCCGACCTGCGGCTGGTTGATGATCGCGAAGCCGTAGAGATTCCCCTTCCGCCCCGGGTTCGAGATCGTGAAGGTGCCGCCCTTCAGCTCGTCGGCGCTGAGCTTGCGGTTGCGCGCGCGGCCCGAGAGATCCTCGATCGCCGCGGCGAGTCCGGCCAGCGAGAGGCGATCGGCGTTGCGCACCACCGGCACGACGAGACCCTTCTCGGTCTCGGTCGCGATGCCCATGTGGATGTCGCGCTTCTCGACGATCGCGTCCTCGAGCACCGACGCGTTCAGCGCCGGGAACTCGCGCAGCGCGCGCACCGCCGCGTGCACGATGAACGGCAGGAAGGTGAGGCCGAAGCCGTGCGCCGCCTCGAAGGCCTTCTTCTGCGCGTCGCGCACCGCGGCCACGCCGCCCATGTCGATCTCCGCGACCGTGCCCACGTGGGGGCTCGTGCGCTTCGAGTAGACCATGTGCTCGGCCACCAGCTTGCGCAGCGGCGACATCGGCACGACCCGATCGCCCTCCTGGATCGCGTAGCTGCCGAAGCGCGCCTTGATGTCCGCGTCTGGAGGGATGCGCGCAGCGGGGTTCTTCTTCGCGGTCGCCTTCGCGGCCGGCGCCGGCGCGGCGGACGCGGCACGCGGCGCGGGCGCCGCGGCCCGGGCGCTCGCGGCCTGGACGTCCGCCTTCATCACGCGGCCGGAAACGCCGCTGCCGGGAACGCTCTCGAGCGCGACTCCCGCCTCCTGCGCTGCGCGCTTCGCCATCGGCGTCGCGCGCGCGGGCTCGCTCGCGGGCGCCGCAGGCTCGGCCTTCGCGGCCGCGGGCCGCGCGGGCGGGCGCGCCGCGGCGCTCGCGCCTTCCTCGAGCTGCGCGATCACGGCGCCCACGGCGACCGTGTCTCCCTCTGCCGCGAGCAGCGCGGTGATCACGCCGGCGGCCGGCGCCGGAATCTCGGCGTCCACCTTGTCGGTGGTGATCTCGACCAGCGGCTGGTCGCGCTCGACGCGCTCCCCTTCCTTCACGAGCCAGCGCGCAATGGTTCCGCTCGCGACGCTCTCGCCGAGCTCGGGGACGCGGACTTGCAGAGCCATCTCGGGAGCTCCTTCAGAAGTTGATCGCGCGGCCCTCGGCGGCGAGGGCGGCTTCGAGGATCGCCTCGGAGAGCGTCGGGTGCGCGTGGCAGGTGGCGGCGACCTCCGCGGTCGTGGACTCGAGCGTCATGGCGAGCCCGATCTCGGCGATCAGGTCGGTCGCCCCGTGGCCGACGATGTGCGCGCCCACGATCTCGCCGTGGGGCGCCGTCGACAAGATCTTCGCGAAGCCGGCGGTGTGCAGCGCGGCGATCGCCTTGCCCGACGCCTGGAACGGGAACTTGCCGACGCGCAGCGCCTCGCCGTACTTCTCGCGCGCCTGCTCCTCGGTGAGCCCGATCCAGGCGACCTGCGGCTGCGTGTAGATGCAGAACGGGACGTTGCCCAGGTGCGCGTGAGCGCGCGCGCCCGCGATCAGCTCGACGGCCTGGATGCCCTGCTCGCTGGCCTTGTGCGCGAGCAGCGGCCCGCCCACCAGGTCGCCGATCGCGGAGACGCTGGGCGCCGAGGTCGCGAAGCTCGCGTCGATCTCGACGAAGCCCTTCGCGTCGAGCTTCACGCCGGCGGCCTCGAGGCCGAGGTCCGCGCTGAGCGGGCGGCGGCCGATCGCCACCAGCACCTGGTCGCAGGCGAGCTCCTCGGTCGCGCTCGCCTTCGAGACGGTCACGCGCACGCCCGAGCCTTGGATCTCGAGCCGCTCGAACTTCGTGCTGGTGCGCACGTCGACGTTCTTCTTCTTGAACTCGCGCGCCAGCGTCGCGGCGACCTCCTTGTCGGCGCCGGGCAGCATCTGGTCGGCCATCTCGACCACCGTGACACGCGCGCCGTACATCGCGTAGACGTAGGCGAACTCGAGGCCCACCGCGCCGGCGCCGATCACGATCAGGTTGCCCGGCACGCGGCGCGACTCCAGCGCTTCGCGCGAGGTGAGCACGCGCACGCCGTCCACCGGAATGCTGGGCGGCGCCCACTCGGTGGAGCCCGTCGCGAGCAGGACGTGCGCGGCGTCGATCGTGCGCTCGTTCTCGCCGCTCACCGCGACCGAGGTCGGGCTCACCAGCCGGCCGCGGCCCTTCACCCACTCGATGCGGTTCTTCTTGAACAGCGAGGCGACGCCCTTGTTGAGGCGATCGGCCGTCGCGCGCGAGTGGTCGATCAGCTTGCCGTAGTCGAGCGTGACGCCCGCGGCGCTCACGCCGAACGCGGCGCCGTGCTGCGTGAGCGTTTCGACGAGCTCGGCGCCGGTCAGCAACGCCTTCGACGGGATGCAGCCCCAGTTCAGGCACACGCCGCCCAGCTTGTCCGCCTCGACCACGGCCACCTTCATGCCGAGCTGGGCGGCGCGGATCGCGGCGACGTAACCGCCCGGGCCCGCGCCGATCACCGCCAGATCGAATGCACCGCTCACCGTTCGCCTCCCGGGTTGTTTCGTTCGCCTGCGGCTCGCGGCGCGCCGCGCTCCCGGTCGACCTCGCGCGGAGCGCAACGAATCGGGTGCGCGCGGCGCGCGCTGGAGCGCGGGGCGCTAGGCGACGGGCTTCTCCACCTGGCGTGGCGGGAGCTCGTCGATCTCCTGGTGCCGTCCCTGCGCGTCCACGCGCTCGGCCTGGATGCGCGCCTGCAGCTTGATCACCCCGTCGAGCACCGCCTCCGGCCGCGGCGGGCAACCTGGCACGTAGATGTCCACGGGGATGATCGTGTCGATGCCCTGCACGACAGCGTAGTTGTTATAGGGCCCACCGGAGCAGGTGCAGGCGCCGAAGGCCATCACCCACTTCGGCTCCGCCATCTGGTCGTAGACCTTCTTCAGGATCGGCGCGTTTCGGTGCGAGATCGTGCCCACCACCATCAGCAGGTCGGCCTGGCGCGGCGAGAAGCGCGGCAGCGCGGCGCCGAAGCGATCGATGTCGTAGCGCGGCCCGGCAGCGCTCATGAACTCCATGCCGCAGCAGGCGGTGACGAACGGGTAGAGGAACATCGAGTACTTGCGGGCCCAGTTGACGACGGCGTCGGCGCGCGTGGTGATGAACGAGTCGTTCCCCTGGCGCAGCACCTCGACGAGATCGTTCGCGCGCTTCAGCGGCGAGACGCGACCGCCGTCGTCGGTGATCTCTTGGATCGCCATGGAGTCCTCCCCAGAGGGGCGGCACTATAGCCGTGGGAAGCGGGGCTCCTAGAGATGGGAAGCGGGTCTGACGCAAGCGGAGCGCACAGCGAGGCGAAGGCGAGCGGAGTCAGTGCGGTAGCCGCTTGGTCGGTGCATGCGCTCACTGCGAGCGGCGCGGCGATGGGCCTGTTCGCTCTGCTCGAGGCCGCGCGCGGGGATCTGCGTGCCAGCGCGCTCTGGATGCTCGCGGCATTCGCCGTCGACAGCGTCGACGGCACGCTCGCGCGCGCCGCGCGCGTGCACGAGCGCACGCCGGGCATCGACGGGCGGCGCCTCGACGACGTCGTCGACTACCTGAACTACGTGATCGTGCCCTGCTTCTTCCTGGCCCACGGCGGCTTCGTCGCGTGGAGCTGGGCGGCGCTGCCCGCGCTCGCAAGCGGCTACCAGTTCGCCCAGGCCGACGCGAAGACCGAGGATCACTTCTTCCTCGGCTTCCCCTCGTACTGGAACTTCGTGGCGATCTACGCCTGGCTGTTCGACGCCTCGCCCACGGCGACCGCGGCTTGGCTCGCCGCCCTCGCGGCGCTCGTCTTCGTGCCGATCAAGTATCTCTACCCGACGCGCATGACGCGCCTCGCCAAGACGATGATCGGCGGCGCCGTCGCTTTCACCGCGCTGCTTGCGCTGGCGTGCGTCACGGACGACGCGCCGCTGCGCGCCCGCGCCGCGCAGATCTCGCTGCTCTACCCGGCCGCCTACGTCGCGCTCTCGCTCTGGCTGGGCGGAATTCGGCGCACGAGCCGTTAGGGTCGGCGCATGAGTGAAGTCACCGGCGTCCTGCTCGCGCAGCTCGGCACGCCCGCCTCGCCGGCCGTCGCCGACGTGCGCCGCTATCTGCGCGAGTTCCTCTCCGATCCGCGGGTCATCGACCTGCCCGCGCCCGCGCGCTGGCTGCTGGTGAACGGCGTGATCGCGCCCTTTCGCGCGCCGAAGTCGGCGCGCGCTTACGCCGCGATCTGGACGCCAGAGGGGTCGCCGCTGCTCGTCCACTCGCGCTCGTTCGCGGACGCGCTCCAGCGCAGGCTCGGCGGCGGCTTCCGCGTGGCGCTCGGCATGCGCTACGGCGCGCCGCGCCTCGCCGGCGCGCTCGCCGAGCTGTGCGAGGCCGGCGTCTCGCGCATCGTCGCGTTCCCCCTCTACCCGCAGTTCGCAGAGTCGTCGACGGGCACCGCGATCGCAGCCATCCAAGCTGCGGCGGCGAAGCGCGCGAGCCGCCCGCCGCTCGCCTTCGTGCCCGCGTTCTTCGACGACGCCGGCTTCGTCGCCGCGGCCGCGAGCGAGGCGCGCGCCGCCATCCAGCGAGCAGGCTGCGAGCACGTGCTGTTCAGCTATCACGGGCTCCCGGAGCGGCACGTGCGCGCCGCCGACTCGACGCGCGCGCACTGCCTCGCGAGCGCGGGCTGCTGCGACGCGCCGCCCGGCGACGTCCTCGCGCGCTGCTACCGCGCGCAGTGCTTCGCGACCACGCGTGCCCTGGCGGCGGCCCTCGCGCTGCCCGCGGAGCGCGTCACCACCGCCTTCCAGTCGCGGCTCGGCCGCGATCCGTGGATCCAGCCGTGGAGCGACGAGGAGCTTCCGCGGCTCGCCGCCCGCGGCGTGAAGCGCCTCGCGGTGGCGTGCCCCTCCTTCGTCACGGACTGCCTCGAGACCCTCGAAGAGGTCGGGATCCGCGCGCGCGAGCAGTGGCTGGCCCTCGGCGGCGAGGCGCTCACGTTGGTGCCGTGCGTGAACGCGTCGCCCGCGTGGGTGAGCGCAGCTGCGGAGCTGGTGCGGCGGGTCTGAGCGCGCGCGGCGCGCCTCGCGAGCGCCGCGAGGGATCGCTCAGCGGCGCGCGACTCGGCGTTCGCCCGTCAGCCGAGCCAGCCGAACGCGGCGCCCATCAGGCTGAAGCGCACGACGTGGTAGCCGGCGTTGATCGCGAACAGGCGCAGAGAGCTGCGCTCGAACAGGTAGTTGGTGCCGATCGAGGCGGCGACCCAGAACAGGCCCGCCGAGAAGCCGAAGCCGACGGCGAACAGCGGCGAGTGCTCGCCCAGGAGCCCGAGGAAGATTCCGAACACGGTCGCGCTGAGCGCGGCGAGCACCGCCGTGAGCCCATAGGTGCGCGCCGGCTTGAAGCCCTCGCGCAGGTTCTCCTCCGTGAAGCCGTGCTCGGCCATCCAGGCTTTGCCGAACAGCGGCCCGTACCAGAGGCCGCCGAGCGCGAAGGCCAGCGCCGTGGCGACGAGCGTTGCAAGCCAGGAGATCTCGGACATCGCGTCCTCCCGTGTGGGGGCGCGCGATCATGCGCACGCGGGCGCCGCGGAAGCAACCGGGAACGCGGGGTGCGGCGAAGTTCATGCGCCGGAGAGCGCCGCTGCGGCACGGGCGCCGGCGGCGAGGCCGCTCGCGAAGGCGTCGCCGAGCGCGACGCCATCCAGCCAGCCACCCGCGAGCTGAAACGACGGCGTCCCCGCAAAGCGCGCCCGCAGCGCTGCGACGCGCCCGGCGTGATCGGCGCCCGGCTGCGCGACCGCGTGGGTCCAGCGCGAGACGGCGAGCGTGCGCGGCGCCCCGGCGAGGCCGAGCGCGCGGTCGAGGCCCGCGCACACGCGACGCACGATCTCGTCGTCGCCGGCCTCGAGCACTCCCGGCCAGCGCGCGCCGCCGATCAGGGCGGTGACCAGCTCGCGGCCCGCGGGCGCCCGGCCCGAGAAGAGCTGCGACATGAAGAGCGCCCCCAGCAGGTCGAGGCCGCGGTCGCGCGGCACGAGGAAGCCGAAGCCCGCGAGCGCGCGGCGCAGCGCCGCGGGGTCGATGCCCAGCGAGACGCTGGCGATGGGCACGTAGCGCATGCCGGCCGCGAGCGAGCTGGCCTCTGGGTCGAGCGGGGCGAGCAGCGCCGCCGCGGCGGGCGCCTCCGCAGCGAGCACGACCGCGCGCGCCGCCACGTCCTCGCCGCCCAGGCCGACGCGCCAGCCCGGGCCGTCGCGCGCGATCTCCCGCACGGGCGCGCTGCAGCGCACGGCCGCATCGCCGAGCGAGCGCGCGATTCCCGTCGCGAGCGCCGCGAGCCCGCCGCGCGCGGAGAAGCTGCCGGCGAGGCCGCGCGGGCCGCCCGCGAGCGCCGACGCGAGGGCGCCCGCCACGATCGAGCCGCGCTCGCGCTCGAAGCGCACGAGCGAGGGGAACACGGCGCCGGCGCCGAGCTGCGTCTCGTCGCCGGCGTAGACGCCGGTGAGGAACGGCGCGACGAGCTTCTCCAGCGCTTCGCGGCCGAGGCGGCGCGCGGCGAACGCTGCGACCGACTCGCGGGCGCCGTCGCCGCGCGACACGAACGGCTCCACCAGCAGGCGCAGCTTTCCGCGCACGGAGAGCAGCGGAGTCGCCGCGAAGGCGAGCGGCGAGAGGGGCACGGGCACGAGCCCGGCGTCGCGCAGCAGGTAGCGCGCGCGGCTCGCAGGCCCCGCCCTCTCGAGCAGCGTCTCCACGCCTGCCTCGCGCACCAGCGTCAGCAGCGGCGCGCCGACCCGCAGCGAGTTCGGGCCGCGCTCGAACACGAAGCCGTCCTGCGCGACGGTCTGCATCGAACCGCCCGGCTGTGCGCGCGCCTCGAGCACGAGCACGTCGCGGCCCGCCCGGCGCAGCGCGTGCGCGGCGCCGAGGCCGGCGGCGCCGGCGCCGATCACGACCGCCTCGCGCGCGGACTGCGCCGGCGTCACGCGGGAGCGAGCGCGCGCGCCGCGTCGGTGAACGCGCGCACGCCCTCGACGGGGGTCTCCGGCAGGCAGCCGTGCCCTAGGTTCAGCACGTGACCGCGCGCCGCCCGTCCGGCCGCTGCGATCTCGCGCACGCGCGCGAAGATCTGCTCGCGCGGCCGCGCCAGCTCGCGCGGGTCGAGGTTGCCCTGCACGCTGGCGCGGCGGCCCGCGCGCCGCGCGGCATCTGCGAAGTCGACGGCGCTGCCCACGGAGATCACGTCCGCGCCGCTGCCCAGCATCGCGTCCACGAGCTGCGGCGCGTCGTTCACGTAGAGGATCAGCGGCGCGCGATCGCGGCGCACGCCCTGCACGATCGCCCGCGTGCTCGGCAGCACGAGCGCGCGGTACTCGGCCTCGCTGAGCGCGCCCGCCCAGGTGTCGAAGAGCTGCACGACCTGCGCGCCCGCCTCGATCTGCGCGTTCAGGTAGGCGACGGTCATCGCCGCGAGCTTCTCCAGCAGCGCCGCGAGCGTCGCGGGCTCGCGGGCGGCGAGATCGCGGAGCGCGAGGTAGCGGCGCGTCGGGTCGCCGCGGCCCTCGACGAGGTAGCTGGCGAGCGTGAACGGCGCGCCAGCGAAGCCGATCAGCGGCGTCTGCGTGGGCGCCAGCTCCTTGCGCAGGCGTCGCAGAATCTCGAACACGTAGGGCACGGAGGCGTGGGGATCGAAGGGTGTGAGCGCGTCGACCTGGGCGCGCGTGCGGATCGGCGGGTCGATCAGCGGGCCGGGGGCAAAGTCGACGGGGACGCCGAGGCCGAGCACCGGCACGAAGATGTCGCAGAAGAAGACGACCGCTTCGGTGCCGACGAGCCGCAGCGGCTGGAGCGAGAGCTCGACGGCGCGCTCCACGTCCTTGCACGAGTCGAGGAATGCCTGGCCGGCGCGCGCGGCGCGGTACTCGGGCAGGTAGCGCCCGGCTTGGCGCATCAGCCACACCGGCGGGCGATCCACGGGCTCGCCCCGGCACGCGCGCAGCATGCGCGTCGTTCGGTCGAGTGCCCCGCCGGAGACCATCCGCGGACTAATAGCCGCCCAGGCTCGCCCAGCGCGCGCGGTGGAAGGCGGCGTCGCCAAAGGTCAGCTCGGCGGCGCGCGCGCGCTTCATGTAGAGGCCGATGTCGTACTCGTCGGTCATGCCGACGCCGCCGAACATCTGCACGCCCTCGTTGGCCGCGAGCACGTAGGCGTCGGAGCATTTCGCCTTCGCGAGGGAGGCGAGCTTCGCGAGCTCCGGCGCGTCCGCGTCGACGGCGCGCGTCGCGGCCATCACGACGGATTTCGCCAGCTCGATCTCGATGAACACGTCGGCGGCGCGATGCTTCAGCGCCTGGAACGAGCCGATCGGCACGTCGAACTGCTTGCGCGCCTTCAGGTGCGCGAGCGTGAGCGCGAAGGCCTGCTGCATGCCGCCGAGCATCTCGGCGCACAGACCGATCGTCGCGCGGTCGATCACGCGCTCGAGCAGCGCGCCCGCCTGCCCTTCGCCGCCCACCAGCTCGCCCGAGACGTGCTCGAGCTTCAGCAGCGCGGCGCCGCGCGAGTCGAGGCGCGTCTGACGCGTCGTCGTGAGGCCCGCCGCGCCCTTCGTCACCAGGAAGAGCGAGATGCCCGCGGCGTCCGCGGCGGCACCCGACGTGCGCGCCGGGACGAGCAGCGCGTCGGCCACGTGGCCGTCGAGCACCTGGGTCTTCTCGCCGCTGAGCCGCCACGCGCCGCCCGCGCGCTCGGCGCGCGTCTCCACGTGATGAACGTCGTAGCGGCTGCGCGCCTCCTGATGCGCGAGTGTGATGATCGCGTCGCCCGCGCACAGCTTCGGCAGCCACGCCTGCTGCTGCGCCTCGCTACCGCCGAGCAGCAGCGCCTGTCCGCCGAGCAGCACGGTGCCGAGGAACGGCTCCGGCGCGAGCGTCCTGCCGAGCTCCTCGAGCACGACCGCGAGCTCTGCGAAGCCGAGGCCGGCGCCACCGTGCGCCTCGGGGAACGCGAGGCCCACCCAGCCCAGCTCCGCCATCTCCTTCCACAGCGCGCGCGAGAAGCCGGTCGCGTCGTTTCCGTCGCGCAGCGCGCGCAGGCGAGCGACCGGCGACTTCTCCTTCACGAAGTCGGCGGCGGTCTTCGCGATCAGCTCTTGATCTTCCGTCAGTACGAGGTCCATCTGGTTTGGGCTCCGTTCGCCTTCGGCTCACTGCGCGCGGGCTGCACCGCTGCGCGGCGCTGCCCGCTTGCGGCTTCCCGAGCCGCGGTCGGTCGTGAGGCCGATCGTTGTGATGTCGCCGTTCCGCGCAAGTGGCTTGCGCGTCTCAGTCCGGCAGTCCCAGCACGCGCTTGGCGATCACGTTGCGCTGCACCTCGCTGGTGCCGCCCTCGATCGAGTTGCCGCGCGAGCGCAGCCAGTCGCGCGTCGTCGCCAGCTCCTCCTCGCTGAAGCCGGGGCCCTCCCAGCCGAGCGACTGCGGACCCGCGAGGCGCACCAGCATCTCCTGGCGCCGCATGTTCAGCTCGGTGCCGTAGACTTTGAACATCGAGCTCTCGGGCCCGGGCTGGTGCCCCGCCTTCGCGGCGTCGCGCGAGCGCTGCATGGTGAGACCGAAGGCGCGCGTGTCCATCTCGATGCGCGCGATCGCGTCGCGCGAGGCGGCGTCGGCGAGGCGCCCAGCCGCATCGCTCGCCACGTACTGGCGCGCGCGGTCGGCGAGCGAGCGGCGCGCGCCGCCGCCGCCGAACGCCTCGGCCACCATCGTGCGCTCGTGGCCCAGCAGCGCCTTCGCCACGGTCCAGCCGGCGTTCTCCGCGAGGATGACGTTCTTCTTGAGCGCCTTGACGTCCTTGAAGTGCGTCTCGCAGAACGGCGACGTGCCGCTGATCAGCAGGATCGGCGAGACCGACACGCCCGGCGTGTCCATGTCGATCAGGATGAAGGTGATGCCCTCCTGCTTCTTCGCCTTCGGATCGGTGCGCACGAGCGCGAAGATCCAATCCGCCTTGTCCGCGTAGGACGTCCAGATCTTCGTGCCGTTCACGATGTAGTGGTCGCCCTTGTCCTCCGCGCGGCACTGGAGGCCCGCGAGGTCCGAGCCCGCGCCGGGTTCCGAGTAGCCTTGGCACCAGCGGATCTCGCCGCGGCAGATCTTCGGGAGGTGCTCCCGCTTCTGCTCCTCGTTGCCGTACTGGAGCAGCGTCGGCCCGATCATGGTGAGCCCGAAGCCCACCAGCGGCGGCGGCATGCGCAGTCGGCGCATCTCTTCGGCGAGCACCTTGGCCTCGTCCTTCGAGAGCCCGCCGCCGCCGTACTCCTTGGGCCACGTCGGCGCCGTGAAGCCGCGCGCGGCGCAGCGCTCGAGCCACGCCTTCTGGTCGGGGTCGGGGTTCTTCCACTTCCGTCCGCCCCACACGCCCTCCAACTGGTCCGCCGGGACGCCGCGCAGCCGCTGCGGCGCGTTCGCCTCGAGCCAGCTGCGAGCTTCGGCGCGGAACGCCTCGAGATCAGCCATCGACCTATCCTCCGAGGAGTGGCCCTTTGGGGTCTGACCCCAAAGGGCCACCAAAGGGCCACTCGAAGACGCGGAACGTAGCCCGGCGGAGTGCGGAGTCATTCCGTAGCTTGCGCCGCCATGCGCATCTTGCTGGCCAGCCCGCGCGGATTCTGTGCCGGGGTCGACCGCGCCATCGAGATCGTCGAGCAGGCGCTCGCCCGCTTCGGGCCGCCCGTCTACGTGCGCCACGAGATCGTCCACAACCGCCACGTCGTAGAGGCGCTGAAGGCGAAGGGCGCCGTGTTCGTGGACGAGCCGAAAGATGCACCGCGCGGCGCGCTGCTGATCTACAGCGCCCACGGCGTCTCGCCGGCGGTGCGCGAGGCCGCTGCCGCCCAAGGTCTGCGCACCATCGACGCCACCTGCCCGCTCGTCACGAAAGTGCACCTCGAGGCGCAGCGCTTCGCGCGCGAGGGCTACGAGATCGTGCTCGTGGGACACGCCGGGCACGTGGAGGTCGAGGGCACGATGGGCCACGCGCCCGAGCGCATGCGGCTCGTGGAAGATGCGAGCGACGTTGCGCGGCTCGCGCCCCTGCAGCCCGAGAAGCTCGCCGTGCTCACCCAGACCACGCTGTCCGTGGACGACACGCGCGACGTCACCGACGCGCTGCGCGCGCGCTTCCCGGCGATTCGCCTGCCGCGCAAGGACGACATCTGTTATGCGACGCAGAATCGCCAGAACGCCGTGAAGTCGCTGGCGCGCGATTCGCAGCTCGTGCTGGTGGTCGGCGCGCCGGAGAGCTCGAACAGCAACCGCCTGGTGGAGATCGCCCAGAAGGCCGGCGTCGCCGCGCACCTCGTCCAGAGCGCCGCCGACGTGCGCGCCGAGTGGCTCGCCGGCGTCGCGACGGTGGGCGTTACCGCGGGCGCCTCGGCGCCCGAGTCGGTCGTGCAGGAAGTGGTCGCGAGGCTGCGCGCGCTGGGCGGCGCGGAGAGCCGCGTGGAGAGCCAGCCCGTGGTCGACGAAGGAGTCGTGTTCCAGCTGCCGAAGCTGGAGCCGGCTGCGGCACACGAGTAGGCGCGCGCGATGGCGGAGCGGAACGCGGGCAGCCGCGCTGCGAACGGCGCGGCCGGCGAGATCGAAGCCGACGTCGACGCGCTGCCCGATCCGGAGGGCGGACCCGAGAACCCGGCCGGCACGCTGGCGGTGGGCGCGGGAGCCGCACACCGCGCCGGGACGCGCCGCGAGATCTGGCGCCTCGCGCTGCCGGTGATGGGCTCGATGACGCTCGCGAGCCTGGTCGGCATGGTCGACGTGTGGATGATGAAGGGCCTGGGCGCGACCGCGCAGGCCGCCGTGGGCTTCGGCTCGCAGGCCTTCATGCTGGCCCAGGCCGTGCTGTTCGCGCTCTCCTTCGCGTGCGTGTCGCTGATGGCGCGCGCGATCGGAGCGCGGCAAGCGGAGCAGGCGCGGCACGTGCTCGCGGCTTCGCTGGTGACCGCGCTCGGGATCGGCGCCGCGCTGTTCCTGGCGATGGGCTTCGAGCCGCGCTTCGTGCTCTCGTACCTGAATCCCGAGCCCGCGGTGCTCGAGCTGGCGGCGCCCTACCTGCAGCTCGTGATGGCGTCGACGCTGCTGCTCGCGATCTGCCTCACGCTCGAGAGCGCGCTGCGTGCGAATCGCGACACGCTCACGCCGATGCTGATCGCCGGCGTCGTGACCGTCGCGAAGGTCGGCCTGAACGCGCTGCTGATCTTCGGCGTGGCGGAAGTGGTGCCGCCGCTCGGCGTGACCGGCGCGGGCTTCGCGACGCTCGGCGCGCAGGCGGTCGCGCTGCTCGCTTTCGCGCTGGTCGTGCTGCGCCAACCCGGCGAGTCGCCGCTCGCGGTGAGGCCGCGCCACTTTCGGGGTATCGGCGCCGTCACGCCCGAGCTGCTGCGCGTCGCGGCGCCGGGTGTGGTGGAGCGCGCGATCTTGCAGGGCGCGATGTTCACCTACGTCGGCACGGTGGGGACCTACGGCACCTACGCCGCGGCCGCCTACACGATCGGCGTGCGGCTGCTCTCGTTCTCGTGGATCCCCGGGAACGGCTTCGCGCAGGCCGCGGCGACGATCGTCGGCCAGTCGCTCGGAGCGAGCGACCTCTGGCTGGCGGAACGCGCGACGCGCCGCGCCGCCGCGCTGTCGGTCGGCGTCGCGGTCGCGATGGGCGCGCTCGCCGCGCTGCTCGATCGCCCGCTCGCGCGCTTCTTCACCGCAGATCCGGAAACCATCGAGGCGCTGATCCCGTTCATGATGTGCCTCGCCGTCGCGCAGCCCTTCATGCAACTCCACTTCACCCTGGCCGGCGCCTTCCGCGGCGCGGGCGACACCGTGACCTCGCTGATCGCCGCGGTGATCGGGAACTGGGTGTTCCGCGTGCCGTTCGCGCTGCTCGTCACCCAGGTGCTGTGCGCCGATCTCGTCTGGGTGTGGGCGGTGCTGATGCTCGACCACGTGGCGCGCGCGGTCTGGCTGCTGTGGGCCTTCCGCCGGCGCGACTGGGCGAAGCGGCTCGGCGGGCTCGCGACGAGCGCGTAGCGCGCCGACCCGCGCGGCCCTCAGTCCCCGGCAGCGACGCGCGCGCGCAGGTCGAGCACGACGAGCGTCGGCCCGCGGAACACGACCTGCCGCGAGCGCGCGAGCGCGACCTCCGTGCGCAGGAAGTCGAGGGAGTACGGGGCCCAGCGTCGCCAGAGCCACTGTCCGTTGCGCAGGTTCGCCTGCGCGAAGCTGGGGGCGTAGAGGCAGAGGCTGCGCCGCGGCGGCGTGAAGGCGAAGTGCGTGTAGCCGAGCGCCGTGAGGTAGTCGGCGACGGCCTCGGCGCCGCGGAAGAAGGGCATGCCGGGCGGTGGACTCGTCGGACCGGGGAAGTCGAGCGTGTGGATCGCCTGGGTGTCGAAGCGCCACTCCCACGGCTGCTCCACCGCGGCGATCACGCGAGCCCGCGGCGGAAGCGCCGCCTGCCCCGCCCGGTACTGCGCGGCGCCGTGGATCCGTTCGACGGCGAACCGGTCCGCCACGAGCTTTTCGGCGGCGCGCAGCCAGTCGCGCGCGTCGTCCGCCGCGAGCCCGAGCGGCGAGAAGCGCACCTCCTCGAACACGCGGTGCGTAGATACCGGGACGAGCAGCCATGCGGCCGCGAGCGCAGCCAGCGCCGGGCGCCGCCAGCGGGGACCCTCGCGCGGGAAGGCGGCGAGCGCGCCGAGCGCGAGCAACGCGGGCACGACGAAGGGCGCGGCGTAGCGCAGCACGGTCCAGGAATCGAAGGCCGTCGTCGTCCAGGCGGTCGCGAGCAGCAGCAGCAGCGCGGCGCCGGCGATCTCGAGCGCGACGGCGCGCTGCGAGCGCAGGGTGCACGCGAGCGCCGCGACCGCGATCAGCAGCGGCGCGCGCGCGGCGAGCGCGCACTCGAGCAGGAAGCTCGCCAGCCGCGCCGGCGCCATCGGCTCGGCGAACAGCGCGTCGAAGCGGTAGTGGCCGGCGAAGAGCGGAAAGAGCGGCGTACCCGACGAGCGCCACAGCGAGAGGCACCAGGGCGCGAGCGCGAGCGCGGTCGCGAGGGCTGCGAGCGCGGCGTGGCGCAGGCGCTCGCGGTCGCGCAGCCGCAGCGCGCGGGCGAGCGCGAAGGCCCAGAGGGCCGCGGGCAGGATCGCGTTGCTGACGCGCAGGCCGATTGCCAGCGCGGCGACGGCGCCGAAGGCGAGCGCATCGCGCGTGCTCGCGGCGTCCGGAGCGCGCAGCGCGAGGCGCGCGTGGAGGCCAAACAGCGCGAGCGCCGCGGCGTAGGGCAGCAGCACCGGCAGCGTGTTGATGTAGGGCACGCTGAGCGTGCCGCAGAGCGCCGCGAGCGCGAAGCCCAGCGTGACGTGGCGGCTCGCGACGCCGCGCGAGGCCGCCGCGCAGAGCATTGCCGCGGCGCCGAGCAGCGCCGGGAGGCCGAGCACGGCGTCCGCCACGGCGTTGCCGGAGACGTCGAGGTGCGGCCAGAAGAATCCCTGGAGCAGCGGCCCCACTCCGAGCACGCCCAGCCGCCGCGTGCTGAACGGCTCCTCGAACGCCCCCGACTCGAGCATCAGCCGCGGGAAGTGGAGGTACTGCGTGAGGTCGTCGCAGGCGTTGTAGTGCGGGAAGCGCAGCGCGCCGAAGCCGCGCACGAGCAGGAAAGCGCCAATCGCAAACAGCCAGGGCAGGTGGGCGACTGCGAGCCGCGGCGAGCCCAGCGCGAAAGGCGCGCTCGCCTGCGGTTCGCGCGCCACGAAGCCGAGCGCCGCGGTGGCCAGCAGCGCGAGCGACGCCCCGCGCGAGTAGGCGCCGCCGGCGACGAGCCAGCCGCTCGCGGCCGCAAACAGCGCGAGGCCGATCAGCAGGCGCGCACCGGCCGGCAGCTCGCTCTCGCCCGAGCCGCAGGCGCGGGCGAGCAGGCGCGAGCCGCCGAGCGCGCCCACCAGCAGCGCGAGCGGCGGCGCGAGCGCGTCGAGCGGAACGGCCGGGTCGGCCACGACGGCGCTACGCGAGCGCCGGCGCGCGCTCCTCGACGCGCAGCACGAGCTCGCCGTCGGCGGCATCGACGGTCACTCTGCCGCCTCGCGCGAGCCTCCCGAACAGCATCTCCTCGGAGAGCTTGTCCTTGAGCTCGGTCTGGATCACGCG
>CAYWRY010000063.1:0-22246 GCA_964460485.1 uncultured Spirochaetales bacterium
ACCGTGCGCCACGCGAGCGAGTGGCTGCCGATCCAGCCCGGCACCGACGCCGCGTTCCTGCTCGCGCTCGCCCACGTGATCTTCGCGGAGGGGCGCGAGCGCCTGCGCGGGCTCGAGTCGCGCGCGAACGGGCTCACCGAGCTGCGCGCGCTGGTCGCGGGCTTTGCGCCCGAGGCGGTGGAGGGCGCGTGCCGCATTCCCGCGGCGACGATTCGCCGCATCGCGCGCGAGCTCGCCTCCGCCGAGCGCGCCGCCGTGTACGGCCGGATCGGCACCTGCAACCAGGAGTTCGGGACGCTCGCCTCGTGGGCCGTCGACGTGCTCAACGCGATCACCGGCAACCTCGACCGCGAGGGTGGCGCGATGTTCGGCAATCCGATCGCGTGGTCGCTCACCTCGCTGCCGCTCCCGGAACACGCGAACGGGGTCGAGATCGGCCGCTGGAAGACGCGCGTGCGCGGTGCGCCGGAGGTGCTCGGGCAGGTGCCGGTCTCGTGCCTCGCGGAAGAGATCGCGACGCCGGGCGAGGGGCAGCTGAAGGCGCTGATCACGATCGCAGGAAACCCGGCGATCTCGGCGCCCGGCGCCGATCGCCTCGACGCCGCGCTTCCCCAGCTCGAGTTCATGGTGAGCCTCGACAACTTCGTGAACGAGACCACGCGCCACGCCCACGTGATCCTGCCGGGGCTCTCCGCGCTCGAGCAGCCGCACTACGACGAGATGATCTGGAGCTGGGCGATACGCAGCGCGGGCAAGTACTCGCCGCGCCTGTTCGACGCGGGCGAGCGCCCTGAAGAATGGGAGCTGCTGCTCACGCTGGCGGCGATCTGCAAGGGCGCGCAGCCGAAGGACGTGAACGCGCGCGCCCTCGACCAGCTCTTCTTCGCCGGCCTCGTCGCGGGGCTCACGCAGCTGCCGGGGTCGCGCATCCACGGCCGCGACGCGGGCGAGATCGTCGCGCAGACGGCCGGCGGCGGGCCGGAGCGGCTCCTCGATCTGTGCCTTCGCACGGGTCCTTGGGGCGACGCGTACGGCGCGAACCCTGGCGGCCTGACGCTCGCGGAGCTGAAGCAGCACCCGAACGGCATCGACCGAGGCGCGCTGGTGCCGCGCCTCGGCGAGATCCTGCGCACGCCGTCCGGCAAGATCGAGCTCGCGCCGGCCTACATCACCGCCGACCTGCCGCGCCTGCGCGCGCGCCTCGCGCGGCGCGACGACGGCCTCGTGCTCGTCTCGCGCCGTCACGTGCGCAGCAACAACTCTTGGATGCACAACGTGCCCTCGCTCGTGACCGGCCGCGAGCGCTGCACGCTGCTGATCCATCCCGACGACGCGCGGCGCCTCGGCGTGAGGGACGGCGCGCCGGCGCGCGTCACCTCGCGTGCGGGCAGCCTCGTCGCGCCGGCGGAGGTGAGCGACGAGATGCTCCCCGGCGTCGTCTGCCTGCCGCACGGCTGGGGCCACGACAAGCCCGGCACGCGCACGCCGACGGCGCGGGCGCACGCCGGCGTGAACAACAACGTGCTCGCGCCGGGGGATGCGGTGGACGTGCCGAGCGGCAACGCGATCGTGAACGGGATACCGGTGGAGGTGGGGCCGGCGTGAGCGCTTCCTCGGCGCGGGCACTCGCGTGCGCGCGCTCGCGGGGGGCGGGGGCTGCGCTTCGCTCACCCGCTTGGCCGCGTTGATGGGTGGGGTGCGACGATCGAGTCCAAGGCGTTGGGGGGTGCCGTTTGCGCGGCCTGCGACCTGGGGTTCGCTCCGCGCACCCCCGCCCCCCGCGAGCGCGGGGCGAGGTGCGGAGTTCTTTGCGGCGTTCGCGCTCGCTCTTTGCGGGAGGGTGAATCTCGCAGCGCCGTCGAGGCGCCGCGAGATTCACTTTTCGTCGGTGGAGTGCGGGGGCGTGGCGTCGTAGAGGGCGAGGGTGCTCGCCGAGAGGCCTTCGCTGCGGGCTGCGCGCGGCAGGCCTTCGAGCATGGTGAGCGCGGCGCGGTTGGCTTCGCCGGCGACGCGGAAGGGGGCGCGGCCGAGGGCGGCGAGGAAGTCGCGGACGGCGTCTTCGGGCTTCATCGCGGGGGCGGCGTGCACCTTCACGCCGGTGGAGCGCGCGTGAGGCGTGTCGGTGAGGCCCGCGACGGCGGCGAGCACGTCGACGCCGCGCGGCTTCCATTCTTGGTGGAGGCCTTCGGCGAGCAGCCAGTCGAAGGCTTTCGTGGCGGCGTAGGTGGCGACGTAGCCCGCGCCCGCCACGCCCGAGAGCGACGTCATCAGCACGACGCCACCACGGCCGCGTGCGAGCATCGGCGCGCCGAAGCGGTGGGCGAGCAGGAGCGGCGCGCGGCAGTTCACGTCCAGGGCGCGCGCCAGCTCCTCCGCGCTCGCCTCCGCGAACCAGCCGGGGCTCGGCTGCGCGGCGTTGTAGATGAGCAGGCCGATCTCCACGTCGCGCGTCGCGTCCGCGAGCCGCGCGTCGACGTCGCGCGCGGCGAGGTCGGCGACGATCGCGCGCGCTCTCACGCCTTGGGCGCGCTCGAGCTCGCGCGCGAGAGCGGCGAGCGGCGCCTCGCGCCGCGCCACCAGCGCCACGTCGCAGCCGCGCGCCGCGAGCTCGCGCGCCCAGGCGGCGCCGAAGCCCTCGGAAGCGCCAGCGACGAGAGCCCAGGGTCCGTAGCGCCCACGAAACGCCTGGCGAGAGACCGGCTGCGACATCCGCGCGGATTAGCGCAGAATCGTGCGGTGCGATCGAGCTGCTTCCGCACGGAAGCGGGCGGCCGCGCTCGCAGTTGCCGCCAGCGATTGACCTCGACCGGTTCCGTCCCCGAACGCACCCGCACAGGAGAGAACGCGATGGCCCGCAAGCGCACGCCTTCCGCCGAAGGGACCGTGGTCGTGCTCGAGCACGTCTCGCGGGTGCTGAAGGGCAACCCGCTCGGCGACCCGCACGCGCGCAAGCTCGCGGTCTGGCTGCCGCCGCAGTACGACGGCTCTGCCGGGCGGCGCTTTCCGGTGCTGTGGGATCTCGTGGGCTTCACCGGCTCCGGCATCGCGCATCTCAACTGGAAGCCGTTCAGCGAGAACCTCGCGGAGCGCGCCGCGCGCCTGATCCACGAGCGCAAGATGCCGCCCGCCATCCTCGTCTTGCCGGATTGCTTCACGGCGCTCGGCGGCAACCAGTACGTGAACTCCTCCGCGATCGGCCGCTACGCCGACTACCTGACGCGCGAGCTGGTGCCCTTCGTCGACCGCGAGTTCCGCACGCTCGCCTCGCGCGATCACCGCGGCTGCTTCGGCAAGTCCTCCGGCGGCTACGGCGCGATCGTGCACGGCATGAAGCACCCGGAGACCTGGGGCGCGATCGGCAACCACTCGGGCGACGCCTACTTCGATTTCGTCTACGCCTGCGACTGGCCCAACACGCTGAACGAGCTCGCCAAGCATCGGCCGAGGAAGCAGAAGCCCGGCGTCTACGACGCGGCCGCGCGCGCCAACGCCCCCGGCCTCGATCGCGGCTACGACGACGGCCGCGTGAAGCGCTTCCTCGCGGCGGTGTGGAAGAAGCCGAAGCTCTCCCACGCCGAGTCCATGGCGATCATGAACCTGTGCATGGCGGCGACCTACGACCCGCACCCGCGCGCGCCGCTCGGCTTCCGCATCCCGTTCAATCTGGAGAGCGGAGAGGTGATCGCCGCGAACTGGGCGCAGTGGCTGAAGCACGACCCGGTGCTGCTGGTCGGCAAGCACGCGCGCGCGTTGCGTTCGCTGCGCGGCATCTACATCGACTGCGGCTGGCGCGACCAGTTCCACATCCACTACGGCACGCGCATCCTGTCGCGGCGGCTCGCCGAGGCGCGCATTCCGCACCGCTACGAGGAGTTCGACGACGACCACTCGGACGTCGACTACCGGATGGACGTGAGCCTGCCGTTCCTCGCGAAGGCGCTCAGCGCTTAGGGAGCGCGACGATATCCTGCCTGGGGCCGGCGCGACCCTGATAGGATCGCCCCGACCGAAGGGAGGAGCGCCTCGTGAGCGACAACCTCTACACGCCGCCGCAGGCGGACCTCGAGGCGCCCGCCTCGGCACCGGGCGGCTCCGGCGACTTCGACATCGGGCGCTGCCTGTCGGAAGGCTGGGCGGCCACCTGGCGCAACTTCCCACTCTGGCTCGGCGCGGGGATCGCGATGACCCTCGCGTCGATCGCCTCCGTGATCACGCTGATCGGCATCGTGCTCGCGCTACCCGTGCTCCACTGAGGCGGCTTCGTCTTCACGCTGCGCATGGACGACGGCGGCGCGGCCGTGAAGGACCTGTTCGCAGGCTTCTCCCGCTCAGGCGCCGCGCGATGAGCGACGCGCTGCGCGTCGCCGCGATCCGCGGCTACCGCGCCGAGCGCCGGCGCGCCCTCGACCTGCTGCCGCGCCGCTCCGCTCTTCGCTTCGACTGCGAGCCCGAGCGGCTCGGCATCGCGCTGGTGAACGCGTACTACGAGGTGAAGAGCGCGGGGCTGCTGTGACTACCTCCCAATCTTCGCGATTCGCTCCAGCACGCCGTTCACCTCCTGCTCCGAGCGCGCGAACAGGAAGGGCAGGATCTCGATCACCGTGGCGCCCGCTTCGAGCGCGGGCTCGAGGCCGGCCGCGAGCGTCGCCTCGAGGTCGAGCTGGCCGGCGCTGTTCGGGCGCGGCGGGAGGTGCGCGCGCACCTGGAGCTGCTTCGGATTGCGCCCAGCCTTCGTGAACGCCGTGCGCAGCGCGCTCACGCCTTCCGCAATGTCGGCAGGGTCCTGCGAGATCGGGATCCAGCCGACGCCGAGCTCGGCGACGCGCTTGCAGTTCACTTCGGTGGGCGCGATTCCGAACCAGAGCGGCGGGCCGCCCTTCTGCACCGGGAACGGCTTCGAGTAGAGGCCGCGAACGTCGACGGTCTCGCCCTGATAAGTGCCCGGCGCGTTCGTCCACAGGTCGCGACACGCGCGCATCTGCTCGGCGAGGCGCACGCCGCGCCCCTCGAAGGGGATGCCCGAGGCGGCGTACTCCTCGCGCTGCCAGCCGGTGCCGACGCCGAGGTCGAGCCGCCCGTTCGAGAGCAGGTCGAGGGTGGCGGCCTGCTTCGCGAGCAGCACCGCGGGGCGCAGCGGCGCGATCAGCACGCTCATCGAGAGGCGGATGCGCTGGGTCACCGCCGCGAACGACGACATCGCGACGATCGGCTCGAACCACGGGTAGTCGGGCGGGCTCGGAAAGGGGCCGTACGGGTAGCGGTCCGTGCGCGTGCCCATCACGACGTGGTCGGTCATCACGACCTGGTCGATGCCGAGCGCGTCGGCGCGGCGGACGACGTCGGTCGTTTTGCGGAAGTCGCCGCCGAAGACGTTCTCGAGGCCGTAGAGGCCTACCGAGGTTCGGGTGGTCAAGTCATTCTCCTCTTGCTGCGTCGGAGGTGTTGCTCGCTTGCGGCCTCTTCTTTCTGGTGCTTCGCTCGCCTCCGAGGGCTCCGGCTCGCTGCGCGCCGCGACAAGCATCGAGCACGTACCTCGTTGGGCGCTCGCGGCTTGCGGTGCTCGCCGCGCGCATGCTGCTGGCTCGTCCTCGAGCATCTTCTGGATTGATTGCCGCTGCGTTGACTCGTTCCGGAGCCGGAGTGGTTGTCGGGTTAGCCCTTCAGCGGGAGGTCCTGGGTCCAGTCGAGGACGAGCTCGCGGCGGGCGAAGCGCCAGGCGCCTCGATCGCGGCGGTACTGGTCCTGGTAGCGGATGCCCATGTCGAGCTTTCGCTTGACGCCGTCCTTCGTGTAGACGTGGCGGGCGACGCAGTAGGTCTCGCCGGTGGCGGCGTCGCCGTGGACGTCGACGAGCTGGTTGTGGACGCAGTGCTGGGTCGCCTCGTACTGCTCGATCAGGCGGATGCCCTGGTCGATCTCGCGATGGGCGTTCATCGCGTAGCCCGGCCCGCACAAGACGCCGTCGGCGGTGAAGAGCGCGGAGAAGGCCGCGTAGTCGCGGCGGTCGACGGCGCGGGCGTAGCGCGCGGAAAGCTCTTGCAGCGCGAGGCGGTCTTCGAGCGAGGTGGGCATCGGCGGGCTCCGGACCGAAGGGGCGCACCCTAGCGCGGTCCCGACCCGGAGCCGGCTGCGGACGCGGCTTGCTTCTTGCACAACGCTCCCGTTCGTAGGCGAGGCGCAGCGGCGCGCGCCGCGAGGCATCGAGCCTGATGCTCCGTGTCCCAGCCGGTGCAGCCCGCCACAAGCGGGCGAGGCGGATGCATGGGAGGCGGTCGCGAGACGGCGCTCGTCACCGGCGCTTCGGAGGGGATCGGGCGCGAGCTCGCCCGCGTCTTTGCATCGCGCGGCTTCGACGTCGTGCTCGTCGCCCGCCGTGCGCCGCTGCTCGAGGCGCTCGCGGACGAGCTGGCCGCACGGCACGGCGGGCGCGCGATCCCGATCGCGTCGGACCTCGCGAAGCCCGACGCCCCGCGCCAGCTGTTCGGGTACACGCAGGCGCTCGGCGTGCGCGTCAGCGTGCTCGTGAACAACGCCGGCCTGATGGAGTTCGGCGCCTTCGCCAAGACGCCGCTCGAGCGCCTGCTCGCCATGCCGGCGCTGAACGCGTGCGCGCTGGTCGCGCTGACGCGCCTGTTCCTCGAGCCGATGCTGGCCGCGCGCCACGGCCGCATCTTGAACCTCGGCTCGACCGGCTCCTTCGCGCCGATGCCGTCGCTGGCCGTCTACGCCGCCACGAAGGCGTTCATCCTGTCCTTCTCCGAAGCGCTCTCGGAAGAGCTGCAGGGCAGCGGCGTCAGCGTGACCTGCTGCTGCCCCGGCTTCACCGAGACGCACATGGCGAGCCAGATCGACGGCGTCGAGCGGCTGAAGGGCGTCGCGCCGCTCATGGATCCGGTCGAGGTGGCGCGGGACGCTTATCAGGCCTGCATGCGCGGCGACGTGGTGCGCGTGCCCGGGGTCGCGAACCAGCTGCTGATCCGCGCGCTGAGCCTGCCGCCGCGAGGCGTGGTGCGCTGGCTCGGCGGCGCGATCGGACGGCGCGCGATGCATGCGCCCAATCCGCACGGGTAGACGGCGAGCGCGAAGAGGAGGGCGAACGATGCACAGGCTTCACGGCGCGGACGCGCTCTTCCTCTACGGCGAGACGCCGACGCAGCACATGCACACGCTGAAGATCGGAATCCTCGAGCCGAGCCCGGGCGGCTACTCGTTCGAGCACGAGAAGCAGAAGCTCGGCGCGCGGCTGCACCGTGTGCCGCCGTTCCGCTGGCGCGCCGTGCCGACGCCGTACGCCCTGCACCACCCGGTCTTCTTGGAGAGCGACGTCGAGCTCGACTACCACGTGCGCCGCGCGGCGGCGCCGTCGCCCGGCGGACCGCAGGAGCTGGCCGAGATCATCTCGGAGATCGCGAGCCGCCCGCTCGACCGCGCGAAGCCGCTCTGGGAGATGTGGCTCGTGGAGGGGCTCGCGGGCGGGCGCGTGGCGTCCGTCTGCAAGATCCATCACACGCTCGCGGACGGCGTCGCGAGCGCGGAGCTGCTGAACGAGTTCCTGACGCACGATCCGGGCGAAGAGCTGCCGCGCGACGCACCGCCGTTCCAGCCCGAGCCCACGCCCGCGCCGCGCGAGCGCGTGCGGGCTGCGCTGCGCGAGCTCCTGCGCTTCGTCCCGCACGCCGCGCGCGAGCTCGTGAGCGCCACGCGCGCGGCGCGCCGGCGCGCGCGCGCGGCGCACGCGCAGCACGACGACGCGCACCTCCGCCCGGTCGCCGTGCCCCGCACGCCGCTGAACGGCGTGCTCTCCGCGCAGCGGCGCTTCGCGTTCTGCGCGCTGCCCGCCGCGCAGGCGAGCGCGACGCGCAAGGCGCTCGGCCTCACCGTGACGGACTTCGTGCTCGCGCTCGTCGGGGGCGCGCTGCGCGCGTACCTGCTCCGGCGGGCCGCGCTGCCGAGCGCGCGGCTCGTGGCCTCGGTGCCCGTATCGCTGCGCACGGAGGAGGACCGCGGCCGCTACGGCAACCACACGGGGGTGATGTACGTCGAGCTCGCGACGGACGCGGCGGACCCCGCCGAGCGCGTGCGCGAGACGCAGCTCGCGATGCAGCGCGCGAAGCGCAGGTTCCAGGACGCGAAGGGCGCGCACCTGGCCGACTGGCTCGAGCTGTTCCCGCCGTTCCTCTCGCGCGCGGTGTTCAGCCGCCTGCCCACGCGCATGCTGCGCGCTGGACGCCCCGCGCAGGCGAACGTGATCGTGTCCAGCGTGCCCGGCGCGCGCGACCGGCTCTATTACGGGCAGGAGCCCGTCGCCGAGTTCTACTCCGTCGGCCCGCTGCTCGAGGGCATCGGCCTCAACGTGACGCTGTGGAGCTACGGCGACGCGCTCGCGGTCGGCGTGCTCGCGGATCGCGGCCTCGTCAAGGACGCCTGGGAGATCGTCGCGGACCTGCGCGCCGCGTTCGAAGAGCTCGCGAAGTACGGCGCCGCGGCGTCTGCGCGGCCGTGAGCCGCGCTGGAGGCCCCATGTCCTACGTCCACTACGAACGGCTCTCCGCGATGGACGCCAGCCAGCTCGGGCTCGAGCGCGGCGGCGTGCACATGCACATCGGCGGCGTCTCCATCTTCGAGGCCGCGCCGCTGCTCGACGAGCGCGGCGCGCTCGACGTGGAGCGCATCGAGCGATACGTGGCGTCGCGGCTGCACCGGCTGCCGCGCTACCGGCAGCGGCTCGCCTGGACGCCGCTCGAAGGGCATCCCGTCTGGATCGACGACGCCTCCTTCAACCTCAAGTACCACGTCCGCTACACGAGCCTGCCGCGCCACTCCGGCGAGCGGGAGCTGAAGCGCCTCACCGGCCGCATCATCTCGCAGGCCCTCGACCGCGGGAAACCGCTCTGGGAGATGTGGTTCGTCGACGGCCTCCCGGACGAGCGCATTGCGTTGATCACGAAGATCCATCACAGCATGGTGGACGGCATCGGCGGCGCGAGCCTGATGACGCAGTTGATGCGCGCCGATCGCGACGCCAGCATCGAGTCGACGCGAACCTGGGTGCCGCGGCCCGCGCCATCGCCCGGCACGCTGCTGCGCGACGAGCTGAAGCGCCGCGCCGGGCTCCCGCTGGCAGCCGCGCGCGCCATCGCCGCCGCGCTCGCCGAGCCGCGCGCAACCTGGGAGGAAGCGCGCGAGCTGCTCGCGGGCGTGCGCGAGTCGGTGGCGACGCAGTTCGGCTCCACGGTCGCGACGCCCTTCAACCGCGAGATCGGCCCGCACCGCCGTCTCGACTGGGCGAGCGTTCCGCTCCCCGTCGTGAAGGAAATCGGCAAGCGCCTCGGCGGCACCGTCAACGACGTGGTGCTGGCCGTGTTCTCCGGCGCCGTCGGCCGCTTCCTGGAGGACGAGGGCGTCCCGCTCGCCGGTGGGCACTTCAAGGCGCTCGTGCCCGTGAACATGCGCGACCCGGCGAAGGACGGCGTGCGCGCGGGAAACCGCGTGGCGTTCGTGATCGCGGAGCTGCCCGTCGGCGAGCACGATCCCGTGCAGCGCCTCGAGCGCGTGGTCGAGGTGATGCGCAAGCTGAAGGAGTCGCGCATGACGCGCGGCACCGACGCGCTGGTGAAGCTGCTGGACGCGTCGTTCCCAGCGCTGTTCACGCCGCTCGCGCGGATCGGCTCGGGCGGCGACGCCTACAACCTCGTCGTCACCAACATCCCCGGGCCCCAGTTCCCGACGTACTTGCTCGGCGCGAAGCAGCTCGAGGCGCATCCGTACTCGCCGCTGTTCGCGAGCCAGGCGCTCACCGTCACCGCCTTCAGCTACGACGGTCGCCTGTTCTGGGGCTTCAACTCGGACTGGGATGCACTGCCGGAGCTGCACGACCTGGTGGTCGACGTGCAGCACGAGTTCGAGCGTTTCCGCGAGGCGGCCGGCGCGCCTCGCGCGCAGGAGCCCGCGGCATGACGAGCTTCAACCTGTCGGAGCTGTTCGAGCGGGTCGCCGATCGCGTGCCGGCGCGCGAGGCCGTGGTCTCGCCGGAGCGCCGACTCGACTACGCGGCGCTCGACGCGCGTGCGAACCGGCTCGCGCACGCGCTCGCGGCGCGCGGCATCGGCGCGGGCGACCACGTGGGCCTCGTGCTCGCGAACGGCAGCGAGTACGTGGAGGGGATGATCGCCGACTTCAAGCTGCGCGCGGTGCCCATCAACGTGAACTATCGCTACGTGCCCGCCGAGCTGCGCGCGCTGTTCGAGGACGCGGACCTGCGCGCCGTGATCGTGCACCGCGCCTTCGCGCCGCGCGTGCTGGAGGCGAGCGAGGAGCTGCCGCTGCTGCGCGCGACGCTCGTGGTCGAAGACGGCAGCGGCGCCTTCGTGCCCGAGCCCGTCGACGACTATGAAGAGGCGCTCGCCAACGCGCGCGCGCGGCGCGACTTCTCGGGCCGCAGCTCCGACGATCGCTACGTCGTCTACACCGGCGGCACGACCGGCCGGCCCAAGGGCGTCGTGTGGCGCCACGAGGACATCTTCTTCGCGGCGATGGGTGGCGGCGATCCGCTGCGAAGCCGAGGGCCGATCGCGCGCCCCGAGGAGCTGGACGCGCGCATCACGCCGGAGCCGGTGGTCGCGCTCGCGGCGCCGCCGTACATGCACGCCGCCGCACAGTGGCTGATGTGGAGCGAGCTCACGACCGGCGGAACCCTCGTCACCACGCCGGGCGGCGTCTTCGATCCCGCGGAGATCTGGCGTCTCGTGGACGCCGAGCGCGTCGGCATGCTGCTGATCGTCGGTGACGCGATGGCGACGCCGCTCTGCGACGCGCTCGAAGCCCGCGCGGGTCGGGAGCCGCCGAAGTCGCTGTTCGCGGTGGCGTCCGGCGGCGCGCTCTTCTCGCCGGCGGTGAAGGGGCGACTGCAGGCGCTCCTGCCCGGGCGGCTCGTGATGGACGGGCTCGGCTCGTCGGAGACGGGCGCACTCGGCACCGAGGCCCCGGGCGCCCCCGCCGGCGCCCCGCGCTTCCGCATGGGCCCCGATACCGCGGTGCTGGGCGCGAGTCTGCGCCCGGTCGCACCGGGCAGCGGCGAGGTCGGCCAGCTCGCGCGCCGCGGCCACATTCCGCTCGGCTACTACAAAGACGCGGCGAAGTCGCGCGCGACCTTCGTCGAGGTCGATGGCGTGCGCTGGGCGCTCCCCGGCGATCTCGCGAGCGTCACCGCCGACGGCGCCATCCAGTTGATCGGGCGCGGCTCGCAATCGATCAACACGGGCGGCGAGAAGGTGTTCCCCGAGGAGGTCGAGGCGGCGCTGAAGGCGCACCCGGCCGTGTTCGACGCCCTCGTGGTGGGCGTGCGCGACGCGCGCTGGGGCGAGCGCGTCGTCGCCGTCGTCCAGCCGCGCGCGCGCGTCCCATTCGCGCCAGACGCGGTGCGCGAGAGCTGCCGCGCCAGCCTCGCGTCGTACAAGCTGCCGCGGGACTTCGTCGTGGTGGACGCGATCGAGCGCACGCCGGCGGGCAAAGCGGACTACCGCTGGGCGAAGGGCGTGGCCGAGCGCCGTCTCGCCATCGACTAGCGGCGCGCGAGCCGCGGCGCGTGCTTCGCGTCGAGCACGCCCTCGGCGCACAGCCACGCGAGTGCGTCCGCCAGCGTCTCGCGCGCCGGGCGCAGGCGCACGCCCAGCTCGCCCGCGAGCCGCGAATCGTCACTGGGGACGCCACGCGTGAGGATCCGCGTCGACTCCGCGGTGGCGCCGCCGAGCGAGACGCCGAGCCAGCGCCGGGTCGCGTCCGAGAGCCGGCCGATGGCGCGCGTCACGCTGCCGGGCATCGGCAGTCGCACGAGGGCACGCCCCGTGATCTGCTCCAGCAGCGTGGCGAGCTCCTCGAAGCCGAGGAAGTGGCCGCCCGCCATGAAGCGGCGCGGGCCGAGCCCCGGCTTCAGCGCCGCGACGATTGCGCGCGCCACGTCGCGCGCGTCCACCAGCGGGAGGCCGCCGGGGCTCATGGGAATCACGCCCTGCTCGAGGTAGGTCAGCAGGAAGCGCACGCCGTCGGCGATGGTGGGATCGAAGGGCGCGACGAGCTGGCCCGGGTAGAAGATCACCACGGGATGACCCCTCGCCTGGAGCGCGCGCGCGACGCGCTCGGCGGCGGCCTTCGACGCGGCGTAGGCGTCGCGCGGGCGCTGCACCTCGTCGTCGCTCGTCATGCGCGCGCCCGCGGGCGGAAAGAGCGCGGCGACGCTGGAGACGTGGACCACCGGGTCGAGGCCCGCGTCGCAGGCGCTCTCGAGCACGTGCTCGGCGCCGCGCGCGTTGGTGCGCATCACCCGCTCGCGGTCGCGCGGATCGAGGCTCGGGATCGCGGCGGCGTGCACCGCGGCCTCGCAGCCCGCGAGCGCGGCGCGCACGCCGCGGCGGTCCGTCACGTCGCCGCGCACGAGCTCCGGGTCCGTCGCGCCGAGGCGCGCGAGCACGCGCTGCGCCTTCGCGGGATCGCGCACGAACGCGCGCACGGCGTGTCCCGCGTCGCACAACGCCCGCGCGGTGTGCGACCCCAACAACCCGCTCGCGCCGGTGAGGAACACGCGCACGCGGCCAGTATATGGCCGCCTCGTCGTCGGCAGAGCCCCCGCGGCCGGCGCGAGACGGAAGGCGGCGGCTTAAGATGGGAGCGCACGCCCTTGCGATCAGGAGCCTCCATGAACTGTGCGCAGCAGAAGTTCGGGTCCCCGATCCCGATGGTCGTCAACAAGGTCTTCCCGTCCATGAACGAGATGATCCAGGAGTTCGTGCGCGCGGCGCCCTTCGCGGTGCTGTCGACTGCGGACGGGGAAGGCAACTGCGATGCGTCGCCCAAGGGCGGCCGGCCGGGCTTCGTGAAGGTGCTGGACGAGAAGCGCCTGCTGCTGCCCGACGTCGCGGGCAACAAGCTCTTCCAGTCGTACGAGAACCTCGAGACGAATCCGAAGGCCGCGCTGCTGTTCGTGATCCCCGGCTGCGATTGGTCCGTGCGTGTGAACGGCCGCGCGTCGGTGGTCGAGAAGAGCGACGGTCGCCTCGCCGGCATCGCCCCCGAGGTATTCGCGAAGGACGACGAGACGAAGATCCTGCAGGGCCTCCTGATCGAAGTGGACGAGGCCTACGCGCAGTGCCCGCGCGCCTTCCTGTTCTCGAAGCTGTGGGACACCGAGCAGATCGCCGCCGCGCGCGCGGCCGACGCGAATCGGCACTGGCTCGAGCGCTGGAAGGTGTCGATGAAAGGCAGGATGTGAGCGATGGCCCTCTGGGGTCTGACCCGAAAGGGCCAGCGGCGGACGTTGGCGCGCCGCCAACCCCCGCAGCACCCTCGCGGCCATGACGAATCCCACCGCCTCGACGCGTTTCGGTGAGGTGCGCGGCCGCGAGAAGAACGGCGCGCTGCTCTTCGCCGGCATCCCCTACGCCGCGCCGCCCACCGGCGAGCGCCGCTTCCGCCCGCCGGAGCTTCCCGACGCGTGGTCGGGCGTGCGCGACGCGACGCGCTTCGGCCCCGCCGCCCCGCAGCCGCGCGGCGACGGACTCGTCGGCAACCCGAACGTGCGCTGGGACGAAGCCGGTTGCCTGACGCTCAACGTCTGCACGCCGGCCTGCGACGACGCGCGCCGGCCCGTGCTGGTGTGGATCCACGGCGGCGGCTTCCGCACCGGGCAGGGCGCGATCCCGTGGTACGACGGCAGCTCTTTCGCGCGCAGCGGGATCGTCGTCGTCTCGATCAACTACCGCCTCGGCGCGCTCGGCTTCGCGCATCTCGCGGAGATCGGAGGCGGCGACTACGCCGCGAGCGGCTCGGTGGGGATCCAAGACCAGCTCGCCGCGCTGCGCTGGGTGCGCGAGAACGTCGCGGCGTTCGGCGGCGACCCGGAGCGCGTGACGATTGCGGGCGAGTCCGCGGGCGGCATGAGCGTCGGCATCCTGCTCGGCACGGCGGGCGCGAGCGGTCTCTTCCGCGGCGCGATCCCGCAGAGTGGCGCGGCGCAGCACGTGAGCGACCCGCGCGCCGCCGCCGAGGTGGCGCGGCGCTTCGCGGAGGCGCTGAAGGCGGACGGCCTCGCCGACCTGCTCGCCGCTTCCGCCGAGCGCGTGCTGGCCGCGCAGGAGGAGGTGGAGCGGCAGTCGCGCGAAGGCGAGCTGGGCGAGGCGGGCGGCCTGCGCGGCATGCCCTTCCTGCCCGTCGTCGACGGCGACGCGATCCGCGAGCAGCCGCTCGCAGCGATCCGCCGCGGCGAGGCGCGGCGCGTGAACGTGCTCGTCGGCACGAATGCCGACGAGATGACGCTGTTCGGCGTGCCGGAGGTCGACGACGCGCGCCTCGAGCGCCTCGCCGCGCGCTGGTTCCCGGACGCTGCGCGCGCGGTGGCGGCCTATCGCGCCGACTACCCGAGCGCGTCGGCGCGCGAGCTCGCGCTCGCGATGTCCACGGACCACGTGTTCCGCATTCCGGCCGTGCGCCTCGCGGAAGGGCACGGCGCCAGCGGCGGACGCGCCTGGAAGTACTTGTTCAGCTGGAAGTCGCGCGCCTTCGGCGGCCGCCTCGGCGCGACCCACGCGCTCGAGATCCCCTTCGCGTTCAACACGCTCGACCGCCCCGGCGTGGGCGACATGCTCGGGCCCGGCGAGCGGCCAGACGCGCTCGCCCAGCGCATGCACGCGGCGTGGACGGCGTTCGTGAAGAGCGGCGACCCCTCGTGCGCAGAGACGGGCGCCTGGGAGCGCTACGACGCCGCGTCGCGCGTGGTGATGGAGTTCGGTGAACGCGTCGGTCCGCTGCGCGACCCGGGCGCGCGTTCGCGGGCGGTCTGGGACGGTCTGCGATGAAGCTCGGCGCAGCGAGCGCCGAGTTCACCGCCGCGCTCGCGCGCTTTCCGAAGGGCCTCGCGTCGCCCGGCGACACTCACGAGGACGTGCGCCGCAAGTTCGCGCCCGCGCACGGGCACGATCCCGGCCCCGACGTCGTTTGCGAGGCGGCGGAGCTCGGCGGCGTGCGCGGCGTGTGGGTGTCGCGGAAGGACGCGCCGCCGCGGCCGGGCGATGCGGCGATTCTCTTCTTCCACGGCGGCGCGCTCGTCTCGTGCACTGCGCCCGAGTACACGTTCTACGCGGCGTGGTTCGTGCGCGAGACCGGCCTGCGCGCGTTCATCGTCGACTACCGCCTGGCGCCCGAGCACCGCTTCCCGGCGGCGCTCGACGACTGCGTCGCCGCGCAGCGCGGGCTCTTGGCGAGCGGCGTCGCGCCGGAGCGCATCGCGTTCGTGGGCGACTCCTGTGGCGGCGGCTTCGTGGTCGCCTCGCTCGTGAAGCTGCGCGATCTCGGCGCGCCGCTGCCGGCCTGCGGCGTCGCGCTGTGCGGCTGGCTCGACGCAGAGGTTTCGGGCGACTCGGCGCAGCGCCCCGTCGGCGAGGATCCGTTCGTGAACGCGGAGTGGATGCGCGCGCGCTGGCGCGACTATCTGGGCGCTGGCGGCGACCCGCGGCACCCGCACGCCTCGCCGATCCACGCCGACCTGCGCGGCCTGCCGCCGCTCCTGCTGCAAACCGGGCAGCTCGACACGGTGCGCGACGACGCGGTGCGACTCGCCGCGCGCGCCGGGCGCGACGGTGTCGCCGTCACGCTCGAGATCTGGTCCGGGATGATCCACGGCTTCCAGGGCCTCTACGGCACCTGCCCGGAGCCGGCGTGGGCGGTGAAGCACGTCGCGCAGTTCGTCGCGCGGCACGTGCGGTGACGGGCATGAGCCAATCGGATTTGCCCCGACTGGCTCAGCGCGCCGCGAGCGCGTCCATCCAGTGCTCGGGGGTCTCGACTGGGGCGCCGGCGTCGGCACCCGGCGGCGCCGCGGGCGCGGCGGGGGCAGGCGGCGCGCTGAACGAGGCGATCCGGTCGGCGAGCAGCGCCGCGTGGGTGATCGGCAGCATGTGGCTGCCGCCGGCGACCTCCAGCAGCTCGGCGCGCGGGTTGTTACGGACCAGCGTGCGTGCGGCCTCGACGGGCACGAGCCGGTCGTCGTCGCCGTGGACCACGAGGATCGGCAGCTCGAGTCCGGCCGAGTCCGGCGCGGCCGGCCCCTGCGGCATCCGCGCGCCCTCGCGCGCGAACGCGATCTGCGTCTTCGGCTGCGCCAGGTTCGCGGCGAGGCCCGGCAGCCACCAGCCCGGCATGGGCTGCTCGCTGTAGGCGTTTGCGCTCATCGCGCGCTGCACGCCCAGGCCGAGCGGCGGGATGGAGCGCACCCAGCGCAGCACGGGCCCCGAGAACAGGATGCGGACCGCGGCGGGCGGTCCGCTCGCTTCGGCCATCGGCCCGACGCTGCCCACCAGCACGAGCCGCGCGATGCGCGCGCGGGATTCCGGGTTCGACGCCTGCTGATGCGCGGCGACGAGCGCAGTGCCGCCGCCATAGCTCCAGCCGACGACCGTGACGTCCGCGAGGTCGAGGGCGTCCAGCAGCTCGCGCAGCTCGCGCGCGTTGCTCTCGAGAGTGAACTCGTCGCCGTCGCGCGCGTCCGAGTGGCCGTAGCCGAGGCGGTCGATGGCGACCACGCGGCGTCCGTGGGCGGCGAGCAGCTCGGTCGTGGCGCGCCATTCGCTCGCCTGACCCGGCAGCCCGTGGACGAGCACCACAGCCGGGCCCTCGCCGCGCACGATCGCGTGCATGCGCGGCCCGCTCGCGAGCGCGACGAACGTCTCCGGCGGCGCGAGCGCGGGCAGCTTCGCCGGGAACGCGCGGAACCACAGCGGCGGCAGTGCGATCGCCGCTGCGAGCAGCAGCACGAGCACGATCAGGACGCGGCGCATCGACCCTCCTGCTCAGTGCCAGTAGCGCGCGGCGGCATCGAACGCGCGCCGCGCGAACACGTCGCGCGGCCAGGCGCGCATCTCGCGGTTCAGGATCTCGACGCTCACCGCGCCGGTGTAGCCCTTGTCGAGGAACAGTCTCGCGAAGCGCGCCAGCTCGAGCTCGCCGTCGCCCGGCAGCGCGCGGCGGTCGACGGTCTCGGCGAAGAGATCGGCGCTGGCGAGCGGCGGATGGTCGTCGAATTGGAGATAGGCGATCTCCGCGGGTGCGACGCCGGCGAGATCCTCCCACGTGGTCGGCCCGTGGTGGGCGTGCCAGGTGTCCACGAGCAGTGCGAGGTCGGCCGCGCCGCTGCGCCGGATCACCTCGCGCGTCGTGCGCACGTCGTTCATTTCGCACCAGGGCAGGAACTCGAGCGAGAAGCGCGCGCCGGCGGGGCGAGCGACCTCGAGTGCGCGCTGGAAGAGCGAGAGGGTGTCGTCGCGGATTGCGGCCGTGAAGCAGCAGTGCACCCACTCGGAGCGCAGGGCGGCGGCCGCTTCGAGGCAAGCCTCGGCGAGGCCGAGGGTCTCGCGCTCGTCGCCGGTGACCGTCAGATCCTGGATCGCGAAGCAACGCAGTCCGTGCTCACCCAGCAGCTCCGCGACGTCGCGCAGCGTGCCGTGCTTGCGCGTGAAGTGCGCCAGCGTGCCGCGGTGGTCGATGCCGATGCCGGCGAATCCGGCTTTGGCGGCGCCGCGGATCTGAGCGGGCAGGTCGGGGTCGTCGGTCCCAAAGTAGGGAGAGAACTGGATCGTCTCGTAGATCAGCGGCACGGGAGGCACGCGCGCAGCCTATCACGCGCCCGCGCGACCCCCGGCCGCTGGCGTATGCTGGCGCGGCGCGCGCTCGGGGCACGCGCGAAGTGGAGCGCGCGATGCTGAGTGCCGCGGAGATCGATCCCCTCTTTGCCGAGTTCGCGCAGATCGGCTCGTTTGGTCCACCCGATCCGTACGCGTTCTTCGGCGCGATGCGCGCGAACGGGCCGGTCGTGCCGAGCCCGCTCGGCGACGGCAGCGTGCTCGTGCTCGGCTACGAGGCGGTCTCGCAGGTCTTCCGCGATCCCCGCACCTACTCGTCGGCCGGCTACGCGAACGTGGTGGGCAAGGTGTTCGGGCACAGCATCCTCGAGATGGATCCGCCCGAGCACACGCGCTACCGCGCGCTCGTTCAGCAGGCGTTCTCGCGCCGCGCGCTGGAGGCTTGGCGGGACACGCTCGTGGTGCCCTACGCGAACGAGCTGGTGGACGCGCTCGCGCCCAAGGGCCGCGCAGACCTGACGCGCGAGCTCGCTTTCCCGTTTCCGCTGGCGATCATCGCGGGGATGCTCGACGTGCCCGAGCCCGATCGGCTCCGTTACATGCGCTGGGCGATCGAGATCCTGTCGGGCGAGCTGGCCGCGACGACGGCGCTGCACGCCGCGAAGGCGCTCGGCGACTACTTCGCGCCGCGCATCGAGGCGGCGCGCGGGCGCGCCGGCAACGACCTGATCACGCTACTGGCGAACGCGGAGCTGGACGGCGCGCGGCTCTCGGTCGACGAGATCCTGCCCTTCATCCGCCTGCTCTCGCCCGCGGCGTTCGAGACCACGGCGCGCGCGTTCTCGAACCTGATGTGCGCGCTGCTCGCGAACCCCGATCAGCTCGACGCCCTGAAGCGCGACCGCAAGCTGATCCCCCAGGCCGTGCAGGAAGGCCTGCGCTGGGAGCCGCCGCTGGTGGCTTTCTCGCGCTGGGCGACGCGCGACACCGAGCTGTGCGGCGTGCCCGTGAAGGCCGGCTGCGCGGTCGCGCCGGTCGTCGGCGCCGCGAACCGCGACCCCGAGCGCTGGGAGAACCCCGACGCCTTCGACATCCATCGCCCGGCGAAGCCGCACATCGCGTTCGCGATGGGAGCGCACACCTGCCTCGGCATGCACCTCGCGACGCTCGAGCTGGAGACCGCCCTCGGCGTGCTGATCGATCGCCTTCCGAATCTGCGCAGCGACCCCGACGCGCCGCCGCCGCGGATCACGGGCGGGAGCTTCCGCACCGCGCTCTCCCTGCCGGTCGTGTATTAGGCGCGCGGAGGCCGGCGCGAGCCCGGCGGCTCGCAGGGCGAGTCGCCATCTCCATCGCGCAGCGCGGCAGCTCCGAAGCCGGTTCGTCTGTCAGTCTGGTCCGCGCGAGCGACGGTCGTGGTCGTCGTGGCGATCGCGGCGGCGGCGGTCGTCATCGTCGCGCCCCGGGCCGCGTCGCCGCGGCGCGTCGCAGGCGCCCCACGCCTCGGCGATCCAGCGCGCCCGCTCGCGCCGCGACATCAGCCCGGCGCTGACGAGCGCCCGCGTCTCTCGCGCCACGCAGATCACGTGGAGCGCCTCGGCGTCGCGGCGCTTGCGAACGCGCGGGCCGGGGCACGGACACGCATCCTCGAGCGCGCAGCCGCTCTCGCCGACGGCCTCGCCCGGGGCCGAGTCGGGGCAGGCGTCGTCCATGTTCGGTACGCCGTCGCCGTCGGCGTCGCCGTCGCACGCGTCGCCGAAACCGTCTGCGTCCGCGTCTTCCTGCCCGGGGTTCGCGACCAGCGGACAGTTGTCGGCGCCATCGTCCAGTCCGTCGCCGTCTGCGTCGGTCTCGCAGGCGTCACCCAGGCCGTCGGCGTCGCTGTCGAGCTGATCCTTGTTGGGGATCTGCACGCAGTTGTCGAGCGCGTTGAGCGCGCCGTCGTCGTCGAGATCCGCGTCGCAGGCGTCGCCCACGCCGTCGAAGTCCACGTCCGCCTGGCTCGGATTGGCGACGGCCGGGCAGTTGTCGGCGCCGTTCGGTACGCCGTCGCCATCCCCGTCGCCGTCGCACGCGTCGCCGAGACCGTCGCCATCGGCGTCCGCCTGATTCGGGTTCGCGACGGCCGGGCAGTTGTCCGCACCGTCGAGCGAGCCGTCGTCGTCGTCGTCGGCGTCGCACGGGTCGCCGTAGCCGTCTCCATCGGCGTCGCTCTGCTCGGGGTTCGCGACGAACGGGCAGGAGTCGACCGCGTCCGCCACGCCGTCGCCGTCGTCGTCCGAGTCGCAGGCGTCGCCCGCTCCGTCCGCGTCGGCGTCGAGCTGGTCTCGGTTCGGGAGCAGCGGGCAGTTGTCGGCGGTGTCCACGATGCCGTCGGCATCCGCGTCGAGATCGCACGCGTCGCCCACGCCGTCCCCGTCGAGATCGGACTGATCGAGGTTCGGGACGCCAGGGCAGTTGTCCACGGCGTCCGCGATACCGTCGCCGTCGCCGTCTGCAGGCCCGTTTGCGGCGAGCGACGCGACGAAGCCTTCGGGCTCTCCGGCCGCGTTCGTGCCGTAGCCCGCGACTATGCGACCGTCGGCCGAGACGCCGGTCGCCGCCTCGAGCGCGAAACCGTTCAGGTCCACGCCCTGCGCTTGCAGCACGCTCGCCAGGCTGCGCATTCCGCCCGCGCCGTCCCACACGAACGCGCGCGGGCCCTCGTCCGTCATCGAGGAGCCGACGATGGTCGAGCCGTCGCGCGAGATCGCGTAGGCGACGCTGTGCGGCCACGAGGACGGCAGCGCGCCGAGCGAGACCATGCCCGTCGCCGCCTCCCAGCGGAATGCTTCGTCACCGGCCGCGGAGGCGCTGCGCCCGACGACGATCGTGCCGTCGCCCGAGACGCCGTTCGCCTCGCTGAAGAATCGGCCGCCGGGCAGATCGCCGAGGCCCACCATGCCGGAACCCTGCGTCCAGCGGAACGCTTCGTCGCCCGAGCCCGAAAGGCTCACGCCCACCGCGACGCTGCCGTCAGCGGACGCGGCGCGCGCCTCGCTGCGGTAGAAGCCGCCCGGCAGCTCGCCGAGCGGCGTCATGCCGGTGGCGGCGGTCCAGACGAACGCCTCGCTGCCGAGCGTCGAGCTGCCGCGGCCGACGATCACGCCGCCGTCGGCGGAGACGCCCAGCGCGCGGCTCGAGAAGCTGCCGCCGGGCAGGTCGCCGAGGCCTTCGAGCTGGCCGCCGGCGAAGCGGAAGGCTTGCTCGCCGCTGCCCGAGTCGCTGCGTCCGACGATGACGCCGCCGTCGTGAGAGACGCCGAACGCCTCGCTGAGCGTGGCGCCGCCCGGTAGGTAGCCGAGGCTCACCAGGCCGCTGCTAGCATCCCAGCGGAAGCCCTCGAACGCGCTCGCTGCGAGGCCGATGCCGACCGCGACCTGACCGTCGCCCGAGAGCGCGTTGGACTGACTCAGGCTGCCACCCGGGAAGAATCCGACGGGCCGGAAGCTCGCTGCGCGCGCTCCGGCGGCGAACGCAGCCACCAGAAAGCCGAGCGCGAGGCGAGCCAGCATGGAAGGCATGGATGCTCCTTCGCCGCGTGGCCCCTCCCGAGAGGTTCTTCGGGGATGGGTGCACGCGCGCCCGTAACAACCGTCACCGCGGCTAGTCGGCAGCCGCAGCACGCGCAGCCTGCGGGGCCGCGCGCTTGGTCGCCGAGTTTCTCGCGCGCTTCCGATGGCTCGCTGCGCCCCGAAACGCTCGCGGGAGCCTCGACGGCGCGGAGCCCGAGGAACTCTGCGCGCCGGATCACACAGCAGCAGCGGCGGGCGGCGACGGCCTAGACTGTCCGCGCTGCAGGAGCCCAATCTCCATGAAGACCGGCGCCGAGTATCGAGCCTCCCTTCGCGACGGACGCGCGACCTACTTCGAGGGTAAGCGCGTCGATGACATCGAGGGCGATCCCGTCCTCGGGCACACCGTCTCCGAGGTCGCCGCCACCTACGACCGCTTCTACTCGCCCGACCCGAGAGCCACGAGCCCGCTGATGAAGGTCGCGCACTCCGCGGCCGACCTGAAGGCGCGCATCCCGATCTTCGCGCAGGCGGACTTGGTCGCGAACGTCACCTACCAGTCGATCATGACCCTGATGACCGCCGCCGCGAAGATCGGCGACTGCCCGAAGTACGTGGAGCGCATCGGCGCCTACGTCGACCAGGCGCAGAAGGACGACATTCGCATCGTCGAGTGCATCACGGACGCGAAGGGAGATCGCTCGCTCCCGCCCGGCAAGCAGCACGATCCCGACGCCTACGTGCGCGTGGTCGATCGCAAGCCGGGCGGCGTGGTGATCCGCGGCGCCAAGCTGCACATCTCCGGCGCGTCCTACGCCCACGACCTGATGACGATTCCTACCAAGGCGATGAAGTCGGGCGAGGAGGCCTACGCGATCGCCTGCATGGTGCCGGTGAGCTCGCCGGGCGTCCGCATCGTGAACACGACCTACGCGCCGCGCCACGGCGACGCGCGCACGTTCCCGATCTCGAGCCATCACCACATGCCGGAAGGCTTCGTGATCTTCGACGATGTGTTCGTGCCCGAGGAGCGCGTCTTCCTCGACGGCGAGACGCACCACGCGGCGG
>CAYWRY010000064.1:0-11820 GCA_964460485.1 uncultured Spirochaetales bacterium
CTCTCCAGTATGGGCACGAGAACCTCGTAAAGGACCTGCTCAACACGGTCGATAACCTCGAACGCGCGTTGGATCACGCGAAAGGAAGTGATGCCAAGGACTTGGTCGCGCTGTTGCAGGGCGTGGAGCTCGCCCAGCGAGAGCTGACCACGGTGCTCGGCAAGCACGGAGTGACGCTGATCGAAGCCGAGGGGGTCACGTTCGATCCGAACGTGCACGAGGCCGTCGCGCAGATCGAGGAGGGCTCCGTACCGCCAGGCAGCGTCGCCCGCGTCTACCAGAAGGGCTACCGGCTGCGCGACCGCTTGCTGCGGCCCGCGCGCGTGGTGGTGGCGGTGGCGCCGACGATGAAGCCCGCCGATCCGGAGAACCTGAACTAGCCGGCGCCGCTCGCTGAGCGCCGGAGGGGGCTCGGCAGCGATGGGCAAGGTGATCGGCATCGACCTCGGCACGACGAACTCGTGCGTGGCGATCATGGACGGCGAAACGCCGCAGGTCATCGCGAACGCCGAAGGCGCGCGAACGACCCCGTCGATCGTGGCGTTCACGGAGCACGGCGAGAAGCTGGTGGGCCAGGTCGCGAAACGACAGGCCGTCACGAATCCCGGCAAGACGATCTTCGCCGTGAAGCGCCTGATCGGGCGCCGCTTCGACTCCGAGGAGGTGAAGCGCTTCGGGGCCGTCGCGCCGTTCGCGATCGCTCAGGCGAACAACGGCGACGCCTGGGTGAAGGTGGGCGACAAGCTGTGCCCGCCCCAGGAGATCTCGGCGTCCGTGCTCGCGAAGATGCGCGACGCCGCGCAGGACTTCCTCGGCGAGCCGGTCACCGACGCGGTGATCACGGTGCCCGCCTACTTCAACGACGCGCAGCGCCAGGCCACCAAGGACGCGGGCAAGATCGCGGGCCTGAACGTGATGCGGATCATCAACGAACCGACGGCCGCGGCGCTCGCCTACGGCCTCGGCGAAGACGTGAACAAGACGATCGTGGTGTTCGACCTCGGCGGCGGCACCTTCGACGTGTCGGTGCTCGAGATCGGCGACGGCGTGTTCGAGGTGAAGAGCACGAACGGCGACACTTATCTCGGCGGCGAGGACTTCGACCAGCGCATCATCGACCACCTGATCGAGCGCTTCAAAGCCGAGACGAACATCGACCTCGCCAGCGACCAGATGGCGCTGCAGCGCCTCAAGGAGGCGGCCGAGCGCGCGAAGCACGAGCTCTCGTCGTCGGTGCAGACCGAGGTGAACCTGCCGTTCATCGGCGCCGACGCGAGCGGCCCGAAGCACCTGAACCTCTCGCTCACGCGCGAGAAGCTCGAGGCGCTGTGCGCGGACCTGATCGACCGCCTGGTCGCGCCCTGCGAGACTGCGCTCGCGGACGCCGGGCTCGCGAAGGAGCAGATCCACGACGTGATCCTGGTGGGCGGCATGACGCGCATGCCGCGCGTGCAGGAGAAGGTCGCGGAGATCTTCGGGCGCGCGCCGCACAAGGGCGTGAACCCGGACGAGGTGGTCGCGGTGGGCGCCGCCATCCAGGGCGGCGTGCTGAAGGGCGAAGTCGAGAACGTGCTGCTGTTGGACGTGACGCCGCTCTCGCTGGGCGTCGAGACGCAGGGCGGCGTGTTCACCGCGATCATCGACAAGAACACCACCATCCCGACGCGCAAGAGCCAGGTGTTCTCGACCACCGAGGATCACCAGAACGTGGTGCGCATCCACGTGCTGCAAGGCGAGCGCGCGATGGCGGCCGACAACCACAGCCTCGGGCGCTTCGAGCTGGTGGGCATCCCGCCGGCGCCGCGCGGCGTGCCGCAGATCGAGGTGACCTTCGAGATCGACACGGACGGCGTGGTGAGCGTCTCCGCCAAGGACCTCGGCACGGGCAAGACGCAGCAGATCCGCGTAAACGCCTCGGGCGGCCTCACGCCGGAGGAGATCAGCAAGCTGGTGGGCGAGGCGGAGGAGAACTCCGCCGCCGACAAGCGCCGCCGCGACTCGGCGGAGATCTCGAACAAGGCCGACGGCCTGATCTACTCGACCGAGCGCACGCTGGAGGAGTACGCCCAGCACGTCTCGGACGAGGATCGCCAGAGCCTCGGCGTTGCGATCGAGAAGGCGAAGGCCGCGCTCGCCGCGAAGGACGTGGAGGCGCTGACCGTCGCGGTCGACGAGCTGTCGGCGCTCTCGTACCAGCTGACGGAGCGGCTGTACGCGGCGCTCGGCGCGAAGACGGACTGAGCCGCGCGCCGAGGGCGCGCGCCGCCGACCGGAACCTCGCCCCGCGGGCTGGGCTCAGCCGCGCCCCGACGCCGTCGGGCCCAGCTAAGGTGCGCGCGCCATGACCAAGCGCGATTACTACGAGGTGCTGGGAGTCTCCCGCAGCGCCTCGGCGGACGAGCTGAAGAAGGCCTATAGAAAGCTCGCGCTCCAGTACCACCCCGACCGCAATCCCGACGACCCGGCTGCGGAGGAGAAGTTCAAGGAAGCATCCGAGGCCTACGCCGTGCTGGCGGACGACGCCAAGCGCCGCCAGTACGACCAGTTCGGCCATCAAGGCATGGGCGGCGCCGGCGGCTTCCCCGGCGACTTCGGGAACGTCGGCGACATCTTCAACGACCTGTTCGGCGACCTGTTCGGCGCGATGGGCGGGAACCGGCGCGGCGGGCGCGGCCAGCGCGGCGCGGACCTCCGCTACACGCACACGCTCGATCTCGAGGACGTGCTCAGCGGCGAGGAGGCCACGCTCGAGATCCCGCGCATGCTGCGCTGCGAGAAGTGCGGGGGCTCGGGCGCGAAGCCGGGCACGCAGCCCGAGCGCTGCGGGCGCTGCGGGGGCACGGGCCAGGCCGTGTTCCAGCAGGGCCTGTTCCGCATCAGCCGCCCCTGCGAGGCGTGCCGCGGTGAAGGCTCGATCGTGAAGAGCCAGTGCCCCGGCTGCCGCGGACGCGGGCGCGTCGAGGGCAAGAAGCGGCTCAACGTGCGCGTGCCGGCCGGCGTCGAGGACGGCATGCGCCTGCGCGTCGCGGGCGAGGGCGAGGCGGGGCTCGCGGGCGGACCGCCCGGCGATCTCTACGTGGTGATGGCCGTGAATCCACACCCGCTCTTCACGCGCGAGGGCCCCGACTTGTTGTGCGAGGTGCCCGTGCTCTTCACGCAGGCGGCGCTCGGCGCGGAGATCGACGTCCCCACGCTGGAGGGACGCACGAAGTTGAAGATTTCGGAAGGCACCCAGTCCGGGAAGACGTTCCGCCTGCGCGGCAAGGGCCTACCCAGCGTCGGCGCGCCCGGCCGCGGCGACCTCCACGTGCGCATCTTCGTGGAGGTGCCGTCGCGCCTGAACGCGAAGCAGCGCGCGCTGCTCGAGCAGTTTGCGGCGGAGAGCGGCACGGACGCGGCGCCCGTGACGAAGGGCTTCCTCGAAAAGCTGCGGGACATCCTCGACTGATGCGCGCGCGCCGCGCCGCATGCCTCGCGCTCGCGCTCGCCGCGGCCGCGCGCGGGGCCGACGAGAGGCTGCCGCCGGAGCGCGTCTACGCCGAGGCGCTGCGCGTCGCGAGCGAGGACCCGGCGCGCGGCGCGCAGCAGCTCGCCGAGTTCGTGCGCCAGAACCCGCGCCACCCACTGGCCGACGACGCGGGCCTGCGCGTCGCCGAGATCCGCGAGCAAGCGGGCGAGCGGCGCCCCGCGATCGAGGCGCTGGAGCGCGTGCTCGATCTCCCGTACGGCGACCAGACCGAGCGCGCGCGCCTGCGCCTCGCGCTCGCCTGGCGCGTGCAGAACGACCTGCCGCGCGCCTTCGCCACGGCGCGCGAAGTCGGCTTCGGCGCGCTCTCGGAGCGCGAGCGCGAGCAGGGCTACCGGCTGCTCGCCGATCTCGCGCGCGAGCTCGGCAAGAAGCGCGCGCAGCTGCGCTGGCTCGGCCAGCTGCGCGGCGCGGTGCGCGGCAGCGCGCGAGTCGCCGCCGTGGACACGGAGATCGACCGCGAGATCGCGGCGCTGGACGACGCGGCGCTGGCGCGCGCGGCGACCGCGCTCGGCCCACGCGTCCCCGCCGCGCGGCTGTGGCTGCGCAGCGCCGAGCGCGCGCTCGCGCGCGGCGACCGCGACGGCGCGCTCGCCGCGCTCGAGGAGGCGCGTCGCGCGCCGCTCGCCGGCGGCGACGCGACCGCGCTCTCGCAGCTCGTGCGCCGGCTCGCCGGCGACCGCGGCGCCGAAGATCTGCTCGGCCTCGCCGCGGCGCCCGAGACACCGCTCGACACCACGCGCGCGCGGGGCGTGATCGGCATCGCGCTGCCGCTCACCGGGGAGCTCGCGGCGTTCGGCGAGGAGTCGCTGCAGGGCGCGCTGATCGGTGCGGGCTTCTTCGGCGCGCCGGGAACGCCGGCGCCCGGGCTCGCGCTCGACGTGCGCGATACGCGCGGCAGCGCGGAAGGCGCGCGCGCCGCCCTCGAGGCCTTCGCGGCGGATCCCGACGTGCTCGCGGTGGTCGGTCCGCTCGCCGGCGAGGAGGCGGAGGCGGCGGCCGCGGTGGCCGAGGAGAACGAGCTCGCGCTGATGAGCCTCTCGCGCCTCGAGGAGGTCGCCGCGGGCCGCCCGCACGTCTTCCCGCTCGCGCTCGCCGCGCGCGTCGAGGCGGAGCTCGTCGCCGAGTACGCGACCGCGACGCTCGGCCTGCGCCGCTTCGCGCTGCTCTACCCCGCCGACGACTACGGCCACGCGGTGCGCGCCGCGTTCTGGGACGCCGTCGTCGCGCGCGGCGGCGAAGTGGTCGCGGTCGCGCGCTACGCGCCGGACGCGCAGGACTTCTCCACGCCGATCCGCCGGCTCGTCGGCTACGACCTGCTGCCGCAGGGCACGCTCGCCGCCGTGAAGGAGCGCGACGCGATGCGCAAGCGCGCGCGGCGCCTCCGGCCGAAGGAGGCCGCCGAGCTGCGTCTCGCCGCGGAGTCGTTGCTCGCGCCCGACGGCTCGGCGCTCCCACCTTACGTGGACTTCGAGGCGCTGTTCATCCCCGACTCCGCGGACAACGTCGGCCTGATCGCGCCGCACCTCGCGTTCCAGAACGTGCTCGGCGTGCGCTTGCTCGGCACGAGCGGCTGGCACGACCGCAGCCTGCTCAGCCTCGCGGGTCGCCACGTGGACGGCGCGGTCTTCCCGAGCGGCTTCTTCGCCGGCAGCACGCAGCCCCAGCTCGCGGCCTTCCAGAGCGCCCATCAGCGCGCCTTCGCGAAGACGCCCGGCTACCTGGCGGCGCAGGCCTACGATGCGATGCAGCTGCTCGCGCGCGCACTGCTGGCCGGCGCAGACGAGCGCGGCGAGGTCGCCAAGCGGCTGCGGGCCGGCACGCTGCACGCGGGCGCCTCCGGCGTGATCGCCATCGATCGCCGCGGCCACGTGACGAAGCGTCCGCATCTGGTCGGTGTCGAGCGCGGCGCCTTCATGTCCGTCGACGAGGTGGGAGGCGCGCCCTTCGTGCGCGCCAGCAGCGCGCCGCCTGCACCCGTGGCGGCACCGCCGCGAGACTGAGCAGCGCCGGCGCGCCTGCTCTCGGATCGCCGTGCGCGGGGCGACCCGCTTTGCCTCAAGTCCGCTCTGTGCAGCGTCGAAACCGACCGAGATGAGCACGCGGCGCGCGACCGACTTCGAGCTTCCCGCGGAGCTGCCGATTCTGCCGCTGCGCGAGTCGGTGGTGTTCCCGTACATGGTGATGCCGCTGTTCGTGACGCGGGAAAAGTCCGTCGCGGCGGTCGAGGATGCGCTGGCCGGCGATCGCCTCCTGCTGCTGGTCGCCCAGCGCAATCCCGAGCTGGAGAACCCGGGCGCCGACGACCTGTACCGCGTGGGCACCGTCGCGATGGTGATGCGCATCATGCGCCTCGCCGACGGGCGAGTGAAGGCGCTCGTCCAGGGCGTCGCCAAAGCGCGCATCGAATCGTTCGTCGAGAACGAGCCCGCGCAGTGGGCGCAGGTCGCTCCGCTGCCGGAGGACGACGAGACCTGGACGGCGGAGGCCGAGGCGCTCGCGCGCACCGTGCGCGGGCGCGTCGAGGAGCTGTTGCCGCTGAAGAACCTCCCGCCGGAGATCCTCTCGATCACGGCGAACATCCACGAGCCCGGGCGGCTCGCCGACCTGATCGCCTCGAACCTGCGTCTGCGGCTTTCCGAGGCGCAGGAGGTGCTGGAGGCGGTCGACCCGCTCGCGCGCCTGCGCCGCGTCGACGCGCTGCTGCGCCGCGAGCTCGAGATCACGTCGATGCAGGCGGAGATCCAGTCGCAGGCGAAGGAAGAGATGTCGCGCGGCCAGCGCGAGCACTACCTGCGCGAGCAGCTGCGCGCGATCCAAGCGGAGCTGGGCGAGACGGATCACCGGCAAGAAGAGACCAGCGAGCTGCGCCAGAAGCTCGAAGAGGCGGGGCTCACGCCCGAGGCGCTCGAAGAGTCGATGAAGCAGCTGCGCCGCCTCGAGCGCATGCACCCCGACAGCCCCGAGGCGCAGGTGGTGCGCAGCTACCTCGAGTGGATGTGCGAGCTGCCCTGGTCGCGGATGTCGCCCGATCGCCTCGACCTGAAGCGCGCGAAGCACATCCTCGACGACGACCACGCGCACCTCGAGGGCATCAAGGAGCGCATCCTCGAGTTCCTGGGCGTGCGCAAGCTGCGCCGGGATTCGCGCGGACCGATCTTGTGCCTCTCCGGTCCGCCGGGAGTGGGCAAGACCTCCCTCGGCCGCTCGATCGCGCGCGCCATGGGACGCGAGTTCGTGCGCGTGTCGCTGGGCGGCGTGCGGGACGAAGCCGAGATCCGCGGCCACCGCCGCACCTACGTCGGCGCGCTGCCGGGCCGCATCCTCCAGGGCCTGAAGCAGGCGAAGACGCGCAACCCGGTGTTCGTGCTCGACGAGCTCGACAAGCTCGGCGCCGACTTCCGCGGCGACCCGTCCTCGGCGCTGCTCGAGGTGCTGGACCCCGAGCAGAACGCGAAGTTCAGCGACCACTACCTGAACGTGGCCTTCGACCTGTCGGCCGTGTTCTTCATCGCCACCGCGAACGTGCTCGAGCGCGTGCCCGCGCCGCTGCGCGACCGCATGGAGGTGGTGCGCGTGCCCGGCTACACGCCGGAGGAGAAGCTCGACATCGCGCGCTCGTACCTGATCCCGCGCCAGACGCAGGAGGCGGGGCTGCCGGACGGCCGCATCCGCTGGAGCGAGCCGGCGCTGCGCACGATGATCACGGACTACACCTTCGAGGCAGGCGTGCGCGATCTCGAGCGCAAGGTCGCGGCGATCTGCCGGAAGGCGGCGCGCCGAGCGGCCGAGGGCGACACGCGCGTCGTGCGCGTCGAGCCGAAGACGCTGCGCAAGTTCCTCGGGCCCCCGCGCCACGAGCAGACGCTTGCCGGCGAGGTGCCCGAGGTCGGCGTCGCGACGGGCCTCGCCTGGACCGAGGCGGGCGGCGACGTGCTGCGCGTCGAGGCGGCCATCACCCGCGGCCGCGGGCTCGTGCTGACCGGCCAGCTCGGCGAGGTGATGAAGGAGTCGGCGCAGGCCGCGCTCACCTGGGTGCGCTGGCGGCTCGGCGAGCTGGGCGTCGAGGAGGATTTCTTCTCGCGCCGCGAGCTGCACGTCCACGTGCCCGCGGGCGCGATACCGAAGGACGGCCCGTCGGCGGGCGTGACGATGGCGACGGCGCTGGCCTCGATCGCGACCGGCATTCCCGTGAAGACCTCGGTCGCGATGACGGGCGAGGTGACGCTGCGCGGGCGCGTGCTGCCGGTGGGAGGCGTGCGCGAGAAGGCGCTCGCCGCGCTGCGCGCCGGCATCCACACCATGGTGCTGCCGGAGAAGAACCTCGACGACCTGCAAGAGGTGCCGAAGGAGCTCTCGCGCAAGATGAAGTTCGTCGGCGTCGCGCACATGGACGAGGTGCTGGAGCTGGCGCTGGAGCGGAGCCCGATGGTGCGGAAGCGGGCGCGGGGCGCGGCGGTGCGGGTGGCGACACGTGGGCACGTGGCGAGCGTGAAGGCGCGGGGGCGGCGCGGGTAACGCCCGCGGAGATCGGCGGCCTCGCGGACTCGCCGCCGAGGATCTCACGTTCGGGGCAGCGCCGCGCGGGCGGGCGGGGGCTCGCTGCGCTCACCCGCTTGGCCGCGATGACGGTCGGCGTGCATCGTCCGAGTCCGATGCAGCGGGATCGCCGTTTGCGCGGCCTGCGACCTGGGGTTCGCTCCGCGACCCCCGCCCGCCCGCGCGGCTCGTGCCCGCGCGAGAACTCGCCTGCGTTGAGAGGAGGCGAGAGCCGTGTGCGCGACGACGACTGGGTTGGGAGGGCGAATCCGGCGGGCCTTCGAGGCCCGCCGGATTCGTTGCGGGGGGCGGGAGCCATAACAAGCGGACGAGAGTCGCGAAGATCGGCGGCGTCGAGGACTCGCCGCCGAGGAGGGGAGACTGCGCCGGCTCGAGTACCGTGGCGGTGTGGAGCGGATCCGCGACGCGGGGGAGTTCGGGCTGATCGCGCGCATCGAGGCGGCGGCGCGGCGGGCGTTCGCGCGCGTGGCGGTGCCGTCGGTGGTGGTGGGGATCGGAGACGACGCGGCGGTGCTGCGCGTGCGGGCGGGCGAGCAGGTGGTCGTCACCACGGATGCGCTCGTGGAGGGAGTGCACTTCGACTTCGCGCACGAGACGGCGCGCACGGCGGGCAGAAGGGCGCTGGCGGCGAATCTTTCGGACCTGGCGGCGATGGGGGCGCGGCCGCTGGGGTTCGTGATGGCGCTGGCGGCGCCGCCGGGCACGAGCGTCGCGCGCGCGCTCGGGCTCACGCGCGGGATGCTGGATCTGGCGGTGCGCTTCGGCTGCCCGCTGGTGGGCGGGAACGTGGCGCGGGCGAGCGAGCTGAGCGTGTCGATCACGGCGATCGGCGCGGTGCCGCGCGGTCGAGCGCTGCTGCGCGGCGGGGCCCGGCCTGGGGATCGGCTGTTCGTGACGGGGAGCCTGGGCGGCGCAGCCCTCGAGCGGGCACGGCGCGCCGTGCGCCGCGCCGGCGTGCCGCGGCTCGCGGCGGGCGCTGCGCTCGCTCGGCTGCGCGGCGTGGGCGCCTGCATCGACATCTCCGACGGGCTCGTCGCGGACCTGCGCCACGTGTGCCGGGCGTCCCGGGTGCGCGCGCGCCTCGACGTCGCGCGTGTTCCCATGCCGCGGGGATTCGCAGCGGCATGCGCGCGCGCGGGCCTCGATCCGCTGCAGCTCGCGCTCGCCGGGGGCGAAGACTACGAGCTCTTGTTCACGGCTCGCGGACCCGAGGCGCGCGCGGGCGCGCTGGGCCGGAAGCTCGGCGTCGCGGTCGCCGAGATCGGGCGGATCGAGGCGGGCAGCCCGCGCGTGCTGGGGCTTCCCAGCGGTCTCGGGGCGGGGGGCTTCCGGCACTTCTGACCCTCGCGGCGTCCCGCGCTCGGGAGCGGCGCGATCGGCCCCGAGGCCGGCCGCGGCGCTGCACGTCGACGCGCGTCTCGTCCCGCCGCTGGGACGAGCCGAGCTGCGCGGAGCGCCTCGAACGCCCGCGCGCGTCCGCGGTGCAGGCGCTCTGCGGTTCCGCGCGGAAGCGCGCTCGCGGATTCGGCTTCTGCGCCGTCAAGCGGGGAGAAGGCCGCGCCGATATCCACGCCGTGCGTCTGTCACTCGTGCACAAATGCGCCCTCGGCTCGCTGGCCGCGGCGGGCACCGCCGTGGCCGTCGTCCCGATCGCCCACGAGATCGGCGTCTCGGCCCAGCCGGCGCTGCTGAACGCCCTCGCCATCGCAGCGGGCTGCGCGGTGGGCGCGGTGATCGCCGGTCGCCTGCTCGGAGACCACGCCCACTCGGCGCAGCTCGTGCGCCGCGCGTCCCGGGGTGATTACGGCGCGCTGGGCGCGCTCGCGCCGTCCGCGGTGGTCGAGGACGAGGCCCACGAGCTGGCCGCCAACGCCGCGCTGCTCGGCGAGCGCCTCGCCGCGCTCTCGAACGACACGCAGTCGGTGTGCGAGCGCATGCAGCGGGCAGCCAGCGCCTTCGCGCAGAGCGGCAAGCGCGCCGACGCGACGGCGCACGAAATCTCGCAGACGGTGAGCGAGCTGGCGAAGGGCGGCGCGAACCAGAAGGCGCTGCTCGCCGACGTCCAGCGCCTCTCGGCGGAGATTGCCTCCGCGATCGAGGCGAACGCGTCGCGCGCGCGCGAGGCCTTCGGCTTCGCCGCCGAGGCGAACCAGAAGGCGAACTCGGGAGTCGACGTCTCGCGGCTCGCGATCGAGAAGATGCGCAGCGTGTTCGAGCGCATGGACAACACCGGCAAGATGGTGTTCGAGCTCGAAGCCAAGACGCGCCACGTCCACCAGATCACCGAGCTGATCACGAGCGTCGCCTCGCGCACGAACCTGCTCTCGCTGAACGCCTCGATCGAGGCGGCGCGTGCGGGCGAGGCGGGCCGCGGCTTCGCGGTGGTCGCCGACGAGATCCGCAAGCTCGCCGAGAGCGCGCAGCGCAGTGCCGACGAGATCTCCAAGCTGGTGGGCGAGATCGAGACCGACACGCACAACGTGGCCGACCAGATGCGCGAGTCCGGCCAGGTGATCGCCGAGGGGCGCGACGACGTGAACACGATCGCGCACTCGCTCAGCCAGATTCAGGCGGCGGTGGGCGAGGCCTCCTTGCGCGCGGAAGAGATCTTCGAGCAGGCGGACGTGCAGGCGCAGGGCGCCGAGCGCATGGTGGGCGCGATCAGCGAGGTGGCGGAAGTCGCGGCCGCGCACGTCGCGTCCGTCGACTCGGTCGCCGCCGCGGCCGAGCGCCAGATCGAGGCCACCGCGGAGATCGCCGGCGTGTCGGGCGAGCTGGCCGCGGTGGCGCGGGACCTCGCCGAGGCGACGCAGCGCGCGCGCCAGGGCGGCGCGCGATGAGCGCGGTGGGTGTGACGGAGAACCGCATGCTCGCCTTCGAGCTGGGCGGCACTTTGTTCGCGCTGCCGATCTCGGGCGTCGTGGAGGTGGCCGAGAGCGCGCGCGTCGCACCGGTGCCGCTGCTGCCGCGCACGAGCTTCGGCGTCGTCAATCATCACGGCGACGCGCTCCCCGTCGTTTTCGGCGGCGCGCTGCTCGAGCTCGCCGGCGAGAGCGCACCGACGCGGCTGCTCGTGCTCGCCGGTGACGCCGACGACCCCGAGCGTTACGGCCTGCCCGTGGACCGCATCCTGGGTCTCGTCGCCGGGGACGCGGCGCTCGCGCGCAGCGACAGCCCGGTGGCCGAACGCCGCCCGCACGAGGGCCGCGTGCTGAACGTGCTCGATCCGCGCCGCTTGCTCGCGCGCGCTCTGACGTTGGTCGAGGAATCGCTGAGCGGCGACAGGCCGCAGGGAGAAACGCGATGAAGAGAGTTCTGATCGCCGACGACGCTTCGTTCATGCGCCAGATGATCCGCGACATCATCGAGCCCGAGGGCTACGAGGTCGTGGGGGAGGCCTCCGACGGAATGGAGGTGGTCGAGAAGTTCCGCAAGCTGCGGCCCGATCTCGTGATGATGGACATCGTGATGCCCAAGCGCTCGGGCATCGACGCCGTGCGCGCGATCCGCTCCGAGGACGCAAGCGCGACGATCGTGATGTGCAGCGCGCTCGGGCAGGAGACGCTGGTGATGGAGGCGATCCAGGCCGGTGCGAAGGACTTCATCGTGAAGCCCTTCAAACCCGACGCCGTGGTCGCCACGCTGGCGAAGGTCGTGGAGAAGGCGCAGTAGCGTTGCAGCTCGCCCCGTCGAGCGCGCCGCTCCATCCGGCGCCCGACGACGAAGCAGCCCAG
>CAYWRY010000064.1:11920-21810 GCA_964460485.1 uncultured Spirochaetales bacterium
CACCGCAAAGCGGTGCAGGCTGCGCGCAGTGAGGCGAAGCCGAACGGAGCTCGCAGTCAGGGAGATCGTCGACCGACCGCGGCTCGAGAAGCCGCAAGCAGCCCAGCACCGCAAAGCGGTGCAGGCTGCGCGCAGTGAGGCGAAGCCGAACGGAGCTCGCAAGAGATGGACCTCACGAAATACCGAGCGCTGTTCCTCGAAGAGACGACCGAGCACCTCGCTGAGCTCTCGCGGGCGCTGCTCGCGCTGGAGAAGAACGCGGCGGACGCGGAGGCGATCGACGTCGCCTTCCGCATGGCGCACTCGATCAAGGGCATGGCGGCCTCGCTCGACTATCAGGGTCCGACCGAGCTCGCCCACAAGCTCGAGGACCTGCTAGCGAGTCAGCGCGGAGCCGGCGCCGTCGACGCGCGCGCGAGCGCGCTCTTGTTCCGCGCGCTGGAAGGGCTCGAGAAGATGATCGCGGTGCTGCGCGCGACTGGAGAGCCGCCGGCCGCGGATCCCGTGCTGATCGCGGAGCTCTCGGGAGCGCCGGAGGCGCCGCCAAAAAAAGCCTGAGCGCGGCCGCTGCCCCGAGCGACGCCGCGCCCGCCGAGCCCGCTCCCGCGCCCTCCGCACCGCCGCCCGCAGCCGGCGCGCCTGCGCCCGCGCCGACGCTGCGCGTGCGCGCGGAGACTCTCGACCGCTTCCTGTCGTCGGTGGGCGAGGTGGTGCTCTCGTCGAGCCAGCTGCGCGGCATGGCGCAGCGCGAGCGCGGCGCGTCGGCCGAGCTGGTCGCCGGCCTCGACCGCATGGATCGCGTGGTCGCCGACCTGCAGCGGCGCGGCCTCGGCCTGCGCACGGCGCCGCTGCTGCGCGCCGTCGAGCCGCTGCCGCGCATGGCGCGCGAGATCGCGCGCGAGCTCGGAAAGCAGGTGGAGGTGGAGCTGCGGGGCGCGGAGCTGGAGGTAGATCGCGCGATCCTCGACCGCCTCGGCGATCCCCTCGTCCACCTCGTGCGCAACGCCGTGGACCACGGCGTCGAGGCGCCCGACGCGCGCGCGCTCGCGGGCAAGCCTTCCGCCGGCCGCATCGTGATCGACGCGCGCCGCGAGCGCGATCACGTGCGCATCGTGGTCAGCGACGACGGCCGCGGCATCGACCTCGACCGCGTGAAGCGCCGGGCCGTCGAGGCTGGCCTGCTCCACGCGGACCTCGCCGACGACCTCCCGCCCGACGAGATCGCCGCCCTCGTCTTCCGCCCGGGGCTCTCGACCGCCGGCGCGGTGTCGAAGATTTCCGGCCGCGGCGTCGGCATGGACGCGGTGAAGTCCACGATCGAAGCGCTGGGCGGCAGCGTCGAACTCGCGTCGCAGCCCGGACTCGGCACCACCACGCTGCTGCTCGTGCCGATCACCGCCGCGGTGCAGCGCGTTCTGCTGCTCGGCGTCGCGGGGGAGATCGTCGGGCTCCCGATCTCGAAGGTGGAGCGCGTCGTCGAGCTGGACGCCGCGACGATCGAGGAGGCGGGACGCGAGCGCTTCGCGATCGTCGAGGACGCGCCGGTGCTCGTGATCGACCTCGCCGAGCGGCTCGGCTTCGGGCCGCGCCGCGAGTGGGGACTCGCGCCGCTCGTGCTGGCGGGGTTGCGCGAGGAGCGCGTCGGCCTGCTCGTAGAGCGGCTCTACGGCCAGCAGGAGATCACGGTGAAGCCGCTGCCGCGCCTGCTCGCGCGCTCGCGTGGGCTCGCCGGCTTGACCGTGCTGCCCGATGGCGCGCCCGTCTTCCTGCTCGACCTGACCCCGCTCGCATGACGGCCGCCACGCCCCACGACGAATCCCGCGCGCGCGCCGTCGACCGACTGTGCGAGATCGCGAGCATCGGCGCGGGGCATGCGGCGGGCGCGCTCGCGACGCTGCTGGCCCGCCCGTTCGAGATGAGCGTCCCGGTCGCGCGGGTGTTCTCGCCCGGCGCCCTGGAGGCACCTGACGCGACGACGCTCGGGAGCGACGAGCGCGCCTTCTGCGGCGTGCTGTTCGAGGTGCGCGGCGGTCCCGGCGGCGTGCTCGCGTTCCTGTTTGCGCCGCTGGCGCGCGACGCCCTGCTCGCGGCGCTGCTGGGAGACGACGCCGGCGTCGCGGCGCAGGCCGAATCCGCACTCTGCGAGGTGGGCAACATCGTCGCCTCCCACGCGCTTGCAGCGATGGGCGACGTGCTAGGGACGCTCGTGCTGCCCTCGCCGCCGCAGCTCGCGGCGAGCGGCGCGCCGCAGGAGATCGCCCGCCTCGTTGCGGCCGTCTCGGGCGGGGGCTCTGCACTGCGCATCCAGGTCGAGCTGCAGGATCGCGCGGGGGCGCTGCGCGCGCTGCTCGTGTGGGGGGTACCCGCCGCGCTCGCCTGAGCGCGGCCCGGCTCCCGCGCTCGACGCCCTCCACGGCTGAACGAGCCCTCGCGCGCCGGCGGAGTCGGCGCGCGAGATTCGGCTATTCAGTCGCGACCCCGCGCGCCGTGCCGGGCAGTGGAGAGGCCGCGATGCAACCCGATCGACTGCGCGCATTGCTCGACGCCGTCCGGGCCGGAGACTTGTCGCCCGACGACGCGCTCGAGCACTTCGCGCAGCTTCCGTTCGTTGCGAGCGAGCACGCGCGCATCGACACGCACCGCGCCCTGCGCCAGGGTTTGCCGGAGGTCGTGTTCGGCGTCGGAAAGACGCCCGAGCAGATCGCGGCCATCGTGCGCACGCTGCGGGAGGCCGGGCAGCCGGGGCTGGTGACGCGGGTCGAGGGCGGCGTTGCCGAGGACGTGCTCCGGCGCGAGCCCGCGGGCGAGTACGACGCTGCGGCGCGCCTGCTCTGGTACGGGCCGAGTGAGGTAGCGATCACAGGTGTCGGGACGATCGCCGTGGTGTGCGCGGGGACGGCGGACCTGCCCGTCGCGCGCGAGGCGGCTGCGGTCGCGCGCAGGCTCGGCAACAAAGTCGAGCTGATCGCGGACGTAGGCGTCGCGGGCCTCCACCGGCTGCTGGCGGTCTCGGATGCGCTGCGCGCGGCGCGCGTGCTGATCGTGATCGCGGGCATGGAGGGCGCGCTGCCGTCGGTGGTGGGCGGGCTCGTGGCGCGGCCCGTGATCGCGGTGCCGACCAGCATCGGCTACGGCGCCTCCTACGGCGGGCTCGCCGCGCTGCTCGGCATGATGTCGAGCTGCGCGGCGAACGTCTCTGTCGTCAACATCGACAACGGCTTCGGCGCGGCCGTCGTCGCCTCGCTCATCAATCGAGGCTGACGTGGCCACGCGAGCCGCTGGGAAGAGGCGCCCCGCGCGCGTTTCGGCGCCCGGTCACGGTGCGCCCGCGCCGCAGCGCGTTCTCCACCTCGACGCGTTCTCGGGCATCTCGGGGAACATGTTCCTCGGCGCGCTGCTCGATGCGGGGCTACCGCTTCGCGAGCTCGAGGCGGGCCTCGCCGGCCTCGGCGTCGCGCATCGGCTGCGCGTGACGCGAGTGCGCCGCGGAGCGCTCGCTGCGCGCTACGTGGAAGTGCTGGTGCTGGACGGTCCCCCGCATGGACACGGTCACGGTCAGAGTCATGCTCACGGCGCCGGCGGTCACGGCCAGCCTGCGGCGCGGGCGCGCCCGCACGTCCACGGCCGCCGCTACGAAGAGATCCGCCGCCTGCTGGCACGCGCCAAGCTGGCGCCGGCGGTGCGCGACCGCGCGCAGGCGATCTTCGCAGCGCTCGCCGGCGCCGAGGCGCGCGTGCACGGGATCCCGGTCTCGCGCGTCCACTTCCACGAGGTGGGCGCGGTCGACGCGATCGTCGACGTCACGGGCGCCGCGCTCGCGCTCGAGCTGCTGCGCGTCCAGCGCGTCAGCGCGACTCCGCCCGCCCTGGGGCACGGCACCGTCGAGTCCGCGCACGGGACGCTTCCGCTCCCGCCGCCGGCGGTGCTCGAGCTGCTGCGCGGCGCGCCGGTCACGCCCGCGGCCGTCGCCTGGGAGACGGTGACGCCCACGGGCGCCGCGATCCTGCGCACGATCGTCGACGAGTACTGCGCGTTGCCGGCGATGACGATCGAGGCGATCGGGCACGGGGCGGGCAACGACCGGCCCGGCCCCCTGCCGAACGTGCTGCGCGCCGTGCTGGGCCGCGCCGGAGGGATGCTGCGCGACACGGTCTGCGTGCTCACGGCGCACCTCGACGATCTCGTGCCCGAGCACTTCGATCTCGCGCTCGAGCGGCTGCTCGCCGCGGGCGCCCTCGACGTCGCGCTCTCGCACGCGCAGATGAAGAAGAACCGGCCCGGCTACGCGCTCACCGTGATCGCGCCGCTGCAGCGGCGCGCGGAGCTCGCAGCGCTCGTGCTGAAGGAGACGGGCAGTCTCGGCGTTCGCGTGCAGGAGGCCGAGCGCCTGCTGCTGCCGCGCGAAGTGCTGGCCGTGAACACGCCCCACGGCCGCGTGCGCGTGAAGGTGGCCTACGAGCCGGGCGGAGCGCCGCGCGCCTCCGTCGAGTACGACGACGCGAAGCGCATCGCGCTCGCGAAGCGGCTCGCGCTCGGGGACGTGATCCGCGCTGCCGAGCAAGCGGCGCTGCGCGCGTTGACAATGCGGAGCCGCCGCTCGTAGGATGCGCGCGTCTCGGGAGGACATCGTGAGCGATCTACCGAACGCGGTCGTGAAGCGACTTCTGGCGAAGCACGGAGACGGCATGCGCGTCTCGGGCGACGCGATCGAGAAGGCCGTCGCGGCCGCCGAGGACTACATCGCTCGCCTCGCGCGCGAGGCGCATGCGCTCGCGGTGGCGGACAAGCGCAAGACGATCATGGAGAGCGACATCGTCCAGGCGCGCGCGCGCGTCAGCTGATCGCCCGGCCGCCGCGCTCCCAGTCTTCGCCTACGTCCACGCCGCTGCGCGCGAGCGGGCTCTCGAACAGCTCCGCGAGGTACGTGATCCAGGCGGCTTCGTCGCGCTCGCGGAAGGCGCGAAACAACACGCCGACGCCGCCGCTGCGCGCCCCGGCGGCATCCACCTGGTAGATGCGCTCGGCGTCCACGGTCAGGATGCGGCCCAGCTCGGGGAGCTCGATCTCGCAGCGCCGCAGCGCGCCGGTCGGGTTCTCCCACTCCGCGCCGATGAAGGCGCCGAGGCGCGCCACCGAGGTGGTGAAGGCGCCGCGCCCGTCGTCGAGGCGCACCGAGAGCCGCCAGGGGAGGCGCCTGAAGCGCCGCCGGGCGCGGGAATCCAGAATGCGCTGAGCGCCGGTGGCCACGCGTTCGGGATCGAGCGGCTGCACCAGGTAGCCCGCGGCGCCGACGCTGCGTGCGGCCTCGCGCACGGGCTCGCGCAGATGCTCGTCGACGAGCACGACCGGCACGTTCTCCACGCCGGGAAGGGCGCGCAGGTCGGTGACGAGCTCGAGGCCCTCGGAGCGGCCGATGTGCGCGTCGGCGAGGACGAGCTCGAAGCTGTGCTGCTGGAAGGCCTCGAGCGCCTCGTGCGCCGAGAACTCGACGCGCACGCGGAAGCCGAGCTGCTCGAGCCGGCGCGCAAGGGCGGCGCTGCGGCCGAGCTGTGGCCCCACCAGCAGCATGCGGCGGCCCGAGCGGCTGCGCCGCTGCGCGGCCGCCGCAGGCGCGAGGCGCGCGGGAACCGCACGCGCGGGGACGATCAACGGCGGCAGCGCGCTCGAGAGCCGCTGGCGCAGCTCCTCGAGGCGCTCGCTGAGCGCGATCTCGGCGTCCGAGGCGTGTTGCCAGGCGGGATCGAAGCGCGAGAGCCGCTGGTCGGGGGCGCTCGCCCGCAGGCCGCTTAGGGGGCCGCGGCCCGGTAGGATCACACGCTGCGCGTCGAGCATTCGCGCCGCCGCGGCGGTGTCGTCGTGGCCGAGCGGGAAGGCGAGCACCAGTGCGCCCGCCTCGGGAGTCGCCGCGATACCGAGCGCGCCGAGGCGCTGCGCGGCGACGCGCAGATTGCGCTCGCGCACCGCCCAGGCGGCGCGGATGCGCGCCTCGAGGTCCGCTGCGCTCGCGCAGCCGCCCAGCGCGATCAGCGGCAGATAGAAGAACGGGAGCGGGGCGAGGCACTTGATCTGGTTCGTGCCGACCGTGCTGAAGGAGATCGTTCCGCAGCGGCGCGCTCCCTCCAGCGAGGGGAAGGGCTCCGGCGACACGCGCAGCTTCCCGCGCAGACTGCGCCTGCCCGGTAGCGGCTCGATCGCGACCCCCATCTCGGAGAAGCGGGTCGCGAGATCGGCGAGCGATGTGGTGGCGTCGGCCAAACGCGGGCGACCCTCCCCGTGCGTCTTCGACGGGGCAGAGGCGGCGCTTGACGGCGCCGAAACGAAGACGGGCCGGGAGGCAGATTGCCTCCCGGCCCGCTAGAGCGAACCGAAAGCGGGGCTACATCATCCCGGGCATGCCGCCGCCGGCCGGGCCGTGGCTGTGGCCGCCGCCCTCGGGCTTCTCCTCGGGCTTGTCGGCGATCATCGCCTCGGTGGTCAGCAGCAGCGCCGCGACGCTCGCGGCGTTCTGGAGCGCCGAGCGCACCACCTTGGTCGGGTCGATCACGCCGGCCTTGATCAGGTCCTCGTAGACCTCGGTGGCCGCGTTGAAGCCGAAGGCGCCCTTCCCGTTCTTCACCTTGTCCACCACGATCGAGCCCTCGACGCCCGCGTTCTCCGCGATGCGGCGCAGCGGCTCCTCGACCGAGCGTTGGATGATCGAGACGCCGGCGGCCTGCTCGGGCGAGAGGTCTTTCTCCAATCCGTCGAGCGCGGCCTGCGCGCGGATCAGCGCGACGCCGCCGCCGGGCACGATGCCCTCCTCGACGGCGGCGCGGGTCGCGTGCAGCGCGTCCTCGACGCGCGCCTTCTTCTCCTTCATCTCGGTCTCGGTCGCGGCGCCCACCTTCACCACGGCCACGCCGCCCGCGAGCTTCGCGAGCCGTTCCTGGAGCTTCTCCTTGTCGTAATCACTGGTGGTCTTCTCGATCTGCTGCCGGATCTCGGCGCAGCGGCCCTCGATTGCCTTCTTGGCGCCAGCGCCGTCGATGATCGTCGTGTTGTCCTTGTCCGCGACGACGCGCTTGGCGCGGCCGAGATCCTTGACCGTGACGTTCTCGAGCTTGAGGCCCAGCTCCTCGCTGATGACCTGGCCGCCAGTGAGGATGGCCATGTCCTGGAGCATCGCCTTGCGGCGGTCGCCGAAACCGGGCGCCTTCACCGCGAGCACGTTCAGCGTGCCGCGGATCTTGTTCACCACCAGTGTCGCGAGCGCCTCGCCCTCGATCTCCTCGGCCACGATCACGAGCGGGCGGCCCTGACGCGCCACCTGCTCGAGCACGGGCAGGAGATCCTTCATCGCGCTGATCTTCTTGTCGTTCAGCAGGATGAGGGCGTCCTCGAGCACGGCCTCCATGCTCTCGGTGTTCGTCACGAAGTAGGGGGAGACGTAGCCGCGGTCGAACTGCATGCCCTCGACCACGTCGAGGGTCGAGTCCATCGACTTCGCTTCCTCGACGGTGATCACGCCTTCCTTGCCGACTTTCTCCATCGCGTCGGCGAGCATCTTGCCGATCGCGGTGTCGCCATTCGCGGAGACGGTGCCGACCTGCGCGATCTCGCTCGAGTCGCGCGTGGGCTTGCTGAGCTTCTTCAGCTCTTCGACGAGCGCGCTCACGGCCTTGTCGACGCCGCGCTTCAGCTCCATCGGGTTCATGCCTGCGACGACGAGCTTGCTGCCCTCGCGGAAGATCGCCTGCGCCAGAACGGTCGCGGTGGTGGTGCCGTCGCCCGCGATGTCGGAGGTCTTCGACGCGACCTCCTTCACCATCTGCGCGCCCATGTTCTCGAACTTGTCCTCGAACTGGATCTCCTTGGCGACGGTGACGCCGTCCTTGGTCACCGTCGGCGAGCCCCAGCTCTTCTCGATCACGACGTTGCGGCCCTTCGGGCCCAGCGTCACGCGCACGGCGTTCGCGAGGCCGTTCACGCCCGCGAGCAGCTTCGCCCGCGCGTCTTGGTCGTACTTCACTTCCTTCGCCATCGATCTGCTCCTGATGCCTGATGAGTGGCAGTGTTAGGCCGCGCGGACTACTCGATCACTCCGAGCACGTCCTCTTCGCGAATGATCATGTGCTCCTCGCCGTCGAGCTTGACCTCGCTGCCGGCGTACTTGCTGAAGAGCACGCGGTCGCCCTTCTTCACGTCCAACGGGCGCACCTTGCCGTCGTCGCCGATCTTGCCGTTGCCCACTGCGACGACGCGCCCTTCTTGGGGCTTTTCCTTGGCGGTGTCGGGGATGATGATCCCGCCGGCGGTCTTCTGTTCCTCGTCGACCCGCTTGATCAGGATGCGGTCCTGAAGGGGACGAATCTTCATCGCGAGAGTCCTCCGGAGAGCGCCGCGACAGGTGCGGCGCGATTCGAGTTTGCGGTCGCGCCCCTGCGCGATTTCCGCGGATGCTGACAGCCGAGCGCGCTTGCTTGGCACTCGACGCGCCGGACTGCCAACGGCGCGCGCACTGTATTCCCGGGTGCCGAGCAGGTCAACGAAACCGCGGAGGTTCCCGCTGTGCGGGCCGCGCGCGTCGGCTAGCTTGCGCGCGAATCTCCGGCGAAACGGGGGCGACATGGCGGTTCTGACCCGAAGGCAGCGAGAGGTCTGGGAGTGCATTCGGGACTTCGTCGCGAGCCGCGGTTACTCGCCCAGCCTCGAGGAGATTGGCGAGCGGCTTGGGCTCACGTCGGTCGCGACCGTGCACCGGCACGTGGAGCTGCTCGTCGAGAAGGGCTGGGTGCGCAAGGCGCCAAACAGCTCGCGCTCGCTGGAGGCGGTCGAGGAGCGCGCTCCCGCGGCGGCGATGCTCGAGCTGCCGATGCTCGGCTGCGTCGCCGCCGGAGCGCCGATCGAAGTGTTCGACGCCGCGGAGACCTTGGCCGTGCCTGCCGAGATGGTGCGAAAGAGCGCCGAGACCTTCGTGCTGCGCGTGCGCGGAGACTCGATGATCGACGAGCAGATCCGCGACGGCGACCATCTCGTCGTCGAGCGCGCCAGCGAGGCCCGCAAGGGCGAGATGGTGGTCGCGCTCGTGCGCGGCTCCGAGGCGACGCTCAAGCGCTTCTACCGCAGCGGGTCGAAAGTGCGGCTCGAGCCTGCGAATCCTGCCTACCGGCCCCTCGAGCTGCCGGCGAGCGAGGTTCAGGTGCGCGGCATCGTGCGCGGTCTCCTGCGGCGCTACTGAGCCGGGTTACAGTCGCTCCTCCCCGATTCGTCGAGGTCCCCCCCTGATGGCCGAGCCCGATTCGTTGGAGAAGTACGTCCGCGGGATCCTGCTGGAGCTGGGCGAGGACCCCGACCGCGACGGCCTCGACCGCACGCCCCACCGCGTGGCGCGCTCGCTTCGCTTCCTGACCAAGGGTTACGGCGAGGATCCGGTCACGATCCTGAACAACGCGCTCTTCGACGTGACCTACGACGAGATGGTGCTGGTGAAGGACATCGACTTCTTCAGCCTTTGCGAGCACCACATGCTGCCCTTCTTCGGGCGCGCCCACGTTGCCTACATCCCGAACGGGAAGGTCGTCGGCCTCTCGAAGATCCCTCGCCTCGTGGAGATGTTCGCGCGCCGCTTGCAGGTCCAGGAGCGGCTGACCATGCAGGTCGCCGAGACGATCGAGAAGGTGTTGGCGCCCAAGGGCGTCGCGGTGGTCGTCGAGGCCGTCCACCTCTGCATGATGATGCGCGGGGTCGAGCAACAGAACGCGTTCGCGATCACGAGCTCGCTGAAGGGATCGTTCCAGTCCGACCCCAAGACCCGGTCGGAGTTCATGGAGCTGATCCGCCACCGCAAGGCGAACTTCGCCTAGCCCGGATTTCTCACCAGCCGGAGGACACCGCGCCCTCATCTGCTGCTA
>CAYWRY010000065.1:0-21545 GCA_964460485.1 uncultured Spirochaetales bacterium
GCCTCACCGCGGCGCCGACCTCGTCCATCACGTCGATCGCCTTGTCGGGCAGGAATCGGTCGTTGATGTGTTTCGCCGAGAGCTCGACGCACGCCGCCAGCGCCGGCTTCGAGTACTTCACGCCGTGGTGCGCCTCGTAACGCGGGGCGAGGCCCTCGAGGATGCGCTGCGCTTCGGCCTCGCAGGGCTCGGGCACGTCCACGCGCTGGAAGCGGCGCGCGAGCGCGCGGTCCTTCTCGAAGTGGCGGTACTCCTGATAAGTGGTCGAGCCGATGCAGCGCATCTCGCCCGACTGCAGGAGCGGCTTCAACAGGTTCGAGGCGTCCACCGTCGCGCCGCTCGCCGCGCCCGCGCCGAGGATGGTGTGGATCTCGTCGATGAACAGGACCGGGTTCTCGCGCTCCTTCAGCGCCGCGATCAGCGCCTTGAAGCGCTGCTCGAAGTCGCCGCGGTACTTCGTCCCGGCGAGCAGTGCGCCGAGGTCGAGCGAATGGATCTCCGCGTTCTGGAGGTTCGCCGGCACGCGGCCCTCGTGGATGCGCTGCGCGAGGCCCTCGGCGATCGCGGTCTTCCCGACGCCCGTCTCGCCCACGAAGATCGGGTTGTTCTTGCGCCGGCGCGCGAGGATGTGCACGGTGCGGTCGAGCTCGGACTCGCGGCCCACCAGCGGGTCGAGCTTCCGCTGCGCCGCGAGCTCCGTGAGGTTCTGCGCGAAGGCGGAGAGCGGATCCGCCGGCATCTCCTCGTCGCCGTCGCCGCGCGCGTCCTGGCGCGCGCGCTTGCCCTCGCCGCCCGGCTTCTTGGCCGGCGGCCGAAGCTTCGACTCGCCGTGGGACACGTAGCGGAGCACGTCGAGGCGCGAGACGTCCTGGCGCCGCAGCAGGTCGACCGCGAAGGAGTCCGGCTCGTTCAGGATCGCCGCGAGCAGGTCGCCCGCCTCGACCTCTGCTTTCTCCGCGCTCTCCGCGTGCTGCAGCGCGCTCTGGAGCACGCGGTGGAAGGCGAGCGTCTGCGCCGTCTCGCCGCGGCCCTCTTCGGGCAGCTTCTCCAGCTCGTCCTCGAAGTAGGAGTCGAGCGCCTTCTTCAGCTTCGCGAGATCGGCGCCCACGTGGCGCAGCACGTTCGCGCCGGCGTCGTCGTGGGCCAGCGCGTAGAGCAGGTGCTCGACCGTGAGGTAGGCGTGGCGCCGCGCGACGGCCTCGCGCAGCGACGCCTGGATCGTCATGTGGAGCTCGCGGTTGATCTGACTCACTCGGCCTCGACCCCCGCGCGCAGCGGATAGCCGCGCTCTTCGGCCAGCTTGTGCACCTGCGCCACCTTCGTCTCCGCCACCTCGTGGGTGTAGACGCCGGCGATGCCCGAGCCTCCGCGATGGATCTGGAGCATCAGCGCGTTCGCCTCGACCGGGCTCTTGTGGAACACCGATTCCAGAAGGTTCACCACGAACTGCATGGGCGTGTAGTCGTCGTTGTACAGCACGACCTTGAAGCGTGGGGGGCGCTCCTGCTTTTCGCGCGTGCGCTCGAGCACGCTGCCCTGGCGGCGTCGTTCGTCGTTCGTCCCGGCCACGCGGCCGAACATAGCCGCGCGCGAGCGGTCGATCGGCCTCGGAACCCGCCCGACCTCCTCCGGGCAAACTCGCGCGGCATCCCCGAAACTGCGCGCGATGGCCGACTTCACGCTGCTCGAGTCCGTCCACGAGGTGCCGCGCGAGGCGTGGAACGCGCTGGTCGGCGACGAGTCGCCCTTCCTCGAGTGGGAGTGGCTCGCCTCGCTCGAGGAAGCCGGCTGCGTGGGCGGCCGCACCGGCTGGGCGCCGCGCCCGCTGGTGGCGCAGGGCGGCGGCCGGCTGCTGGCGGCGTGTCCGCTCTACGTGAAGGCCAACAGCGAGGGCGAGTTCGTCTTCGACTGGGGCTGGGCCGACGCCGCGCAGCGCGCGGGCATCGCCTACTACCCGAAGCTGCTCGTGGGCGTGCCCTTCTCTCCGGTGACCGGCGCGCGCTTCCTGGTGGCCTCGGGCGAGGATCGCGGCGCGTGGCTGCGCCGCTTCGCGACGGCGCTGAAGGAGATCTGCTCGGGCAACGAGCTCTCCAGCGTCCACGTCAACTTCCTGCGCGCCGACGAGCGCGACGCGCTCGAGGCGGCGGGTTTCCTGGTGCGCTCCGGCTTCCAGTACCACTGGCGAAACCGCGCCTTCGCGAGCTTCGACGACTACCTCGCGAGCCTGACCAGCAAGCGCCGCAACCAGGCGAAGCGCGAGCGCCGCGAGCTGCGCGAGCAGGGCGTCGCCATCGAGGCGTTGCGCGGCGCGGCGCTGGGCGACGAGCTCTTCGAGCCGATGTACGAGATCTACTGCTCGACGGTCTCGTCGAATCCTTGGGGCCGGCAGTACCTGAACCGGGGGTTCTTCCAGCTGTTGCGCGAGCGCTGGAAGCACCGCCTGTGTTTCGTGCGCGCGCGCGTGGGCGAGGAGCTGGTCGCCGGCACCGTGAACGTGCAGAAGGGCGACGCCTTCTATGGCCGCTACTGGGGTGCGCTGCGGCCGATGCGGCATCTGCACTTCAACGTCTGTTACTACGCCGGCATCGAGCACTGCATCGCCGAGGGGCTCGCGCGCTTCGAGCCGGGCGCGGGCGGCGAGTACAAGCAGCTGCGCGGCTTCGACGCGACGCCGACCTTCAGCGCGCACTTCATCGCCGACCCGCGCCTGCGCAGCGGCGTCGCCCGCTTCCTCGAGGCGGAGCGGCGCAAGGTGGACGGCACGATCGCCTGGTACGCCGAGCACTCCGCCAACCGCCGCGAGGGCGCGCCGGAAGAGTGAGCCGTTCATCGGGCGTCGCGCCCGACGAACGCCCGCGGCGGCGCGCTCCGGATCGCGAGCGGTCTCGCCGTCAAGGGCGCCGTTCTGCGCACCGATGAAGCGCCCTGGGCCGTCGCGGCGAGCGCCCGCGGCCCGAGGAGCCATGGGCGCAACGCGAGTCGGCAAAACGCTCGGCAACTTCCGGATCCTCGAGTGCCTCGGCAGCGGCGGCTCCGGAATGATCTGGAAGGCCGAGGACCTGAGCCTCGGGCGCATCGTCGCCCTGAAGGCGCTGCGTCCGGAGCTCGCGGCGGACGGCGAGATGTCCCAGCGCTTCCGCGACGAGGCGCGCACGCTGGCGAAGCTCTCGCACCCGAACGTCGCCTCGCTCTACAGCCTGATCGAGGACGAGGACGGCCTCTTCCTGGTGCTGGAGTACGTCGAGGGCCACACCCTCGCCGCCCTGCTCGCGACCTCCGGGCCTCTCCCGGTCGAGAACGCCTTCGCGCTCTTCCATCAGGTGCTGGACGGCATCGCACACGCCCACGAAGCCGGCATCGTCCACCGCGACCTGAAGCCGTCGAATCTGATGGTCGACGCGCGCGGGCGCGTGAAGGTGATGGACTTCGGCATCGCGCGGGTGACCGGCGCTGCGCGCACCACGCACCACGGAAAGCTGGTGGGCACGCCCGAGTACATGTCGCCCGAGCAGGTGCGCGGCGAGGACGCCACGATCCGCAGCGACGTCTACTCGCTCGGCATCCTGCTCTACGAGATGCTCACCGGGCAGCCGCCCTTTCGCAGCGCCGCGTCCTTCGAGCTGATGCGCGCCCAGATCGAGGATCCGCCGCCAGATCCGCGCGCGCTGCGCCCGGAGCTGAGCGCGGGCGTCGCGGCGGCGATCCTGCGCGCCCTCGAGAAGCGCCCGATCGACCGCTTCGCCACGACGCGCGGCCTGCACGACGCGCTGATCGCTGCGGGCGCTTCGCACCGTGCGCCCGCGCCGGTGTGGCGCGACGCGCCCTGGACCAGCGCCGCGAGCGAGGCGCCGACGCTCGCGCACGCCGACACTCCGGCAAGCGCGGGCGCGCCCGCGCCTCCGCCCGCGCCGGCGCCGGCCACTCCAGCGGAGGCGAGCGGCAGCGAGCCACAGGAAGACTGGGAGCGCGCCGTGGGCGCGCTCGAGGAAGACATCGACGCGGCCCTCGCGCGTGCGAGCGCGGAGGCGCGCGCGAAGGCTCCCGCCACGATCGTGCTCGACGTCACCCAGGACACCGCGCACATGGAGCCCGCGCGGCCGACGCGCATGATCGACGACGCGCCCTTCGCCGCTCACGCGAAGACCCTCGGCGCTGGTGCGCCGGCGAGCCGCGCGCGCGGGCGCGCGCTGCTCTGGGCGCTCGCGAGCGCGGCGCTCGTGGCGGTCGCGTTGGGCGCGGTGCGGATTCGGGAGGGCGATGCGCCTGGGAGCCCGACGGAAACCGGGCCAGCGAAGGCGGCGGACGCGCCTCACCCTTCGCACGCGGTGCCGCGAGCCCCGGTGACCGAGGTGCAGCCGCCCGCAGCCGAGCTTGCACAGCCGCCGGCCCCCGCGCCCGCGCCATCCGCCGACGCGGCGAGGCGCGCCGCGAAGAAGCCCGCCGCCCAGCGGCGAACGAAGCCTGCTCCGCAGTCGAAGTCGCATGGGGGCGAGAGCGAGGAGGAATCGGGGTGGGTGATTCGACGCTGACGCGCGCGCTCGTCGCCGCGCTCCTGTTCGCCGCTGCCGGCTGCGCGACGGCGCCGCAGCGCGCCGCCTACGCGCCCGCGCGCAACGCGCAGCAGCCGGGCGCGAAGCTGCTCGGCACGGAGGTCGAGGTGGCGCGCGAGTACGACTGCGCGCAGCAGCGCCGCCCGCTGCTCGTGCTCGAGGAGAGCGCCCTGCGCCCGACGCCGCTCGCGGCCGGGCAGGAGTTCGGGCACCGCATCGTCTACGCGCTCTGCCCCGCGCGCGCGAAGCAGCCGCTCGCCGGCAAGCTGCGCACGCGCATCGCCTTCGGCGGCGCCACGGTCGTCGACGACACGACCGAGTTCATCGCGCAGCCCGGGCGCTGGGCGGTCGACACCTTCATCGCGCTGCCGCCCAAGGCCAAGCCCGGCGCGTATCAGCTCGAAGTCACCTTCATCCACGCTGGGGGCGCGATAGGGTTCGCGACCAAGATGCCCTTCAGCGTGTGGAATCGATGAATCGCGCCCTGCCGCGCATCGCGCTCGGCCTCTTCGTCGCGATCGCTGCCTTCAGCTCGCTGCTGCTGCGCCGAGACGGACCGCCGCCGAGCGACGCGGATCTCGCGGCGGCTCCGCAGCCCGCGCTCGCCGACCACGACAACGGCTTCGTGACGCTCGCCGCGGCGGCGGAGCTGCTCTCGCCGCCCGACGAGGCGACCTCCACGCGCCTCGCGGAGATGGCGAGCGGCGGGCGCTGGGACGACGCGCTCGCAGCGCGCGAGCTGGCGGCGAACGGCCGCGCGCTCGCCACGTACGCGCGAATTTCGCGGCAAGCAGCGCTCCGCTCGCCGGGGGATCCGCTGAGCCCCGCGAAGCCCGGCGCGGACGCCGGCCGGCTCGCGCAGCTGCTGGGCGTGCGCGCGATCGCCCGCGCGCGCAGCGAGGACCCAGCGGGCGCACTCGACGACGCGCTCACGCTGCTGCGGATCGGCACGAAGCTCGAGGGCGACGCCAACGGCGCGCTGCTCCATGCGAGCGCCGCGCTCGAGACGTGGCGGACTGGACTCGGCGCCGTGGCCGCGCTGTTCGCCCAGTACGAGATGCCGCTCGAGGAAATGCGCGCGCTGCGGGTGGCGCTGCGCGATTTCTCCCCGGACCCGGGCGCCTTCGGCCAGAGCTTGGCGGCCGAGTACCGCTACCAACGCGCGCTGATCCTCGCGGGCGCGGAGAGCGGTCGCTTGGGTCCCCTGGCGGGCGCGTGGCTCGCGCGCGCAGACGGTCCGGCCGCGCGCGCCGCCGCGTGGCTCCCGGGCAGCTATCTGGTGAAGCCGAACGACACGTTGCGCACGCTCGCGGCGAAGGTGCGCGAGGTCCGTGCGCGGGCGGGCGAGCCTTGCGGCGCGCGGGAGCCGGCGGCGCCGGCGGCGCTGCGCTTCTCCGAGCTGCTGCGCCCGAACGCAATCGGGCGGCGAAGCGTGCTCGACGACCCGAGCTTCGAGAACGCGGAGCGGGCGCGCTGCGCTCTCGCGACGCAGCTCGCGCTCACGCGCGCGGCGCTGGCGGTGCACGGGTTCGAACGCGAGCGCGGCGTCTTGCCGCCGTCCCTCGACGCTCTCGTGCCCGACTACCTCGACGGGCTGCTCGTCGACGGCTTCGATCTCGCGCCGCTTCGCTTCGACCGCGCGAAGCGCGTCGTCAGCGGCGCCGGGCTGCAGCTGTCGCTGCCGGTGCCCACGCCGAGTCCGTGAGCGAAGCGCGCGCCCCGCGCGATACCCTGCGGCCCTTCACCCAAGGAGCCGCCCATGGCGCGCATCATCGGCAACCTCGCCCCGGAAGACGACCTGATGCATCCGCTCGGGCCCGAGCAGAACTTCAACGAGAGCGCTTACTACAACTTCTTCGACACCAAGAAGTCCCTCGGCGGCTGGTTCCGCATCGGCAATCGCGCGAACGAGGGCAACGCCGAGCGCACCGTCTGCCTCTACCTGCCCGACGGCCGCGTGCTGTTCAGCTTCGGCCGGCCCGCGATCTCGAACAACGACGCCTTCGACGCGGGCGGCCTGAAGTTCGAAGTGCTGGAGATGACCGACCGGCACCGCACCACGTTCGACGGCAACGTGGTCGAGCTGCGCGAGCCGCGGCAGATGGCGGATCCGAAGGCCGCATTCCAGAACAATCCGAAGAAGCGCGTGCAGTTCGACCTCGAGCACGTCGCGGTCGGCCCGCTCTACGGCCACAAGGCCGAGGAGAAGCCCGGCGAGAAGGCCGAAGAAGGTTTCGCGCGCGCGCACTTCGAGCAGCACATGCGCGTGACCGGCTCGCTCACGATCGACGGCGAGACGCAGCGCATCGAGGGCTTCGGCCTGCGCGACCACTCCTGGGGCCCGCGCTACTGGCAGGCGCTGCACAGCTACGAGTGGCTGACGATGAACTTCGGCGAAGGGCTCGGCGCGATGGTCTCGATCGTGCAGCGCGACGCGGAGGGCAGGCAGGTCTCGCGCGGCGGCGTGATCGTGCGCGGCATGGAGATGGAGCGCATCGTCGACGCGCACATCACCGCCGAGTACGAGGACAACGGCCTGTATCACAAGAGCCTGACCGCGAAGATCAAGACCGAGAAGGGCGCCGAGCACACGATCACCGGCAAGGTGACGGCCTTCATCCCCTTGAGGAATCGCCGCGAGAATCTCGAGACGTTCATCGGCGAAGGGATGACGGAGTGGCGGCTCGGGGATCAGGTGGGATACGGGCTGAGCGAGTTCCTGCGGCAGAAGTAGTCGGTGGCAGAAGGAGACGCCATGTCCGAAGACCGCATCCGCGTCCTGCGCAAAGACGGCATCGCCGACGTCCGGCTGAATCGCCCCGACAAGATGAACGCGCTCGATCCGCTGATGTTCGAGGCGCTGGTCGAGACGGCGCGCGACCTCGCCGACGACCGCTCGGTGCGCGTGGTCGTGCTCTCCGGCGAGGGGCGCGCGTTCAGCGCGGGGCTCGACATGACGAGCATGGCGGCGATCGCGGGCTCGGGGCAGCCGCCGGCGGCGGGTGAGAAGCCGCGGCGCGCGCTGTTCGACCGCGACGCGTCGAGCCCTGCGAACTACGCGCAGCAGACGGCGTGGCTGTGGCACGCGATGCCGGCGCCCGTGATCGCGGCGGTGCACGGCGTCGCCTACGGCGGCGGCCTGCAGATCGCGCTGGGCGCCGACATCCGCTTCGTCGCGCCCGACGCGAAGCTCTCGATCCGCGAGAGCTATTGGGGACTGATCCCCGACATGGCGGGGAGCCAGCTGCTGCGCGGGCTCGTGCGGCCGGACGTGGCGAAGGAGCTCACCTACACCGCACGCATCTTCTCGGGCGAGGAGGCGCACGCGCTCGGCCTCGCGACGCACGTGACCAATACGCCCTACGAATCGGCGATGGAGCTGGCGCGCGAGATCGCAGGCATCAACCCCGACGCGATCCGCGCGGCGAAGCTGCTGCTCAACGAGGCGCCGCTCGTCTCGCCGGCCGCGGGCCTGCAGCGCGAGGAGATGCTGCAGCGCAAGCTCGCCGGTAGCCCGAACCAGATGGAAGCCGTGAGGGCGAACTTCGAGAAGCGCGCGCCGAAGTTCTCGGATCCCCGGTAGAAGTGGCCCTTGGGGTCAGACCCCAAAGGGCCACCGACCCGCTCGCGCGGCGCGGCCTCGCCGTCAATATTCGCGCGCCATGCCGTCCGCTCCGCTCTTCTCGATGCCGCCCGCGAGCGTCTGCCTGCTGCGCCTCTCCGCGCTCGGCGACGTGTGCCACGCGATCGCGCTGTTGCGTGCGCTCCAGCGCGCCTGGCCGGAGACGCGCTTCACCTGGATCGTGGGCAAGGCCGAGGCCAAGCTGCTCGCGCTCGTCGACGGCGTCGAGGTGATCCCGTTCGAGAAGGGCGGCGGCGCGCCCGCGCTCCGCGAACTCGGCTCGCGCCTCGGGCCGCGGCGCTTCGACCTCTTGCTGATGCTCCAGCCGGCGCTGCGCGCGAGCCTGCTCTCCATGCTGATCCCGGCGCGCGCGAAGCTCGGCTTCGACCGCGCCCGCGCGCGCGAGGGCCAGTGGCTGTTCGCGAGCGCGCGGATCGCGGCGCGCGAGCGCCAGCACGTGCTCGACGCCGCGCTCGAGTTCGCGGCGGCGTGCGGCGTCGCGGACCTCGCGCCGCGCTGGGATCTCGCGCTGCCCGCCGACGCGCGCGCGTACGCACAGCGGCTGATCCCCGACGGCGCGCCTCCCACGCTCGCGATCTCGCCCTGCTCGAGCGTCCACGCCCGCGACTGGCTGCCCGGGCGTTACGCGGCAGTCGCCGACCACGCGCAGGAGCGCCACGGCATGCGCGTGATCCTGTGCGGCGGTCCCACGCCCGAGGAACGCGCGATCGGCGACTCGATCGTACGCGCGGCGAAGCGGCCGCTCGTCGACCAGATCGGAAAGGACACCCTGCCCGGCTTCGTCGCCTTGCTCGCGCGCGCGACGCTGCTGCTCTGCCCGGACTCGGGGCCCGCACACCTCGCGACGGCGGTGGGCACGCCCGTCGTCGGACTGCACGCCACCTCGAACCCGGCGCGCACCGGCGCCTACTTCTCGCGTGCGTGGGCCGTCGACCGCTTCGCCGACGCAGCGCGCCGCTTCCGCCATCGGTCGGTCGACGAGCTGCCCTGGCACCAGCGCATCGAGGAGCCTGGCGTGATGGAGCTGATCTCGGTGGCGGACGTGACGGCGAAGCTCGACGCGCTGCTCGCCGCGACCGGTGCGCGAGGCGCCGCCGCCGCGCCGGTAGCATCGCGCGCATGAGAGAGATCCGCGTGCCGATCTCGCCCGGCGAGCTGCTCGACAAGCTCACCATCCTGCGGCTCAAGGCCGCGCGCATCGCGGATCCAGCCAAGCGCGCGAACGTGGCGCGCGAGCTCGCGCTGCTCGAGGCGACCTGGCGCGCGGAGATCCCCGACGCCGCGGCGTTGCGCGAGGAGGAGGCGGCGCTCGCGCGCGTCAACGCGGCGCTCTGGGAGGTCGAGGACGCGCTGCGCGAGCGCGAGGCCGCGCAGCGCTTCGACGCGGAGTTCGTCTCGCTCGCGCGCTCGGTCTACCGCCACAACGACGAGCGCGCGGCGATCAAGCGGCGCGTGAACCTGCGGCTCGGCTCGGCGCTGATCGAGGAGAAGTCCTACCGCGGCGCGCGCTGAGCGGCGCCCGCACGGCCCACGCCGCTCCCCGAGACCGGCAGGCGACGTGCAGCCTGCACGCAGCGTCACCGGTCGTCGCCGCCCTCCCACTCACTGGAGAGGCGGAGCCGCTGCATGCGGCTCTCGCCGGGGAGCCAAGGCGTGCGCGGAAGAGACCGGGATGCGGTGCTCGTGATCGGCTTCGCCGGTGTGAGCGGCGGACTCGCGACGCGCCTGATCGCGCTGGGCTTCCGCCCGATCAGCGTGAGCGACCCACGCGCCGCGGCCGCGCGTCTCGAGCGCGAGCAGGCGCCGGTGCGCGCCGCGCTCGTGCCCACGGACGCCGACTTCCTCGTGCCCGGCGCGCTGTTCCGGCTCGCGCGCGCCTACGGCCCGGGCTCGCTGCGCTGTATCGCGCTGGGTCCGGTCATCGGCGACGGCGGCTTCGAGCGGCTGCGCAACGCGGGCGTCCAGCAGGTGCTGTGGGAGCCGGCCACCGACCGCGAGCTGCGCTTCGCGGTGAACCGCGCGCTCCATGGCGAGCACGGCCAGAGCCGGCTGTATGCGCGCGCCGCGACCAATCTGGTCGCACGCGTACGCCTCGGCACGCGCGAGAAGGCGGGCCTCGTCTACTCGCTGTGCGAGAGCGGTTGCTTCGTCGAGACCGACCGGCCGTGTCTGCCCGAGAGCTTCGTCACCGTGCACCTGCCTCTGCCGAGCGGCGGTGTCGAGCTGCCCGCGCAGGTGATTTACGCGAACGTCCCCGGCGACTTCGTGCGAGCGAACCTGCCGCGGGGCATGGCGCTCACCTTCCTCGGGGGCTGCGCGCCCGAGCGCGCGGCGATCGCCGCCTACGTGCGCGAGCGGCTCGCCTCCCAAGGCGCGATACCGCGCGGCGACGACGCGGCCTCCCACGGCGCAATGGCGCGGGTGTGGACGCGCCTGCGCGCCGCGATCGCGCCGGCTCGCGCGCGCGCGACAGTCTGAGCGGCGGCGCGGCGCGCACCCCGCGTTGCGCAGTCGGCGTCAGGTCCTCCGCAGCAGGGCGGCGAGCGAAGCCTCCACCGCCGCGGTAGCGCGCGCTACGGACAGGCGCTGGTCTACGCGCAGGCGATCCCACGCCTCGAACGAGGTGGCGAGCTCGATCGCGTCTGCCACCTCGCGCGGCGCCGACGCCAGCTCCGGCAGCCAGTGCAGCAGGTGTTCGCGCAGCTCGCCCACCAGCGCGCGATGGCTCGCGGCCAGGAACGGCGAGCGCTGGCGCGCGAGACTCCCCGAGCGCTTGTAGGGCGCGATGCGTTCGAACAACCTTGCGCGGCGCTGCACGAGGGCGCGCGCGCGGATCGCGCGGCTGCCGCGCGGCACCGGCTCATCGACGATCGGCGAGACCTCGCTGCGCAGGCGTGCGTCGAGGGCGGCGTACAGCCTCTCCATGTCGCGGAAATGGCGGAACACGCTGCGCAGGCCGACGCCGGCCCGCGCCGCGACCTGCTCGGCGGTGGGCTGGAGCTCGCCCGCGCCGACCAGCGCGAAGAGCGCGTCGACGATCGCCTCGCGATTTCGCTCGCCGCGCCGCACCCGGCCGTCGGCGTGCGACACGGCGCGACCGGGCGCTCCGCTGCGTCTGCTTCCCCGTCGCTCCACCGCTTCCTCCGGTCGTGGCATGGGCGCTGCCACAACCTCCGTCGCGCCGCAAGCTCGCGGAAGCGCCGGGCGAAAGCCACCACCGCCGCGCGCGGGTTCACGGCGCGCGGGCCGTCCGATGCGGGCCCCGGCGGCGCTAGCGTGCGACCCGCCCTCCTTCTCGCCATCTGTGCCGGGGTCGGCCTGCTCGGCCTGCGCCTGCTGCGCCTCTCGGCTCGCACGGGCGCCGCGCCGGAGCCCCTGCTCGGCCTCGCCTTCTCGCTCGCCGTGTTCTTGCCGCGCTGCGCGGTGTTGGCGTCGCTGTTCGCCGAGTCCGCCGCCTACGCGCGCGCTGCGCCGCCGGATGCGCCTCGGACTCGCGGAGCCGCTCGTCGCGAACCGCTTCGCGTTGTGGGCGATCTGGGCCGGCGCACTCGCCGCGATCCCGCTGTTCGCGCTGGGCCCGCGCGTGGCGCGGCGTCTTCGTGCAGCCCGACCCGAGCCAGCCGTTCCCGCCGATCTGGCGCACCGTGCTCGCGGCGATCGCTTCCAGCGTCGCGATCGCCTTCGCCGCGTGCTGGCTCGCCTTCTTCCCGCCGGCCTCCTATCGGCGCTGCATGGAAGGCGTCGCCACGGACGCGCGCACCGCGAGCTGACGCGCGTCAGGACACTCGCGCGCCAGCCCCCGCCGCGCGCAGCCGGCGTCCTGGATTCGTGGCACGCCGAGTGCCATGATCGCCAGCGATGTCGTCACCCGTGCGAATCCTCACGCTGCTGGTGGGCGCCTTCTTCGCACTCCAAGGTGGAAACTGGCTGCTGAATCCGACCGGCGCGGCGCAGGGCCTCGGGATGCCGCTGCTCGACGGTCTCGGGCGCAGCACGCAGGTGGGCGACTTCGCGGCCTTCTTCCTCGCGATCGGCGCGACCACCCTGCTCGGCGCACGCCCCGGCCACGCGAAGCTGCTGCGCGTTCCGGCGGGCATGCTCGGCGCGGCGGCAGTCGCGCGCTGCGTCGCGTTCGCGGCGCACGGCGCGGGTTTCGCGGCGGTCTTCATCGCCGTCGAGGTGGCGGCGGCCGGCTTTCTCGCGTTCGCGTCCACGCGCCAGAGCGCTGCGCGCTGAGCGCGCGCGTCAGGCGAAGAGCGCCTCGCAGCCCGTCCCCGCCAGGACGCGATCCACGGCGGCGCCGTCGCTGGCTGCCAGCGCCCCATGGCCCTCGCGCAGCCACTGCAGGCACTTCCCCTGATAAGGGAACGGCTGCTGCACCCAGGGCTGGCCGTCGATCGTACACTCGACGCGTTCCTCTCGCGCCGCGAGCGCCGCGCTGTTCGCGAGCAGGAAAGGCACGTAGACGCGGCCGACCTCGCCGAACAGCGCGCGCAGCGCGGGCGTCACGGCGTCGCGCGAGATCCACTCGCCGTCCCGGGGCTCGAGACCGGAGAGGTCTTCCACCACGTCGACCCACGCGAGCACGCGCGGCGCGAGGGCAAGCGCCTCTGCGCGCGGCGTCGGGTCGAAGCCGGCGAGCTGCGTGAGCTGGCCGTAGAGCCCGAAGTCCGCGGCGCTCGGCCGCTCGCCGAACACGAAGGGCGCCTCGCACAGCCTCGCGTCTAGCAGGCGCAACAGCCGCCGGTAGCTCTCCTCGATCACCGCGGCGGTGGTCGCGTTCGAGCCCACCACCCACAGCCGCCCGATCTGGCGCTCCGCGAACAGCTTGGCCGCGGCCAGCGCGTTCTCCTCCGCGTCGTCAACGCGCCGCCAACGCGGCAGCACCGCCGCCGCCTGCGCCGCGTCGGCGCGATGCGCCCAGCGGTAGTGGAACATCGGCTTGGTGAGCCACTCGTCCGCGTAGTCCTCGAGCAGCGCGTCGAGGAAGGCGAGCGCGGGGTCGTCCGGGATCACCGAGCGCCCGGCGTGCTCGCGCTCGAGCCGGCGGATCAGCGGCGACGAGTCCGTGAGCGCCTCCGTTGCGCCCGGGTAGACGAGCTGGGGGAGCAGCGGGACGCGCGGCCGCGGCAGCTCCCGCGCGCCGCGCGAGCCGGCCTGCAGCCAGGCGTGGGGAATGCGCCGGTAGCGCAGCACGGCGCGCAGCTTGCGGCTGTAGGGCGAGCCGGGCGCGCCGACGATGCGGAGCAGCGAGTCGGTCATCGGGAACCTCGCGGGTCGGGTGCGGGCGGCGCACGGCGCCGCCCCGAGCGGCGGCGCAAATATGACACGGCTTGTGCCACAATGGGCAAGCCCGCGCAGGAGGCCGCTTGACCGCTCCCCCCAGCCGACTGCCGCGCCTCGCAACCTGGCTCGTCGCCGCTCTGCTCTACGCGCTGTTCCGTCTCTGGTACGACGGCGTCGCCGGGCCGCTCACTCCGGCGGAGGTGGAGTCGTACGCCGCGCGCCTGCGCGAGCGCGGCCTGCCCGCCGAGCGCGTCGCGACGCTGCGCGAGTTCCTCGCCGCCGACGACGGCGGCGACTTCGTGATGGTGAACCTCGTCGCGCTCGCCGAGGCGCCGGCGCCCGTGGGCGAGATGGGCAGCGGCGAGGGCGCCAGCGACGCGCTCGATCGCTACATGGCGTACATGACGCCGGCGCTGCTCGCGCGCGCGTCGCATCCGGTCCTCGGCGGCGACGCCGCCGGGCGCGCGGTCGAGGTGTGGGGCCTCGCCGGTGCGGAGCGCTGGTCGCTGGCCGGCGTCATTCGCTACCGGAGCCGGCGCGACATGATCGAGATCGCGGGCGACCCGCGCTTCCGCGACGCGCACTTGTACAAGGTGGCGGCCATGGAGAGGACGATCGCTGTGCCCGTCGCCCCCTACTTCGTGGCGGGCGGGCCGCGGCTCGCGGTGGCTCTCGTGCTCGTCGCGGGCGGCGCGCTCGTGGAGGCCGCCCGCTCGCGGCGAGGCGCGACGTGACGCTCGCGCGGCGCGTCGCTCCCCATGCGATGGCACTGCTGACGAGCCCGCGCATGCGCGCGCTGCGGCGCGCCCTCGCCCGCGGCGCTCGGCGCCTGCGCGGCGGCGGGCCCGTCGTCCACTACTTCCATCAGGTGGACGATCCCTACGGCGCGCTCGCCGCGCAGACTTTGCGCGCGCTGTGCGACCGCTATGCGATCGCTCTCGCGCCGCACCTGGCCTTTCCGCCGAGCGACGCCGCAGCGCCCGAGCGCGCCCTGCTCGAGGCCTTCGCGCGCCGCGACGCCGCCGACGTCTCGGGCGGATACGGGCTCGCGTTCCCGGCGGGCGCGGCGGCCCGCGACCCCGCGGACGTCGCCCGCGCGCAGCGCGTTCTCGCTCGCTCGATCGGCGCCGGCTCGTTCGTGGCGCACGCTGCGCCAGTGAGCGCCGCGCTCTGGGGCGGCGACGCCGCGGCACTCGCCGAACTCGCGGCGCAGCTCGGCGAGGCGAGCGAAGCGGAGACCGCCCGCGCGCTGGCCGAGGGAACCGCGCTGCGCGAGCGCCTCGGCCACTACCTCGGCGCGACGTTCCACTTCGAGGGCGAGTGGTACTGGGGCGTCGACCGCCTGCACCACCTCGAGCGCCGACTGGTCGCGGAGGGTGCGGCGCGCGCCGGCGCGCCGAATGCTCCGATCGCTCCGCGTCCGGAGTCGCGACGCGAGGCCATGCCGCCCGTGAGCGGCGCCGGCACGGCCGTGCGTCTCGCCTTCTTCGCCTCGCTGCGCAGCCCCTACACCTACGTCGTGACGGAGCGCGTGCTCGCGCTCGCGCAGCATTACGGAGTCGAGCTCGAGCTGCGGCCGGTGCTGCCGATGGTGATGCGCGGTCTGCCCGTCCCGGCCCCGAAGCGGCTCTACATCGCCCTCGACACGAAGCGCGAGGCCGAGGACGCTGGCGTGCCCTTCGGCCGCGTCTGCGATCCCGTCGGGCGACCCGTCGAGCGCTGCTTCTCGCTCTATCCATGGGCGCGCGAGCGTGGGCGCGCGGCAGAGCTGCTGCTGGAGTTCATGCGCGCCTCGTGGTCGCAGGGCGTCGACACGGGCACGGACGCCGGGCTGCGCCGCGTCGTCGAGCGAGTGGGACTCGACTGGGGCGAAGCGCGGGACCATCTCGACCGTGGCGCGGGCTGGCGCGCGGAGCTCGAGGCGAACCGGTCCGAGCTGCTCGCGCTCGGGCTGTGGGGCGTGCCGAGCTTCCGCGTGCGCGGCGGCGGCGCCCCCGACTATGCGACCTGGGGGCAAGACCGCCTCTGGCGCGTCGAGCAGGAGATCCGCGCGCGCGTCGGGCTGGCTGCGCGCTGAGCTCTGCGCAGCTCGGGCGCGCGCCGCTCAGCTGCGCGTGGGGGGCTCGCGCAACGAGAGCCACAGCGCGAGCGCGACGAGGTGCACGCCGGCCAGCGCGCCGAGCTTTCCTGGCGCTTCCACTCCGAGCGGTTTCCAGAGCCACAGCATCCATGCCACGGCCACTTGCTTTGCGAGCAGGAACGCGAGCAGCGTCGGAATCCAGCGCCGGTAGCGCGTGAGGACGCCGAGCTCGATCGCGGCCCAGAAGAGCTGGTCGACGCCGATCGCGCCGAGAAGGCTCACGACCGGCGCCGCGTTCTGCGCGAGATCGATGCCCGCGATGCGGCCTGCGCCGGAGTCGGGCAGGAAGACGTGCACGCATCCCCGCGCCACGTTCATCGCGAGATGGAGCCACAGAAACGCGACGGACATTGCGGAGCCGGAGTACGCGTCGTCGGCCGGGGGCAGGATGCGCAGCGTGCCCCTCACGCACGCGACCTGCGCGCGATGAAGTCGCGCGTGTCCGGCAGGCCGGTGGTCGACGCGATCGCGCGCGCGAAGCGCTCGGGCAACTCCGCGAGCACGCGCAGGCCGATCAACCCGCGCCAGTCCTGGCAGACGAGCGTGACTTCGCGCAGAGCCGTGGCTTCGAGGAATTCGCGCAGCCACGCGATGCGCCGCGCGTCGCTGTGGTCCGTGACGCGCGTGGGCTTGTCGGAGCGCCCGAAGCCGACGAGTTCCGCGGAGACGACGCGCCGCCCGGCGGCGACGAAACGCGGGATCAGCTTGCGGTAGAGGTACGACCAGGTCGCCTGCCTGTTCAGGCACAGGATCGGCGCGTCGCGGGGCGAACCCTCGTCGGCGAAGTGCATGCGCAGCGCGCCGCCTTCGCCGTCGGGCACGCTCACGTAGCGCGGCGCGAAGAGCCAGCCCGGCAGGTTCTCGAAGCGCGCGTTGGGTGTGCGCCCGAACTCCACGTTCAGCTCCTCGCGGCGCGAGTCATCGGGGGCGCGTCGTGGTGGCGAGCAGCCACTGCCCTTCGAGGCCCGCCGCGCGGTGCACGCCGATCCGCGCCACCTCGGGGCTGGTGGCGATCTCGACGAACGCCTTGCGCGACGGGTACTCCACCAGCGCCGCCACGTGGAAGCCCTCGGCGCCGCTCCCGATCACCTGCGCGTCGACGCGCCCGAGCCACAGGAAACGCCCGCCGCGCGCCTCGACCAGCGCGCGCATCGCGTCGCCGTAGCGCTGGTACGCCTCCTGGCCGCTCACGCCTTCGTCGGGCGCGCTCGCGTGCTGCTTGAAGCGCAGCAGGTTCAGCATCACCACCGGCCCGCGCTCGGGGCTCTGGAGCAGCGCTTCGAGCTGCGCCTTGCTCGGATGGAGCGAGATCATTGCCTTTCTCCTTTTGTGGCACATAGAATGCCACAAAGCTCGCCGGCGCGGACTGCCGTGCCGTACCCAGCCGCCGAGGGGCCCCGATGCGCAAGCTCGCCGTGGGAATCGCGCTCACCGCAGCGCTCGGCCTCGCCTGGTGGAATCGCATGGAGATCCTGCTGCGCGTGCCGGGCGTCGTGGGCCGGCTCGTCGAGCCGGTGAGCGAGAACGTGCCCGTCGTCTGGCAGGCGGGTCCCGCGGAGGCGCCGGACGGGCCGCGGCCGCCGAACGTCGTCGTGATCGTCGCCGACGACCTCGGCTACAACGACCTCACTTTCTCCGGCGGCGGCGTCGCCGGCGGCGCGGTGCCGACGCAGAACATCGACGGCATCGCGCGGGCGGGGGTCGAGTTCACGCGCAGCCACGCGGGCAACGCCACCTGCGCCCCGTCGCGCGCGGCGATCCTCACCGGCCGCTATCCGACGCGCTTCGGCTTCGAGTTCACGCCCGCGCCGAAGGCCTTCATGCGGCTCGTCGCCTGGATGCGGCGCGACGAGGCGATCCCGCCGGTCTACTTCGAGGAGCGCGAGGCCGAAGTGCCGCCGGTTGCCGAGCAGGGCGTTCCGCCCAGCGAGATCACCATCGCCGAGCTGCTGAGGGAGCGCGGCTATCGCACACTCGGCCTCGGCAAGTGGCACCTCGGCGAGTCGGCGCGCTTCCACCCGAACGCCCAGGGCTTCGACGAGTACCTGGGCTTCGCGTCGGGCGCGTCGCTCTACCTGGCGAAGGACGATCCGCGCGCGGTCAACGCGATGCAGGACCTCGATCCCATCGACAAATTCTTGTGGGCGAACCTGGTGTACGGAGTGCGCAAGGACGGCGGCCCGCGCTTCGCTCCCGACGCTACGTGACCGACTACCTCGCGGTCGAAGCGGCCCGCGCGATCGCCGCCAACGCGAACCGGCCGTTCTTCCTGTACGTCGCCTTCAATGCGCCGCACACGCCCCTCCAGGCGCTGCGCAGCGACGTCGACGCGTTGCCGGAGATCGAGCACCCGACGTTGCGCGTCTACGCGGCGATGATCCGCGCCCTCGACCGCGGCATGGGCACGGTGCTGGAGGCGCTGCGCGCCCACGGCCTCGAGCGGGACACGCTGGTGATCTTCACCAGCGACAACGGCGGCGCCGACTACGTCGGGCTGCCCGACCTCAACCAACCCTATCGCGGCTGGAAGATGACCTTCTTCGAGGGCGGCATCCGCACGCCGTTCTTCGCGAAGTGGCCCGCGCGGCTGCCCGGCGGCGCGCGCTTCCACACGCCCGCAGCCCACGTGGACATCTTCGCCACCGCCACCGGAGCCGCCGGCGCAGCGCTGCCGAGCGATCGCACGATCGACGGCGTCGACCTGGTGAAGCTGGCGCTCGGCGAGGCCCAGGGCCGCCCGCATGGCGCGATCTTCTGGAGGAGCGGCCACTACCGCACGATCCTCGCCGACGACTGGAAGCTCCAGGTGAGCGAGCGCCCGAAGCGAACCTGGCTCTTCGACACGACCGCCGATCCGACCGAGCGCACGAATCTCGCCGGCGCTCGCCCCGACAAGGTCGCGGAGCTCGCGGCGATCCTCGCCGAGCACGAGCAGCAGATGGTGCTGCCCGCCTGGCCCGCGCTGATCGAGGGCTCGATCGCCGTCGACCACACGCTCGCCGAGCCGCTGCGCGAGGGCGAGGAGTACGTGTACTGGGCGAACTAGGACCGGCCGAAGAACCTCCACCACACGAACGGCACGAAGAAGCCGTAGTAGAGCTGGTTCGGCACGAGCCGGACCTGCCAGCCGGTGTCGAGGCCCCAGAGGATCAGCACGTCGGCGGCGGCCCAGAGCCCGTAGTAGGCGGCGACGAAGCCGAGCACGTCGCGCACGAAGCGCGCATGGCGCGGGCGAGTCGCCTCGTCCGGTAGCGCGAGGCGCGCGAGGGCGAACGCGAGGCCGAGCGAGACGAGCTCGTGGCTGAGCCACATCGCCTGGCCCGTTCCCGCGCGCAGCGAGACGAGCGCGGCGAACAGCGGCGCGATCAGCGAGAGCCCGAGCCCCTGGAGCGCGGCGCGCGCACCCGTCTGCTCCGGCGTGCGCAGGCGCAGCACGAGCCAGTAGACGCGGAAGTCTCCGAGCACGACGAAGAGCGTGCCGAGCGCCTGCGCCGCGCCGCGCGAGCCGAGCGCGTTCGCGAGCGGCCCGGCCGCGAGCGGATCGATCAGCGTCTCGAGCGCGAACAGCGTCACCCACGTGGACGCGAACGGCGCGAGGGCGGGGTCGAGCGCGTCCTCGCGCCGCTCGCGCGCGATCGCGCGGTGCAGCAGGAACGCAACGGGCACGACCATCACGCCGAACGGGAACTGCCAGGCGCCGTCGTAGAACGCCTGCCAGGTGGGGGCGCTCACGCGCGCTCCGCGACGCCGCCGCGCGCGGCCGCCGCGGCCGACGCGCTGCCGCGCAGCGCGCGCTCGACCCGCGCCCAGAAGCGCGCGCGGTCGAGCCAGCCGTTGCACCAGCCGTTGGTGATGCAGAAGGCGACGTCGTGCGCGCCGCGGTGATGGGCGGCGTGCTGCTCGGGGCGGATCGCGATGCCGGCGCGCTGGAGCCAGCGCGCGAGGCGCGGCGCGCGAGGCATGTGGGCCCAGCGGTGGATCTGGTTCGTCGTGAACAGGCCCACGCTCGCGGACATCAGCCACGAGAAGACGGCGCTGTGCAGGAGCGTCTCGCCGAAGAACGGCGCGAGCCCGCCGCCGACGGCGAGCATCGGCGTGACCGCGAGCGCGTTGTTGCCCGACAGCTCGACGAAGCCGTGGTCCGCGATCTCGCGCGGGTCGTCGTGGTGCTCGCGGAACGGGCGGATCACGGCGGCACCGAACCACGGGGTTCGCTCGCTGCCGAAGCGGTCGCACAGGAAGTGCACGAGGCCGCTCCCAAAATCCGCAAATGCCCAGCCGGCGAACGCCGCCAGCAGGAGCGCCGGCGCCCAGGAGATTGGCGGCAGGGCCTCGATGCGCGCGAACGCGAGCGCAGTGAGCGCGACGGCCCCCGCCAGCGAGAACACGTCCAGCGCGACCAGCGCGCGCGACCGGCGAGGCCTCGCCGCGCGCGTCACGAGGCGAAGCTCCCGTGACGCCCCGCACCCGCGGCAAAGCGCGCCGCGCCGCGCTGCGTCTCGCCGCTCTCGATCACGCCGATGCCGTGGCGGTACTCGTTCGCGAGCGCGCCGGCCTCGGGCAGGCTCCACTGCTCGAGCGCGCTGCGGCGATCGGCGCGCAGGCAGAGCTGCGGGAACGCGGCGATCTGCGCCGCGAGCTGCTCGGCGGCCGCGCGCGAGGCGCCGTTCGGCACGACGCGATCCGCCAGCCCGATGCGCAGCGCTTCGTCGGCGGCGACGGGCCGTCCGGTGAGGATCATGTCCAGCGCGCGTGCCTGGCCGACGATTCTGGGCAAGCGCACGGTGCCACCGTCTACGAGCGGCACGCCCCAGCGGCGGCAGAACACGCCGAAGATCGCGCCTTCTTCCACCACGCGCAGGTCGCACCAGAGCGCGATCTCGAGCCCGCCCGCGACGGCGTAGCCGGCGACCGCGGCGATCACCGGCTTCGAGAGCTGCAAGCGCGTCACGCCCATCGGCCCCGTGACGTCGGGATCGCCGGCCACGTGGAGCGCGCGCGGCGGGGCGACGCGGTTGCCGCGCGCCGTGGCCACCGCCTTCAGATCCGCCCCGGCACAGAAGCTCCCGCCTTCGCCCCACAGCACCGCGGCGCGCGCGCCGTCGTCGCGCTCGAAATCTGCAAAGGCGGCAGCGAGCGCCTCCGCGTGCGCGCGGTCGACTGCGTTGCGCGCCTCGGGTCGCGAGTGGATCACGGTGGTGACGAAGCCGTTCTTCTCGACGCGGACCGGCATGCGCCCTCCTCGCTGCTCGCGGGTGGCTAACGAAGCGGCGGGAGGTCCGGCAAGCCGTCCTCCAGCGGGACACCGGGCCCTCGGCGACCATCGAGGGCATCGTGGCCGGCGGGGAACGGGAACTCGACGAGCTGCGCGAGCGCCGAAGCGGACTCGATGAAGGGCGACAGCAGCGTCGGGTGGTGGGCGATGCAGGTGAGGATCGGCAGCGGCTGCCGTGCCGCCGCGGACGAGCCGTCGAGGGGTGCGGTCGGCGACGGAGGCGGGCCGCATCCGTCGCCGCCGCATCGCGTCTCCTCCCTGCAGCCCCCCGATTGGCCCTTTCGGGTCTGACCCCAAAGGGCCATTTCCGCTGCGACGCGAAGGGCGCGCCGCGTTACTTCTTCACCATCCCGGTCGGCACGTCGCGGAAGGGAATGCCCTTGTCCGCGCGCCACTCCGCCGGCAGGCCGAGCACGCGCTCGGCGATGATGTTGCGCAGCACCTCGTCGGTGCCGCCCGCGATGCGGATTCCGGGCGACGCGAGGTAGCCCTCCATCCAGCTTGCGTCGGGCGCGGCGCTCGCGTCGAGCAGGCCGCCCGCCGCGCCCTGCAGCTCCGAGGCGAACGACGCCATCTGCTGCGAGAGCGGCGCGCCCACCGCCTTGCCGATCGAGCCCTCGGGCCCCGGCGTCGCGCCGCGCGAGATCGCGC
>CAYWRY010000066.1:0-21057 GCA_964460485.1 uncultured Spirochaetales bacterium
CGCGAGATTTCTTCTCAGCCTCTCAGCGCTCGCCGGCGCGGCGCGGCTGCGGGGGCTCCTCGGCGGCGCGCGCTTCCCGCGCCTCGCGCTCCTCGATCAAGCGCGTCAGCCGATCGAGGCGCTCGGAGATCTCGCGCAGCTCCGAACGGCGCGGGATGTCGAGCGCCTGCGCCATGCGTTCGAAGCCGCGCTGGAAGAGCTTCTCCAGCTCGCTCTGGGTGCTCAGCGCGCTCTCCTTGGCCGAGCCGTTCGCGCCCATCAGGCCGCGCAGGTTGCCGCGCAGCTCGTCGAAGTCTTCGCGCGCCTCGTCGACGCCCTGTCGAAAACGGTCGACGAGGGCGCTGCCGCCGCGCTGGAACAGCTCCGTGAGCAGCGAGCCCGGCGCGGAGCGCCCGCCGCGCTCGGTCTCCACCAAGATCTGGGAGAGGGTGACGGCGGTCATGTCCTCGCCCGTCTCGTTGTCGATCACCTTCACGTCTTCGCCGCGCTCGAGCAGCTCGGCGATGCCGCGCAGCGTGATGTAACGGCTCGCCGCGGTGTTGTAGAGCTTGCGATTCGCGTACCGCTTGATCAGGACGGCCATGGCTCGCTCGCTCGGCGGTGGTCGGGTGCGAAGCCGGCCGACCATAGCGGTCGCGCTCGCGCAGTCAGCCCTCGTCCGCCGGCCGGCGCCTCAAGCACGACGTCGGCTCGTCCGAAAACCCAGGCGGACGCGCCGGCCCCAGGCGCGCCGTTGCCGGGGAATCCGCGTGATCGTCGAATGCGAGAGCTGCCGGACCCGCTTCCGCCTCGACGAAGCGCGCATCCCCGCGACCGGCGCAAAGGTGCGCTGCTCGCGCTGCAAGACGGCCTTCATCGTGCACCGCCCGAAACCGCAGCACGAGGCGTTCATCGAGGAGGTGGTCGCCGAGGCGACGAATCCTGGTGAGCCGCTGGCGCCAGAGTCGACCGAGGATCTGTTCGACTCGAGTGGCGGCTCGGCGACGCTCGGCGGCCCGAGCGCGACCGAGCGCGCCGAATCCGGGAGCTCGGACGAGGAGAAGTGGGAGTTCGACGAGGCGCCTCCCGCCAATGCGGCGCGCGCGCCCGCGGCGAGACCCGCGTCCGACGCCGGCTCGCAGACAGTGCGCAGCTCCGACTCGGAGGAGCTCGCCGCGCTGGGCTCGCCCGAAGGATGGGATCTGCTGAGCGGCGCGCGGGATTCCGCCGCGGACGCGCGCTTCGAAGCGCCTGCTCCGCCCCCGGTCCGCAGCCCCGTGCGCGCGCGCCGCGAGCCCGAGCGCGCCAGCGTCGTCGACGACTCGCTCGCAGCCGCGGCGTCCGCCCCGGCTCGGCGAGCGGTGGCCGCGCCCGAGCCTACGCCCTTCTGGCTGCAGACGCTCCGCAGCGCCGCGCAGCTCGGTGTCGACAGCGGCGTGTGGCTAGCCTCGATCGCCCTCTGCACGGCCGGCCTGGCGCTGGCGCTCACGCCCGCCGCGGAGGCGCCCACCGTCTCGGCGCGCGTACTCAGCGCCTCGTTCCGCGGCGAGAAGGTGGAGGTGAGCCGGCACGCCGTGGAGAATGCGCTGGGGGCCCGGCTCGTGGTCGTTCGCGGGCGGCTGCCGGCGGGCGCGGTCACCACGCAGCCGGTCCGCATGCGCGCGACGTGGCTGGACGCGCTGGGCGAGCCCATCGCCGGCGCGAGCGCCGTCGCCGGGCCGCCCCTCGACGAGCGGAAGGTTCGGGAGCTGTCCTTCGAGCGGATTCGCGCGGAGCACGACGCCCACGCGCTCGAGCTCACGGCGGGCGGGGCGTTCGAGGCGGTCTTCGACGCGTTGCCGGATCAGGCCGCCGGCATCGCACTCTCGCAAGAACGCGTACCGGTCTCGGCGCTGGCGGTCACTCAACCGGAGCCCGTCGCCGAGGCGCCGCGCGCTACGGCTTCTTCCCGTCCGACAGCTCGTCCTTCTTCGGAGTGACGTCGATCTCGTCCTTGCCCGAGATGCCCGCTTTGAAGTTCTTGATGGCGTTTCCGAGCCCAGCGCCGATCTCCGGCAGGCGCCGTGCGCCGAACACCAGGATCGCGATCGCCAGAATCACCAGGAGTTCCCAGATTCCGAAGCCGCCCATGCCGTGCAGAGTCCTCCTCGCCGTCGTAACGGTCAACCCCGCCGCGAGCTTGCGCGGCCGCAGGTAGGGTGGGGCCGTGTCGATCTTCAAGGCTTATGACATCCGCGGGGTCGTCCCGAGCGAGCTGAATACCGAGGCGGCGTTCCGCATCGGCCACGCCACCGCGCGCTTCCTGCGCGCGCGGAGAGTCGCGATCGGTCGCGACGCCAGGACACACTCGCCAGAGCTCTGCGAGGCGCTCGTGCGCGGAGTGCGGGAGGCGGGCGCGGACGTCCTGGACGTCGGCCTCGTCGCGACGCCCATGCTGTACTTCGCGGTCGACGCGCTCGCGGCGGACGGCGGGATCATGCTCACCGCCTCGCACAATCCGGCGCAGTACAACGGCATGAAGATCTGCGGGCCGAACGCCGTGCCGGTCGGCGAGGCGAGCGGGCTGCGCGAGATCGAGTGCTTCGCTGGGGAGGCGACGCCGGCGTGCGCCACGCAGCGAGGCCGGCGCGAATGCCGGGACGTGGTCGACGCCTACGCGCGCCACGTGCTCGCGATCGCGAGCGGGGAGATCGCGGCGCTGCACGTCGCCGTCGACTGTGCGAACGGCATGGCGGCCGCGGGCATGGAGCCCCTGCTCGCGCGCCTGCCGCTGCGCGTCGAGCGTCTCTACTTCGAGCCCGACGGGCGTTTTCCGAATCATCCCGCCGATCCGTTGAAGCTCGAGAACCTGCGCGACGTGTGCGCGGCGGTGAAGCGGACGGGCGCCGACTTCGGCGTCGCCTTCGACGGCGACGCCGACCGGGCGGTGTTCGTAGACGAGCAGGGCGACCCCGTGCCCTCGGACCTGATGACCGGCGTGCTCGCACGCGGGCAGCTCGCGCGCCGGCCCGGCGGGCGGGTGCTCTACGACCTGCGCTCGAGCTGGGCGACCACCGAGGAGATCCGCGCCGCCGGCGGCGAGCCGCAGATGTGCCGCGTCGGCCACTCGTTCGTGAAGGCGCAGATGCGCGAGAGCGGTGCGGTGTTCGCCGGCGAACTCTCCGGGCATTTCTACTTCCGGTTCTCGGATCGCCTGGTGGCCGACGACGGCATCGCCGCCTTCGTCGCCTTGGCGAGCGCGCTCTCGCGCGAGCAGAGGAAGCTGTCGCAGCTCGTCGCGCCCCTACGCCGCTACGCCGCGAGCGGCGAGATCAACCGCCACGTGGACGACCCGAGTGCGATCATCGAGGCGGTCGCGAAGGAACACGCGGCGGCGCGCGAGGTGTCGCGGCTCGACGGCCTGCTGGTCCGCTACGACGACTGGTGGTTCAACCTGCGGCCATCGAACACCGAGCCGCTGCTGCGCCTCAACCTCGAGGCGAAGACGCCGGCCCGCATGGCGGCAGAACGCGACGCGCTGCTGGCGCGGATCGGCGGCCGCGCGTAACGCCGCCGCCCCCTGCGGCGGCCTCAGCCTCGAGGCGCTCGCGCGAGCTCGTCGTCGATCGCACGGCGGAACTCCTCGATCGGAATCGCGCCCGAGTAGGGGACCCCGTTCACGAAGAACGCCGGTGTCCCCGTCACGCCCGCGGCCTTCCCGGAGGCCAGATCCGCCTCCACCCGGGCGCGCGCGCGACCGGAGGCGAGGCACGCCTGGAAGGCGGCCACGTCGAGCCCGCTCTGCACCGCGTGCTGGGCGAGCACCGGCTGCGCGAGCGCGCTGCCGTCGCCGGCGAACAGCTTGGCGTGGTACTCCCAGAACCGTCCCTGCTCGTCCGCGCAGACCGCGGCCTCGGCGGCGCCGCGTGCCAGCGGATGGATGCTCTCGAGCGGGAAGTGCCGGTACTCGAAGCGCACCTTGCCCGCGTACTCCTTCAGCATCTGCTCGACGACCGGCTCGGCGCGGCGGCAGAACGGACACTCGTAGTCGCTGAACTCGATCACGGTCACCGAGGCGTTCTCGGGTCCCTTCGCGTGCCCCTTGCCCTCCACCGCGATGCGCGGCTGCTCGAGCAGCGTGGCCACCTTCGCGTTCGCGCGCAGCTCGGCGACGAATGCTTGCGCGGCATCGGTGCCCTTCTGGCGCTCGAGGTAGGAACGGATGCCCGCCGCCTCCGTCTCCAGCTTGCGGTCGCCCCACTGGCCGGCGTGCTGGTCGTAGAACGCCTTCACCTCGGCGTCGCTCACTTGCACGCGCTTCGCGGCTTCGTCGTCGAGGAGTTGGTCGGCGCTCACTCCGCGCCGCGCGGCCTCCGCGTCGATCAGGCGCTGGTCGATCATGCGCTCGAGGCCGCGCTGGCGCAGGCCGTAGACCTTGCTCGCATTGCCGTCGTCGGTCTGGTTGCGCCACAGCTCTTCCTTGATCCAGGTGTCGAGCTCGCCCTGCGTGATCGTCTCGTCGCCGATCGTCGCCACCGGCGTGCCTGCGCCCTCGTCCGCGGCGATGCCGTTCGCGTTGCCATTGCAGGCGGAGAGGGCGGCGAGCGGAATCCAGGCGAGCATCGCGGAGCGAAAGCGCATGCGGTCCTCGGAGGGGGGAGGGTGGGAGCGAGGCGTTAGCAGCCGAGTGCGCGGCGCGACACTCGACACGCGAGAGCGAGCGCTCAGCGCGCGAGCCTCAGATCGTCGGGGCGCGCGAGCCAGACGAGGGGTTTCGCCGGGACGCTCCCGAGCTCGAGCGCGATCGGGCGCGCCGCGCCGAGCGCAGCTGCCGAGGCGACGCGCGGATCGAGGCTCGCGAACGCGAGCGCGATTGGCGCCGAGTCTGCGAAGCCGACGCACGCGCAAGGCGGGAGCGGGCTCTGGGTGGCGAGCGCGTCGAGCGCGCGCGCCAGATCGCGCACGGCCTGCGCGACGAGGCCGTGCCAGAGCGCGAGGTCGGCGGCCGCTCCCGGCGCGCTCGCCGCGACCGCTCGCCGGGAGAGCTTCGCGTTGTGGCGCTCGCCGTGAAGCGGGAGGTCGATGGCGGCGCTCCCGAGGCCGGCGCGAGCCCACACCTGCGCCGCCGCGGCGAGGTCGGGGTCGCCCTTGTCGCGGCCGAGGGCGTGGACGGCGAGCACGAGGCCGCGCGCGGTTCCCTCCGGCCGCCAGCAGCGCCCGCCGACGCGGTCGCCGAAGCTCGACAGCTCGAAGCGCCGCTCCCAGACGCCTGCGGCGCCGGCGCGCTCGGACGAGAACCAGGGAGCCAGCGGCTCGCCGGGCCGGGCTGCGATCGAGAGCGAGCTCACGCGCGCGAGTCTATCCCGGGCACCCCACAGGCGCGGGGAGGGCGCTCGCGTCGCCCAGCCGTCAGCCGCGCGTCGCCCCGGCTCTGCAGCGTGTGCGCCGTCAGCGCGCGAGCAGCAGCTTGCGCGCCCGGTAGAGCTGAGACTTCACGGCGTCGCGGCTCAGCCCTCCGCGGCGTGCGATGTCGTCGATCGGGACGTCTTCCAAATGGTGCAGCCGGAAGTACTCCCATTGCGACGGGGAGAGCTGCTGCGCAGCGGACTCGAGCTGCGCGAGCCGCTCGCTGCGCTCGTAGGCGGCGTGCGGATCCGGCGCGTTCGCGTCGTCACGCACCACGGAGGCGGCGTCGGCGAGCGTCGCGTCGCTGTCGCTCCACGGCACGGTCTCGGCGCGCTTGCGCTTGAAGCGGTTCGCGATCGTGCGGCGCGAGAGGCCGTACACCCATGCGCCGAACGGAGCCTCGCCACGGTACGCGCCGAGCGACGAGAACGCGGCGATGAAGATCTCTTGCACGGTCTCTTCGACGTCGGCGCGGTTTCCCATGCGCTTCTGCACGAAGCGATAGATGCGCGGGAAGAACTTCCGGTAGAGCGCCTCGAAGGCCTCGCGATCTCCGGCGAGGACGAGGCCGACTAACTGCTCGTCCGTCACGATCGCTCGGGCTGCGCTCGCGGGATCCGCCATTTCCCTGGCCCCTTTCCGCCTCGTCGAAGGCGCAAACAGACTCTGCCCCCGAGCGGGGTTGTGGCCGGCCGCCGGAGCGAGGTGACAAAAAAAGTCACTCGGGTGCGAGCTTGGGCAGGGGAGAAAGCCCCAAGGGGCTCATCCGATCGCGATGGACCGCCCGGGGTGGGACCCGCGGTGGGAGCTGGCCGCCAACCACGCCCCAACCGCGGCAGCCACGCGCCCGAGCGCCTCGCCGGAGCGGTCGCCCAGCGCGATGCGGAGCGCGTCGTGGGCGGACAGCGCGGCGAGCCAGTCGGGCGGCAGGGGGGCCAGAGCGTCGGAGCGCAGACCGACCAGCGCGCGAGCCCCGGCCGGCGCCCCGGCCCGTGCGAGCGTGGTGCCCTCTGGAGATGCGTGCAGGGCGAGGAGGCAGCCGTGGCCGGGGGTTGGCTCGCGGGTGGCGAGCCAGAGGCGCGTGCGAGCTGCGCCCTCGGGCGGTCCCTCCCAGCCGCCGAGGAGGGCACGAGCCGCCGGGTCGCAGGGCCGCAGCGCGATTGCGGCCCCGCCGGCGTTGATTCGATCGACCAGCGCGATCGCAAGGCGCGCCGCCGTCCGCGCTCCCGGCTCGACCTTCACGAGAACTTCGCGCAGCCGCGCTTCGGGGCGAGGCGGGTCGAGGTACGCCTCCAGCACCTCGCCCACGCGCCGCGCCACGTGCGAGGCCTCAGCGCACGACGAGCACGGAGTGTCGGCCGCCCGCTGGCGCGCTCGCGCGCTCCGGGTTGCTCGGATCTTCGCGCCACTCGCCGTCCACCAGGTAGCGGTAGCGGTAGCGGCCGGGCGGCAGCGTGAGCACCTTCGTCCACACGCGCTCTTTGCCCGCGACCTCGAGGCTGGATCGGACGTCCTTGTCGGGCACCCAGCCGTTGAAGTCGCCGGCGATGCGCACGTCGCGCGCGTTCGCGTCGCGGAAGCGGACCGCCACCTCGCGCGCCGCACCTGCGGCGGCGGAGCGCGTGTCCCATGCGCTCGGCGCGCCCAGCGCGACCTCCAGCGCGAGGGCTGCGTGGTCTTCGGCGCCCGCCGCGCGCGGAGCGAACGCGTGGATGGGCACTCCGCGCCGTGCCGCCTCGCGCAGCTTCACGTTGGCGCGGATCACCGTGTCGAAGCACTGCTCCGCGAAGAGCGCGCGGATCTCGCTCAACGTCTCGCGCGCATAGCGCGTCCGCCCGTCGTAGAGCGTGCAGAGCAGGCGCACCTCCAAGCGGTGGCCGACGCGCTCGGCGAGCAACTCGAGCGTCTCCAGCAGCTTCTGCACGCCGTGCACGGCGAACTCGCTCGTCTCGAGCGGAACGATCACCTCGCGCGCGGCGCGCAGCGCGTTGAAGGTGAGGACGCCGACGTTGGGCGGGCAGTCGATCAACGCAAAGTCGAAGGCGCCGGCGAGCGTGGCGAGCGCGCCCGCCAGTCGCTCGGTGCGGCCCTCGGCGCGCTCTGCTGTGAGCTTCTGCTCGAGCGCGGACAGGGCGATGCCCGACGGCGCGAGCTGGATGCGCTCCGAGTGGGTGCAGAGAATGCGTGCGAGGCGCGCCGCGGCAGCGGCCGCGTCGGGCTCGATCAGCACCTCGTAGAGGTTCTCCTCCAGCGTCTCCGCGTCGACGCCGAGCGCGAGCGTGGCGTGCGCCTGCGGATCCATGTCGACGACCAGCACGCGCGAGCCCCGCTCCGCGAGGGCTCCCGCGAGATTCACCGTGGTCGTCGTCTTGCCGCAACCGCCCTTCTGGTTGACCACTGCGATGGTGCGCATCGCTCCCTCCCGCTGCGCGCCTCGCGGCGCGCGCACTGCTGCGGTGCGGCGGGGAGGAAGAAGGGCCTAATCACTGGCGCGCAGCTCGCGCCACGCCGCGTGCGCGGAGACGCGGCGGAGGACGCAGTTCGAACGAGCGCTCGGGCAGCGGCGACCCCCCATTCGCACCGACCGCTACCAAGGTACCGCCGGAGGCCGGTTCGTCAATCGCTTTCGCTAGGAGCTGCGCGGGGGTAGCCGACGAGTTGCGAGCGATCCCTGCGCCTCGGCGCGCGCTGCGCCCGGTGGGCCCGGGGTTGGGCGCTCGGTTAGCCTGCGAAAATGAGTGCTCCTCCGCGCCTTTCGGGCATGCCGCTGGTTGAAGACGGTGGCGGCAAGAGGCCGTTCATGCGCGGGATCATGGTCCACTCACTCCTCTCGCGCGGCGCCAGCTTCGACGCCGCCTATCGGACCGCGACCGCGGTGCGGGACAAGATCCGCGGCCGTGAGCTCGTGCACCGCGAAGAGCTCGCCCAGATGGTCGACGAGCTGCTGGGGGGCGCGCTCGAGGCGCCGCCCGAAGCCGCGGCGGTGCCGCTCGCGATCCAGGTGCGCGACGACCGGCACCCCGACGCCGACACCACGCCGTTCTCGAAGGGCATCCTCGCACAGTCGCTGCTCGCCGCGGCGATCGACCCGGACGACGCCTTCGCGGTCGCGCGGGACATCGAGACGTCGCTCCACGCGCGCCGCGTGCGCGAGGTCTCGCGCGACGAGCTGCGGCAGATCGCCCAGGAGATGCTCGGCGCGAAGCTCGGCACGCGGGTCGCGCAGCGCTACCGCGCCTGGCGCGAGTTCCAAGAGGCGGGCAAGCCGCTGATCCTCCTGCTCGGAGGCGCCGCGGGCGTCGGCAAGAGCGCGCTGGCGCAGTCGGTGGCGACCCGGCTCGGCATCACGCGCGTCTACTCGACGGACGCAATCCGCCAGGTGATGCGCATCATGCTGTCGAGAGAGCTGATGCCTGAGATCCACGCGTCGTCCTACGATGCGTACCTCTCGCTGCCCGAGCGTCGGGCGACGTCGCCCGATCCCGTGATCGACGGCTTCGTCGCCCAGGCGACGGCGGTGAGCGTCGGCGTGCGCGCGATGATCGAGCGCGCGATCGAAGAGAACACCAGCATGATCATGGAGGGCGTCTCGATCCTGCCCGGCCTCGTGGACCCGGCGCGCCACGCGGCCGACGCCCACGTGATCTTCCTCGCCGTCTCGACGCTCGAGCCGGACGCGTTTCGCAGTCGCTTCGCGGCGCGCGCGACGGAGGCGAAGCAGCGCGCCAAGCACCGCTATCTGGAGAATCTAGACGCCATCCTGCGCATCCAGGACCACATCCTCGAGCTCGCGGAGGCGCAGGATCTGCCGATCGTGGACAACCGCTCGTTCGACGAGTCGGTGCTCTCGATCCTGCGGCACGTGACCGAGAGCTTGCGGTCGCAAGGAGACCCCCATGGCAATCCGGCGGATTGACTCGCTCCGTTCGCTCGCCGCGGCGGGGCTCGCGCTCTGCCTCGCGGCCTGCGGGGCTCCGACCATCACCGACGAGGAAGAGCTGGGACGCCGCGCGGCGACCGAGGTGCGCCAGCACGTGCTCGTGCTGCACGACGACGTGGTCGCCAACTACATCGACGACATCGGACAGCGCCTCGTGCAGGCGTCGGGTCCGCAACCCTTCGAGTACACGTTCACCGTCGTCGAAGACGACTCGCTGAACGCCTTCGCCACCTTCGGCGGCAACATCTTCGTGCACACCGGGCTGATCCTGCGCGTGCGCAACGTGAGCGAGCTGGCGGGCGTGCTCGGTCACGAGGTGGGGCACGTCGTGAAGCGTCACATGGCGGAGAACTACCAGCGCGCCAAGCAGGCCGGGCTGCTGCGCAACGCGGCCGTGATCGGCAGCGCGATCGGCGGCATCAACCCCGGCGCCGTGGACCTGCTCACCGGTTTCGGCGCCCAGGGCATCTTGAACAGCTTCGGGCGCGAGGCGGAGGAAGAGGCCGACGAATTCGCCGTCGACCTGCTGCCGCGCGCGGGCTACGACCCGAACGGCATCGTCACCATGTTCGAGGGCATGTCGCTCGCCGAGAATCGACGCGCGCCCAAGTTCTTCACCGACCACCCCACCAGCGCCGACCGAACCGAGGCCACGAAGAGGTTGATCGGCGAGAAGGCGCTGCCGCCGAATCTCAAGCAAGACGACAACGGCAAGCTCGAGATCATCCAGCACCGCATCCGCTTGCTGACGAAGGCGCCGGCAAAGCCTGCGCGCTGACGCAGCACACGCAGCCGCGTGCTCGCCCACGCGCGCTCGCGAGGAAAACCCGCCGGCGCGTGGTATTCCTCGTCGATCGTCGGGGAGGGCGTGATGGGAACGACGCAAGCGGCGCCGAAATTGCGGACGCTCGGCGAGCTGCGCCGCGCGGGCGTCCGGCCGCGCTCGCTGCGCGAGGAGATCCGCGCGAACCTGCTCGCCAAGCTGCGCGCAGGCGAGCCGCTCTTTCCGGGCATCCTCGGCTACCAGGAGACCGTCGTTCCCGCCGTCGAGAACGCGCTGCTCTGCGGTCACGATCTGATCTTTCTGGGTGAGCGCGGCCAGGCCAAGAGCCGAATGATCCGCGCGCTCGTCGGACTCCTCGATCCGTGGCTGCCAGTGGTCGCGGGCAGCGAGATCCACGACGACCCGTTCGCGCCAGTCTCGGCGTATGCGCGCCAGCTCGTCGCGGAGCATGGCGACGAGACGAAAATCGCCTGGGTGCCGCGCGACGCGCGCTACGCGGAGAAGCTCGCGACGCCCGACGTCTCGATCGCCGACCTGATCGGCGACGTCGACCCGATCAAGGTCGCCCAGGGGCGCTCGCTCGGCGACGAGCTCACCATCCACTTCGGCCTCTTGCCGCGCACGAATCGCGGGATCTTCTGCATCAACGAGCTGCCCGACCTGACAGAGAAGGTGCAGGTGGGCCTGTTCAACGTGATGCAGGAGCGCGACGTGCAGGTGAAGGGCTACGCGGTGCGGCTGCCCCTCGACGTGCTGGTGGTCGCGAGCGCGAACCCCGAGGACTACACGAGCCGCGGGCGCATCATCACGCCGCTCAAGGATCGCTACGCCGCGCAGGTCCGCACGCACTATCCGCCCACGCGCGAGCTCGAGCTCGCGGTCGTGCGGCAGGAGGCGAGGCTGCCCGCGGCCGAGGGCGTCGCGCTGCACGTGCCGCGCTTCATGGAGGAGATCGTCGGCGAGCTGACGCTCCAGGCGCGCTCGAGCCCCGACGTGAATCAGACCTCCGGCGTCTCGGTGCGCATGTCGATCGCGAACTACGAAACGCTGGCGGCGAACGCGCTGCGCCGCGCGCTGCGGCTCGGCGAGCAGCACGCGGTTCCGCGCATCACCGACCTCGGCGCGCTGGTGCAGTCGACGGCGGGCAAGCTCGAGCTCGAGTACGCGGGCGAGGAGCGCTCCGAGACGGAGATCGTGCGCGGCCTCGTGCAGCGCGCGGTGCGCCTCGTTTTCGACGCGTGCGTGCCGCTGGAGGGCGTGGCCTCGGTGGTCGAGTCGTTCAACCAGGGCTGGAAGGTCGAGGTCGCCGCGGACATGGATGCAAACGACTACCTGGACGGGCTCGAGGAGATCCGCGGTCTGCGCGAGGCCGCAGCGCAGCTCGCCGGCGGCGACGCCCCCGAGCACCTCGCCAGCGCCATCGAGTTCATCCTCGAAGGCCTGCATCTCGCCAACCGGCTCAACAAGTCCGAGACCGAGAGCGGCGCACGGTACGGCGCGTGAGCGCGTGCGAGGGCGGCGCATGAAGCGGTGGCGCTACAGCCGCTGGGACGGCAGCCAGAGCGAGTTCAGTCTCGATGCGCGGCGCGCGCTGGATGCCCTCTCGGACCTGATGATGGAGGGCCTCTCGCCGGAAGAGGCGTTGGAGATGATGCGGCGCGGCGGCTTCGAGCTGGCGGGCATGGACTTCCGCGTGATGGGCACGGAGGAGCTGATCCAGGAGCTGCGGCGCGAGGCGCAGAAGCTGCACCAGCAGTGGAGCCTCGATCACGCGACCGAGGAGCTGGCGGAGAAGCTCGAGCAGGCGCTCGCGCGCGAGGAGGCCGCTCAGCGCGAGGCGCACGGCATGGAGTCGCGCGCCCTCAACGAGTTCCTCGACAAGCGGCACCGCACGGGCTCGCTCTCGGAGCGCATCGAGGCGCTGCGCGACCACGAGTTCCTGGACGACGAGGCGCGCGACGCGTTCCGGGAGCTGCTCGCAGAGCTGGACCGCCTGAAGCAGCTCGAAGAGTTCCTGAAGGAGAACGCGCAGCGCTTCCGCGGCAAACGCCAAGCGGGCTACGAGCAGGCGCAGCAGATCCGCGAGCGCATGCAGGCGCTGCAGCAGCTGGCGAACGACCTGCGCAGCGGAAATTTCGAACGCCTCGCGCCAGAGCAGCTGCGCGAGCTGTTGTCCGAGGACGGCGCGCGCTCGCTGATCATCCTGCGCGACCTGGACGAACGTTTGCGCGAGGCGGGCTACCTGCGCGACGGCAAGGACGGCGCCGAGCTGACGCCGCGCGCGATCCGCAGGATCGGCGCCCAGGCGCTCGCCGCGGTCTACAGCCAGCTGCGCAAGGGGCGGCCCGGCAGCCACGACACCACGAGCCACGGCGCCGCGACGCCGCGGCCCGACGAGACGCGCGCCTGGCAGTCCGGCGACGCGATGAGCCTCCACGTCGTGCGCACGCTGCTGAACGGCGTGAAGCGCGCGGCGCTCGAAGGGCGCAGCCCGGCGAGCGGCGCCGTGGAGCTCTCCCTCGACGACCTCGAAGTGAACGAGTTCGACTATGCGACGCAGACCACGACCGTGCTGCTGCTCGACATGAGCTGGTCGATGTCGTGGGCGGGCCGCTTCCCGGCCGCCAAGCGCGTGGCGCTCGCCCTCGACCACCTGATTCGCACGCGCTTCCCGCGCGACCGCTTCTTCGTGGTGGGCTTCTCGACGCGCGCGAAGGAGCTGCCGATCCAAAAGCTCCCCTACGCGACCTGGGACATGGGCGACCCGTTCACGAACCTCCAGGAAGGCCTGATGGTCGCGGAGCGCCTGATCCAGGAGAACCCGAGCCCGAGCCCGCAGATCCTGGTGATCACCGACGGACAGCCGACCGCTTACTTCGCGGGCAAGGAGCTGCACGTGGAGTGGCCGATGGGCTTCGGAGGGGTCTCGCCGCACGCGGTCGCGGAGACGCTGAAGACGGTGAAGCGCGTGACGGCGCGCAGCATCACGATCAACACGTTCATGCTGGACGATTCGCCGGAGCTGGTCGGGTTCGTGGAGCGGATGACGGAGATCAACCGCGGGCGGGCATTCTTCACGTCTCCGACGCAGCTCGGGTCGTTCTTGACCGTCGACTACCTCAACCACCGGCGGACGCGGTCGCGGGCGTAGGGCGTCGCGGGAGGTTGCCTGCGCGTCGCGGCAGCGAGGCGGCGCGCGGGGCGGGCGGGCCGGGGGGCGCGACTCTGGGCCCTCGGCGTGGCGGTGTGCGGCGTTGGGCGGAGACAGCGCGCGACGGTTGGGGCGTGCTTGCGCGCTCCGAACCAGACGTCGGTGCTGCGAGGATTGCGTTGTGTGGGGTGAGAACCGGGCCCTCCGCTGCGCCCCCCGGCCCGCCCGCCCCGCGCGCCGGCGGTGTCCGGTGGAACCTGGGCTCTCGGCGTGCGGGCTCGAAGGGGAGCCGCCCTGGCTGCGATCTCGTGGCTCCGGAGGCGCTGCGCGACTGGGATGGCGCGAGTGCCTAACTTCGCGCGCTGCCATGTCGCGAACGCTCAAGCACGACATCCCGGGAATCGACCGGCGCGTTGCGATCGAGGACGTGCGCGCGAAGGGCTGGGACGCGTTGTTCGCGCCGGAGCTGCGCGCGCCGACCGGGCCGCTCGTGGTCGAGATCGGCTTCGGGCGCGGCGAGTTCTTGCGGCAGCTCGCGGCGGACGCGCCGGGCGTGCCGCACGTGGGCGTCGAGCTGTCGTGGAAGCGCGTGCTCAAGATGGCGCGCCGGATCGCGAAGGCAGGCGATCCGAATCTGCGCCTCGTGTGCGCGCGCGGCGAGGACGTGGTGCAGGAGGCGCTCGCGGACGCGAGCGTGCGCACGTTCTGGATCAACTTCTCGGATCCGTGGCCGAAGGCGCGACACCACCGGCGCCGGCTGGTGCAGGCGCCGTTCGTGCGGCAGCTGGCGAAACGCCTCGTGCCGGGCGGCGAGCTGCACGTCGCCACGGACGACGTGCCCTACGCCGAGCACATCGACGACGTGCTCGCGGGCGAGCCGCTGCTCGAGAACGCGCTGCCCGCGCGCTGGCTGCCCGAGCGTCCCGGCCGGCCCGTGACGGCGTACGAGGCGATGTGGCGCGCGGAGGGCCGGCCGCTGCACTTCTTCGTCTACCGGCGGCGTGCGCCGTGAAGCCCGCGCGCCCGAGCCTGCGCGACTTCTCGCCCGACACGCTGCGCGCGCGCTTCAAGGCCGCGGGCATCTCGCCGTACCGCGCCGATCAGGTGGCGCAGTGGCTCTACGCGCGCGGCGTCGACGACCCGGCGCAGATGACGGATCTGCCCGCCGCGCTGCGCGAGCGGCTCGCGCAGGAGTACGAGGCGCCCGCGCTGCGCATTCGCGATCCGCAGGTCTCCGTGGACGGCACGATCAAAGCGGCGCTGCTGACGCGCGACGAGCGCGTGATCGAGGCGGTGCTGATCCCGGAGGAGGAGCGCACCACGCTGTGCGTCTCCACGCAGGTGGGCTGCCCGCTCGCGTGCTCGTTCTGCGCGACGGGCACGCTCGGTCTCGACCGCAATCTCTCCGTCGCCGAGATCGTGGAGCAGGTGGTGAGCATGGCCGCGCTGCTGCCCGAGGGCCGGCGCATCACGAACGTGGTCTTCATGGGCATGGGCGAGCCGTTGCTCAATCTGAAGAACGTGGTGGAGGCGGCGCGCACGCTGATCCATCCGCAGGGCTTCGGGATGGCGCCGCGGCGCGTGACCGTGTCGACCGCGGGCGTGGTGCCGCGGATCGCGGAGCTGCTCGAGCAGGTGCCGGTGAACCTCGCGGTGTCGCTGCATGCGGCCAGCGACGCGCTGCGCGACGAGCTCGTGCCGATCAACCGCAAGTTCCCGCTCGCCGAGCTGTTCTCCGCATTGCGCGCCATCCCGCGCCTCTCGCGCCGCCACCCGATCTTCTTCGAGTACACGCTGCTCGCGGGCGTGAACGACTCGCCCGCGGACGCCGAGCGCCTGGTGCGGCTGCTGCGCGGCGTGCCCGCGAAGGTGAACCTCATCCCGGTGAACCCGCACCCGGGCTCGCCCTACCGCGCGCCGGCGCCCGAGGTGGCCGAGCGCTTCATGGCGGTGCTGGCGGAGGCGGACCTCACCGTGACGCTGCGCCGCAGCCGCGGCGCGGACATCGACGCGGCCTGCGGCCAGCTCGCGGCGCGCTCCCCGGCTGCGCAATCCAGCGCGCCGCCTGGCTGACCGAAGAGGCCCAAATGCTTTACGCGGTCGGGGACATTCACGGCGACCTGCGCAAGCTCGACGAGCTGCTGCACAAGCTCCGGCTCGCGGAGGGGGACCGCCTGGTGTTCCTCGGCGACTACATCGATCGAGGCCCGGAGGCTGCCGGCGTGGTGAGCCGGCTGATCGAACTCTCGCGCCACTTCGCCTGCACGTTCCTGATGGGCAATCACGAGTCGATGTTCCTCGACTTCCTCGGCTGGACCGGCGCCGCGTTCTTCGGCGGCGACGCTTTCCTGATGAACGGCGGCGACCGCACGCTCGCGAGCTACGGCTACTTCGGCCACGGCAAGTCCGACACCAAGCACTTCAGCCTGCCGCCGGCCCACGAGCGCTTCTACCAGCGGCTCGTGCTCTCGCATCAAGAGGGCGATTACCTGTTCGTGCACGCCGGCCTCGGCGAGCGCGGACTTCAGTCGGCCGATGTCTCCTACGCGCTGCGCGTGTCGCGGCCAGAAGACCTGCTGTGGAATCGCACGACGCCGGACCTACCGCACAACCTCGGCGTCACGATCGTCTACGGACACACGCCGCGGCCCGACTTCGGGGTGCGCTGGAACGATCCGTTCAGCATCGGCATCGACACCGGCGCGATCTACGGCGGCCCGCTGACGGCGATGCGGCTGCCCGATCAGACGGTCGTGCAGACCGACTAGGGACGCCGCGGGCTGGCCGGGGCTTCAGGCGCCGCCGGCGCCTGCGGGCGGCGGATCGGCGCTCGGCGCGGGCTCGTCGGCGCTCGCGGGCGGCGGATCCGGCGGCGCCGGCAGCTTCAGCGTCTGGCCCGCCTCGATGCGGTGCTTGTTGCGGATGCCGTTCAGGGCGATCAGCTCGCGCTCCGCAACCCCGGTGCGCGCGGCAATCTTCTCGAGCGTGTCGCCGCGACGGACGACGTACTCCGAGGGCGCCGTCGCCGGTGCCGCTGCCGTGGTGTCGCTGGCGGGTGCAGGCGCGGGCATCGGCGTTTCGGCCGAGACGGTCGCCGCGGCGGATGCGGCGGACGCAGGCGCAGCGCTCGCGCTGGCCGCAGCAGCCGCCGCGTCGCTCGTCGCCGTGGCCGGCTGCGCGGCCGCGACCTGCGCTGGCGCGGGCGGCGCGCTCGCTGCCGGCGGTTCCGGCGGTCCCGGGATGTAGATCGACTGCCCGACCGCGATGCGGTTCTTGTTGCGAATCCCGTTCAGCGCGATCAGCTCGCTCACCGAGACGCCGAACTTGCGCGCCACCGCGTCGAGCGTGTCGCCGCGGCGGATCGTGTACTTGCCGGCGTGGGAGCGATCCTCGGGCCTCGCCGTGAGCGAGCCGCCCGGCAGCTCGATCACCTGACCGGGGTGAATCTGGTTCGCGTTCTGGATGCGGTTCACCGTCGCGAGATCGCGCGCCGAAACGCCGAAACGCCGCGCGATCGAGGCGAGTGTGTCGCCGCGGCGCACCCGGTAAACGCCTTCGGCGGGCGCCGGCTCGGGCGGCGTGCTCGCCGCGGGCGCGGCTGCGGCCACCGTCACCGGCGGCCTCACGTAGCGCCCGGGGATCTTGAGGCGCTGCCCGACGCGGATGTGGTTTGCGCTGCGCAGACCGTTCTCGCGCTGGAGCGCGCGCGTCGAGACGCCATACTTCGCCGCGATGCGCGAGAGCGTCTCGCCGCGGCGCACGCGGTGTGTGTCCGCCGTCTCGGCGATCTGCGCGTCGATGCGCTCGCCGCTGCCGATGCTCGCCAGCACGACCTTCGGCGCCGCCCGCATCGGGTCGCGCGGCACCCGCAGCTCGTAGCCGCGGGGAAGGAAGCGGCGCCCGGTCCAGACCGACTCGCTCACGGCGGGGTTCAGCTCGCGCAGCGCCGCGATGCCGACGCCGAACGCCGAAGCGACGGTGCTGGCGCGGTAGTAGTGATCGAGGATCACGCGTTCGGGATCCTCGGGCGGGTCGCGGCGCACGACGCCGAAGTACGTCTCGGGGGATTGGTCGAGCTCGAGGGCCGCGAGGAAGGAGGCGTAGAAGTTCTTCGAGGCGAAGCCGAACGAGCGGCTGCGATAGCGCTCGACGATCACTCCGATGTCTTTCGTGCCGAGCGAGCGCGCGGCGCGCTGCATGCCGCCGAGACCGTGGTTGTACCCGGTGATCGCGAGCGGCCACGCGCCGATCGCGTCGTAGTTCGACTTCAAGAGGCGCGCGGCGGCCACCGTCGCCAGAAAGGGGTCGTTGCGCTCGTCTACGGCCGAGTCGACGCGCATGTAGAGGCGCCCGGTGGACGGCATGAACTGCCAGATGCCCGAGGCCCCGACGGACGACCGCGCGGCGGGATTGAACGACGACTCCACGTGGGGCAGGGCGCCGAGCTCCGTCGGCAGGCCGCGTTCAGCGAACACCTGGCGGATGTAGGCGTCCCAGCGTCCCTGCCGCGCGAGGCCCGCGCGGAACTTGTCGGACTGGCCGAGCTGGAAGCGCACGCCCTCCGGCTTGCCGCGCAGCGTGAGGCTGCCCGCGCCGGCCGGAAACAGCGAAAGGATGCGCTGCTCCTCCGCCGTGAGCCCGCTGCGCTTGCCGCGCGCGAGCGTGCGCAGAACGGCGGCGACGTGGCGCTTGCGCGACTCCACGTAGCGCTCGCCCGATCGGTCCCAGCGCCCGTTCGGAAGCGAGATCTTCTCGTACACCAGCGAAAGGTCGTCGCTGTCGTGGATGAAGCCGCCGTCCGTGCCGACCTCGGAGTAGACGCGCTTCCAGAACTCGACGCGAGCCTGCATCGAGGCCGGCTTCGGGAAGTCCTCGGGCGCGGCCGAAGCGGCGCTCGCGAGCGCCAGCACGCAGACCCACCCCACCAAACAGCGAATGCGCATTTCTCCCCACCCACGGCCTGCGCGTTGCTCTGCTCTATCGGATGCGAAAGGCGCCGTCCTTACTCAGCCACTCAGCGCCGGCCCTTCTTGCGCGCGTCCTTCTGCGCCTTGCGCTTCTTCCTCGCCGCGGCCCGGTCGACGGCCTTGGCTTGCCGGCGCATCTGTCGATTCCCCATGACGCCCATCATCGCCATCGGATCAAACCCGGCCGGGATTCCACCGGCCGGTCCGCCGGCCCCCGCCAGCTTCCCGAGGCCGGGGATGCGCGACGAGAGGCCGCCGCCCCCGCTGCCCATCGCCCCGCCGAGCATGCCCATCATCTCGCGCATCTTCCGGAAGCGCTTCACGAGCTCGGTCACCTCGTGCTTCGCCCGGCCGCTGCCCTTCGCGATCCGCGCAGCGCGGCTCTCGTCGATCAGCTCCGGGCGCGCGCGCTCCGCGCGCGTCATCGACTGGATCATCGCCTCGGTGCGCCCCAGCTCCCGCTCGTCCACCTGGTCTGCGATCTCGCCGAACATCGGCAGCTTGCCGAGCACGTCCTTCAGCGGGCCGAGCTTGCCGAGCATGCGCAGCTGGCCCAGCAGGTCGTCCATGCCGAACTGGCCCTTCAGGAGGCGCGCCGCATCGGCCTCGGCCTGCTTCTGGTCGACGACCTGCTCGAAGTCCTTCACCAGGCCGACCACGTCGCCCATTCCCAGGATGCGCGAGGCGAGGCCCTCCGGGCGGAACTCTTCGAGGCGATCGGTCGTCTCGCCGGTACCCAAGAACTTGATGGGCACGCCGGTCTTCGCCTTCACCGCGAGGGCGGCCCCGCCGCGCGCGTCGCCGTCGAGCTTGGTCAACACCAGGCCGTCGAGAGCGAGGCGCTCCGCGAACGCGCTGGCGACGTTCACCGCGTCGCGGCCCATCAGCGCGTCGCACACCAGGAGGCGGTTGGCCGGCGCGACCGCCGCATCGATCGCCTGCAGCTCCTGCATCAGCTCGTCGTCGATCGCGAGGCGGCCGGCGGTGTCGAAGACGATCGCGTCGCGGCCCTCGCTGCGGGCGCGCTCGCGCGCGTTGCGGCAGATCGCGACCGGGTCCGCGCTGCCCTCCTCGCGGTGGACCGGCACACCGATCGCGGCGCCGAGCTGGGCGAGCTGCTCCATGGCGGCGGGGCGGTAGACGTCGGCGGCGACCAGCAGCGGCCGGCGTCCCTGCTTCGCCAGGTGGCGCGCGAGCTTCGCGGCCACCGTCGTCTTGCCGACGCCCTGCAGGCCGAGCAGCAGGATCGAGACCGCGCCCGCGGCGTCCTTCTTCAGCGCGACGTCGACCGGCCCCATCAGCGCCGCGAGCTCCTGCTCGCAGGCTGCAACGAAGTGTTGCCCGGGAGAGACGTGGAGCACGCGCCCGTCTTCCGTCTTGACGCGCGTCTCCACGCGCTGGCCGAGCGCGCGTTCCTTCACCCGTGCCAGGAAGTCCTTCACCACCGCGAAGTCGACGTCCGCCTCGAGCAGCGAGGCGCGCACGGAGAGCAAGGCCTCGTCGACGTTCGCCTCCGACAGCTCGCGCACCCCTGCCAGCCGTTCGCGCGCGGTCTTGAAGCCTCGGGTCAGCGTCTCGAGCATGAACTCCTCGTCCCCACAGCGAAAAACGAGGCGAAGATACGGGGCCAATCTCGCGCGTCGACGGGCGCCCGCGGTTATCGTGCCGCCCGCATTCGCATCGCTCGCCCGGGGCTCGCTGCGCGTCTCGCTCCGCTCGGCCTGCGCTGCGCGAGCCCACGAGGAGCCGCATGCCGACGCAGGTCGAAGCCCAGATCACCGGGAACGTCTGGAAGGTCGAGAAGCAGGTCGGCGACCAGCTCGCGCCCGAAGACGTGATTCTCGTCCTCGAATCGATGAAGATGGAGATCCCCGTCGAGGCGCCCTGCAGCGGCAAGCTCGTGGAGCTACGCGTCAGCGAGGGTCAGAACGTCGAAGAGGGCGCGGTGCTCGCGGTGATCGAGTAGGGCCGGACGCGATGTCCCGCATTCGCGTGCGGGCGGTGACGGCGAGCGACCAGGCCGCCGTGATCGCGCGCCTCGAGTGCGAGGCGAAGCTGAACCTCTACCTGCTCGACCTGGCGCTGCGCCTCCACGAGACCGGGCCGGGCCGCGTGCGCAGCGAGCTGCTCGGCGCGTGGCGGGGCGAGGAGCTGGTGGGGGTCGCGAGCGTGCAGCCTTCGCTCGTGCTCGACGCGAGCGCTGAACCGGACGCGCTGGCCGCGTTCTTCCCGTACCTCGGCACCGTCGCGAGCGGCCTCGTCAAGAGCACGGCCGAAGTCGTGGGCCCGCTGTTCGCGTGGCTCGAGAACCACGGGCGCCAGATCCTGCTCGACCGCATCGAGCACGCCTTCGCGCTCGCGCCCCCGGGCGCGCGCCTGCCGGAGCCGCCGCATGGCGTGCGCGTGCGCAGCGCAGACGTCGACGACCTGCCCGCGCTCGTCGAGGCGTCGCGGGCGAGCCTGCTCGAGGAGGATCGCCCCGATCCCACGGAGACGGATCCGGCGGGCTTCAAGCGCTGGGTCGCGGGCCGCGTGCGCCAGGCCGTGGTCGCAGAGGAACGCGGGCGCGTCGGCTTCGTCGGCTACGCCGACGTGCGATCGCCGCGCGGCTGGCTGCTCCAGGGCGTCTACACCTGGCCGTCGCTCCGGCGCCACGGCCTCGCGCGCGCCGGCGTCGCCGAGCTCTGCCGCCGCGCCTTCGCCGAGCGAGCCGACCACGTCCAGCTCGCCGTCGTCGAAGGCAACGCGCCCGCCGTGAATCTCTACGAGCAGCTCGGCTTCACCCGCTTCGCGCGCTTGCGCACCGTGCTGTTCGCGTAGACCCGCCAGCGCGAGCCGGGGCGCAACAGCC
>CAYWRY010000067.1:0-20699 GCA_964460485.1 uncultured Spirochaetales bacterium
CGAGGAACGACTTCAGCGACTGAACCAGCCGCCCGTCGTGCTCCTCGCGCTCTAGGTAGTGCAGCAGCGCGCCCGGCCCGGCGTGTACCTCTGCGGGCGCGTTCTTCTCCTCGCGGTCGAAGTAGAGGATCGAGCGAAAGGTCGCGACGTCGCCGTCCGGGCCCGCGAAGTGCGCGAGGCGCGGTGCGCCATCCGCGCCGACCACGGCGAGCGCGCAGTTGGTGGTACCGAAGTCGAAGCCCACGGCGGGTTGCATCGTTCGGCTCGCTCTCGATCCGGTTCGCCGCGGGGCTGCGCGCGCGGGAGGGTGCGCCAGACGGCTCGAGGCGACGCCGCCGGCCCTTCCGTGCAGAGACGCGAAGGCGGGTTCGCGCGCGCGTGCTCGACGCGAGGCGTCGCCGAGCGCGCGCTACTCGGCGAGGACGGTGCCGCTCCCGCCGAAGTCCTTCGGGAAGTCCTTGAACTTCGGCAGGCCGTCCTTCACCGACAGCACCTTCTCGCCGTAGTGCACGTGCAGCCCCGGCTTGTAGTCGAGGCCCTGCACGCGCCCCGCCGGCACGTCGACCATGCCCATCGCGGGGTGGTCGATCAGTACGGGCGTCCCGCAGCTCGTGCAGAATTTGCGGTGGCTCGCCTCCGTGCGCTTGTAGGTGCCGAGCTTGTCGGCGCCCTTCACGATCGCGACGTTCGCGGCGGGCCAGAGGCTCGCCGCGTGCACGGGCGCACCGAGCCAGCCGCGGCACGACTCGCAGTGGCAGAAGGCCTGAACCGCGGGCTCGCCGCTCAGCTCGAGCGCGACCGCTCCGCACATGCATCCGCTCTTTCGGGTCATGGGATCCTCCTTCGCTCGGGCGCAGTCTGTCACAGATCGCGACGCTGAGGCGGCCGCGCTGCGGCCGCCATTCCGCCGCGGGGAAGATCCCGTTTTACACCCCGTTTACGCAGCGCGCCCCGATTTACCGCGCGTTTACCCGCCGCCCGGGTTCCTCCGCGTAGGTTCGACCCTGATAACTCCGAACCACGAAGGAGACTCCCATGTCCCGCACTGTCCGCCTTTCCTGGCTGCGCGCCGCGACGCTCGCGGCGCTCGCGCTCGTCGCCGCCGCTGCGCCGCCCGCGCGCGCCCACGAGTGGAGCGACCCCGAGCCCGCACCCGAGGCGCGCCGCCTGCCGCGGCGCGAGCCGGCTCGGATCGAGGTCGCGTTCGTGCTCGACACGACCGGCTCGATGTCGGGTCTGATCGAAGGTGCGAAGCGCAAGATCTGGTCGATCGCGAACCAGCTGGTCTCCGCCCAGCAGGAGACCGAGGTGCGCTTCGCCCTGGTCGGCTACCGCGATCGCGGCGACGTCTACGTGACCAGCGTCTACGACCTGACCTCGGACATCGACGCCGTCTACGCGCGGCTCATGCAGTTCCAGGCCGATGGCGGCGGCGACGGCCCGGAGTCGGTGAACCAGGCGCTGCACGAGGCGGTGACGCGCCTCGACTGGAGCGCGGCGAAGGACGTCTACCGGGTGGTCTTCCTGGTCGGCGACGCGCCGCCACACCTCGATTATCAGGACGACGTGCGTTACGACCGCACCGTGCGCCTGGCGCGCCAGCGCGACATCACGATCAACGCGATCCAGTGCGGCGCCTGGGACGAGACCGCGCAGATCTGGCGCGAGATCGCGTCGCTGGGCATGGGCACTTACGCGGCGATCGCGCAGGACGGCGGCATGGTCGCGCTGACGACGCCCATGGACGAGGAGCTCGCCACGCTGAATCGCGAGCTCGCCGGCACCGTGCTCGCCTACGGACGCGCCGAGGAGCGCCGCGAGGCAGCCGAGAAGATGGGCAACGCGCTGCGCGCGCCGGCGTCCGCGGCTGCGGACCGGCTCTCGTACATGGCGAAGGCCGGCGAAGGCGTCGCCGTTACGGGCACCAAAGACCTCGTCGACGACGCGGCGGCCGGCAAGCAAGTCGCGAGCGTCGCGCCCGAGGCGCTGCCGGAACCGCTGCGCGCGATGCCCGCCGCCGAGCGCCAGCGCTACGTCGAGCAGCAGCTCGCGAAGCGCAAGCAGGTACAGGAGCGCATCGCCGAGGTGGCGGCGGAGCGCGACGCCTACCTCGCGAAGGAGGAGGCGAAGCTGCGCGCCTCCGGCAAGGCGGATGCCTTCGACCAGAAGGTGAACGAAGCGATCAAGGCCCAGGCCGCGCGCAAGGGCATCGCGTACTAGGCAGGGCCCGTCGAGGTCGGGGGGAGGAGACGGGCGATCGGGGCGGGTCGCCCGCTCCGGCCGGCGGCGGGGCCGACGCGCGCGAGCGTCGGCCCCGCCTGCCCTTCCCGAGCCGAGGCGCGCGGGCACGGGCGCTCCGCGCTTCGCGCGGCGGAGGATGCCTCGTGGAGCTTCGCCGAGCCGGTACCCTGCGCGCTCCTCGGAGGGACCCCATGCGCTTGGTTCGCGCTCTGCTCGCGCTCGCACTGCTCTCGCTCGCCGCTGCCGCCGGTCTCGCGAAAGACGAGGCGAAGCGCACGGGCATGGACCCCGCGCGGCTCGCGCGCATCGACGCGATGATCCAGGGCTACGTGGACGCGAAGCAGATTCCCGGCGCAGTCACGCTGGTCGCGCGGCGCGGCGAGATCGTTCACGTCGGCGTGCAGGGCAAGCGCGCCTTCGACGGCGCCGAGCCGATGACGCGCGACACGCTCTTCCGCATCTACTCGATGACCAAACCGATCACGAGCGTCGCGACGCTCATGCTCTACGAAGAGGGCAAGCTGCGGCTCACCGATCCGGTGTCGAAGTGGATCCCCGAGCTCGCTCAGCCGCGCGTGCTGCGCGACCCGAACGGTCCCATCGACGCGACCGACCCTTCGCCAGCCGAGATCACCGTGCGCGATCTGCTCACGCACTGCTCGGGCCTCGTCTACTCGTTCACCACGGGGCCCGCGCTCGGCAAGGCTTATCAGGATGCGGGCATCCTCGGCTCGAGCACCGAGCTCGCGCCCGACGAGTGGGCGAAGCGGCTGGGCGCGCTTCCGCTGGCGCACGCGCCCGGCACGCGCTGGAACTACTCGGTCTCCACCGACGTGCTCGGCCTCTTGGTCGCGCGCGTGTCGGGGATGCCGCTCGCCGACTTCTTGCGGACGCGGATCTTCGAGCCGCTCGGCATGAAGGACACCGCGTTCTTCGTGCCCGACGACAAGCTCGCGCGCTTCGCCACGAACTACGCGGTGAACGAGAAGAACGAGATCGCGCCGGTGGATGCGCCGGCGACGAGCGTCTTCCGCAAGGCGCCCGCGTTCCCGAGCGGCGGCGGCGGGCTCGTCTCGACCGCGGACGACTACGCGCGCTTCGCGCTGATGCTGGCCGGTGACGGCCGGCTCGGGAAGGCGCGGCTGCTTTCGCGCAAGACGGTCGAGCTGATGCGCAGCGACCATCTGACGCCGGCCGAGGCGGAGACCTTCGGCTTGCGCGGCTACCGCGTATTCGCGGGCAACAGCTTCGGCCTCGGCGTGATGACGCAAACGGAGATCTCCGGCTACCGCGGGCTCGGCTCGCTCGGCAAGAACGGCTGGGGCGGCGCCGCCGGGACCTGGTACTGGGTCGACCCAGAAGAAGATCTCGTCGCGGTGCTGATGATCCAGCGCATGGCCTTCGGCAGCGCGCCGATCGCGATCAGCCGCGACTTCGAGACCGCCGTCTACCAGGCGATCGCCGACTAGGCATGCGCCGGGCCGCGTGACGACGGGACGACGCCGGGCGCTCGGTGCGAAGAGAGCGCGCGCGAGCGAGGCGGGCGAGCGCCCGAGCGAGCCCGTGCGCCTGCTCGTCGCCGACGCGGCCGGGCGCATTTACGACCATCCGGATCTGCTGCTGGCCGGCGAGCGCGGCGCCGGCGCGGAGCGGATCGCGGCGGACGAGTGGATCCCGCTGCCGCGTGGCAGCGATCTGTTCGCGTTGCCCGGCCGCGCGCCCGTCGGCATCGGCAAGCGAGGCGCGCGCGAAGTCGTGGACGCGTGGCTCGGCGGCGAGGCGCGCGCGGTCGCCGCGTTCGTCGCGCCGGCGCACACGGTCACGTACAACGCCGTCTGGGCGACGCGCGCGAGCGCGCCCACGCTGCCGACCTTTGCCTATGCGCCTGTGGGCATCGCCGGCGACCGCTACTGGACGCCCGCGTTCCGCTCGGACGCCGACGAGCGTCAGGACCCCTGGCGCTTCTCGCGCGCGCGGGTCGAGGCGGGCGTCCTGCGCAAGCGCGCCGAGCTGCCGCGCAACCGCGTCGAGCGCCAGCTCGAGAAGTGCGCGCTCGACTACGGCTGCCGCGCGGCTCAGAACTTCTTCCTCGGGCGCCACGAGGCGCCGCTGCCGTCGTCGAGCGCGTGCAACGCGCAGTGCGTGGGCTGCATCTCGCTCCAGCCCGACGGCGAGTTCCGCGCGAGCCACGACCGGCTCGCGCTGCCGCCGACGTCGAAGGAGATCGCGGACGTCGCGCTCTCTCACTTCGCGCGCGTGCCGGACGGTGTGGTCAGCTTCGGTCAGGGCTGCGAGGGCGAGCCGCTGCTGTTCGGCAAGTCGCTGGTCGCGGCGGTGGCGCGCATCCGCGCGCAGCACGCGCGCGGCACCGTGAACCTCAACACGAACGCGAGCAAGCCCGACGTCGTGCGCGAGCTCGTCGCCGTGGGGCTCGACGCGATCCGCGCCAGCATGAACTCGCCGCGCGCCGACGTGTACGCCGCCTACTACCAGCCGCGCGGCTACCGCATCGAGGACGTGATCGAGAGCATCGGCGTCGTCACGGCGGCGGGCGGCCACGCCTCGATCAACCTGCTGTGCTTCCCGGGCGTGACCGACACCGAGCCCGAGCTGGCGGCGCTCTCGGACCTGGTCGCGGCGACGGGTCTGCAGATGATCCAGCTGCGCAACCTGAACATCGACCCGGAGCTGTACCGCGCGGCGCTTCCGCGCGGCGTCGTTCGGCACGGACGCGGCATGCGCTGGCTGCGCGACCGGCTGGCGCGGCGCTTCCCGCAGCTGCGCTTCGGCTATTTCAACCCGCGCGTGGCGCCGCGCAGGCAGCTCGCGTCAGCGGCGCTCGAACAGCGCGCGTAGCTCGACGCGCTCGCCATCCTCGCCGAACGCGCGCTGGAGCTCGGCGAGCTGTGCCTCGACGGGGCCGAGCGTCCAGAACGCATCCTCCGGCAGCGCCTCGAGCGGATCACCCGCCTCGTTCAGCGTGCAGATGTCGCGCAGCTCGGCGCCGCGTTCCTCGTCGAGCCAGCGCAGCGGCAAGCCCTGCGTGCGGCACACGTAGGGGCGTTCGGCGTGGATGCGGCACTCGCCCGAAGCGCCGAGGAACGCGCACGCGCCTGCCGCGTGCGGCGCGCCGCGCGCGAGCAGCTCCGCGTGCTTCGCGCGGATGCGCTCGGCCTCGACCGCGAACACCGTGATGCCGTCCACGCAGCACGCGCTGCAGCCGCGCCGGCACTGGAGGCGCGCGCCGTGCAGTGCGGAGAGCTGCGCCGCGCGCTCGTCGACCGCGGCGTGCAGCTGCACGAGACGCGCGAGCGCAGCGACGCGCGCTCCCTCGGCCACGCGCCGCTACGCCGCCGGTCGCAGCGTGTTCAGCTCCACGGTGTTGTCGCGCAGGATCTTCTTCTGGGTCGCCGCGTCGAAGTGCTTCACGTCCATCACGTAGTCGAGCGGCTCTGGCATGCCTTCGATGTGCGGCCAGTCGGAGCCGAAGATCACGCGCTCCGCGCCCATCAGGGAGACGACCTCGTTCACGTCGTCCTCCCAGAACGGATTGATCCAGACGTTGCGCTTGAACGCCTCGACCGGGTCCAGCTTGAAGTAGCCCGGCATGCGCGCCTTGGTCTGGCGCAGCTTGCGGAACAGATCGGGCAGGAACTCGCTGCCGTTCTCGACCGACGCGATGCGCACGCCGGGGAAGCGCTCGAACAGCTTCTCGTAGGCGAGCGTGATCAGGAAGTCGTAGGCGGCGCGCTCGATGTTGAAGCCCTTCACCGACGGCTTCCAGCCGCCGCCGATGTCGGCGCTGAAGCCGTCGCGCGAGTAGCCGTTCGTCGTGTAGCCGGAGTCGCCGGCGTGCACGACGACCGTGATGCCCGCTTCCTGCACGCGCGCCCAGAACGGGTCGAAGCGCGGGTCGCTCGCGGTGTAGGGGCCGTCCGCGGTCCACACTGCGGAGGGGCGCATCACGACGACGCGCGCGCCGCGCGAGAGCGCCCACTCGAGCTCGCTGCACGCCCAGGGCAGGTCGGCGAGGGTGATGTAGGGCGCGCCGAAGATGCGGCCCTCGTATGCGACGCCCCAGTCCTCGTCGAGCCAGCGGTTGAAGCCGGTGAAGAGCGTCTTCAACGCGACGAGGTCGTTCTTGAGCAGCTCCTCGTACAGCACGCCCAGCGTCGGGAAGAGCCACATCGCCTCGAGGCCCTGCTCGTCCATCTTCTCGATGCGCGCGTCGTGGTCCATGTAGTACGCGGGCAACGGCTCGCGGTCGCGCATCATCTCCAGCGGGTTGCGCTGGTTGGGATTGCCGCGGAAGTACTCGTACATCGCGCCGGGCTTCGCGATCGGGTCCCAGGTCGGGTTCTTCACCGCGTGCGAGACCTTGCCGCCGACGACGTGGTGCCGGCGTCCGTCGATCGTCGCCCACTGCACGCAACGCGGCTGCATCTGCTTGGGCACGTGGCGCGTGAACGCGTCGAGCGCCTCGTAGTAGTGGTTGTCCGCGTCGAACGCGGCGTAGCCGAGGCGAGTAGTCGTCATCGCGCGATTCCTCTGGTAGTCGGGTCGCCCGTGATAGCTCCGCTCGGCGGCCGCTACCAACCCTCGTCCGGACTCGGCGCGTCGCCGCGCAGCTCCATACCGGCCTGATCCGCGGGCGCTCGCGTCTCCCGTGCCGTACGCGGCGGCGACGGCTCGCTCGCGGCTGCCGAGCCGCGAGATCCGTCCGAGCCGCGATCCCGCCGTGTCCATGCACGCAACCTCGGGCCGAGGCGATCGGCTACGCGTCAGGTCCTCGAACCGTGCGCCGTGGCCGCGAGCGCCGCGGCGGCCGCCAGCTTGTGTCTCGCCTGCCACGGCGGCCCGATCGCCCGGCCCATCGCGCGCAGCAGCGCCTCGACGTCGTCGCGGCCGAGCGCGGCCGCTGCGTCGCGAAACACGCGCGCGCCGTCGTACCAGAACACCGACCAGCCGTGCGCCTCGGCGGCCGTCGCGAGCGCCTCGCGATACATCACCGAGTCGGCGACGGTCTGCGCTCGGTTGTCGGCGATGCGGTCCTCGATCGTCGGCGGAAGCTTCGGGCACACCCGGAGCGCGATGCTCTCGATCGGCACGGGCACCGCCGCCGCGAGCGTTGCGAGGCTCTCGCGCGCGCCGCGCGCGGCGGCTTCGCGGACGCGTTCGACGAGCGCCACCGCGTCAGGGAGCGAAATCGCCCGCGCCCACGGGCTGTTCCGATAGCGGCCGACCGCCCACGACCCTTCGTGGTGGTGCGGGTGGGTCGGCAGGCCGCTGGTCAGATCGATGCGCCGGCGATCGAGCAGCTCGCCGCCGCGCGCGACCGTGACGAGCTCTGCCGAGTTCCCGTGCTCGGCCACGCCGACGCTCGCGGTCCGCTCCGTTCGTGCGGGCAGGGCCTCACTCCTCGTCCGTCGCGCGCAGCCGCGCGATCACGCTGAGATCCTCGAGCGTCGTGGTGTCGCCGACCGTCTCGCGGCCGGCTGCGATGTCGCGCAGCAGCCGCCGCATGATCTTGCCGGAGCGCGTCTTGGGCAGCGCCTCGGTGAAGCGGATGTCCTTGGGCTTCGCGAGCGCGCCGATCTGCCGTGCGACCATCTCGCGCACCGACTCGGCGAGGCTGTTGTCGGCGCTGACACCGCCGCGCGGCGTGACGAAGGCGACGATCGCGGTGCCGGTGATCTCGTCGGGGCGCCCGACCACCGCGGCTTCGGCGACGTCGGGGTGCGCGACGATCGCGCTCTCCACCTCCATCGTGCCGATGCGGTGGCCCGAGACGTTCATCACGTCGTCGATGCGCCCCATGATCCAGAAGTAGTCGTCCTTGTCGCGATGGGAGCCGTCGCCCGGGAAGTAGACGTTCTTCCACTTCCCCCAATAAGTCTCCCGGTAGCGCTCCGGGTCGCCCCAGATGCCGCGCAGCATGCCCGGCCAGGGCTTCTGGATGGCGAGGAAGCCGCCGTTCGGCGCTTTCACCTCGCGGCCCGCCTCGTCGAGGATCGCCGCGTGCACGCCCGGGAAGGGCAGCGTGCCCGAGCCGGGCTTGGTGGGAACCGCGGCGGGCAGCGGCGTGATCATGATTCCGCCGGTCTCCGTCTGCCACCACGTGTCGACGATCGGGCAGCGCTTCTTGCCGATCACCTCGTGGTACCAGATCCACGCCTCGGGGTTGATGGGCTCGCCGACCGTCCCCAACAAGCGCAGCGACGAGAGGTCGTGCTTGTTCGGGTGCTCGTCGCCGAGGCGGATGAAGGTACGGATCGCGGTGGGCGCGGTGTAGAGGATCGAAATGCGCCAGCGCTCGACCATGTCCCACCAGCGGTCGGGGGCGGGATGCGTGGGCACGCCCTCGTACATGAAGGTGGTCGCCCCGTTCGCGAGCGGCCCGTACACGACGTAGCTGTGGCCGGTGATCCAGCCGATGTCGGCCGTGCACCAGTACACGTCGCCGTCCTTCAGGTCGAAGATCGCCTTCGCCGTGGTCGCCACGTGCGTGAGATAGCCGCCCGTCGTGTGCAGGATGCCTTTGGGCTTCCCCGTCGTGCCGCTCGTGTAGAGGATGAAGAGCGGGTGCTCGGCGTCGAGCTTCTCCGGTTTGCAGTGGGCGGACGCTCCCTGCATCACGTCGTGCCACCATTGGTCGCGGCCCGCGTGCATGGCGCATTCGCCGCCGGTGCGGCGCACCACCACCACGTGCTCGACGTTGGTGCCCGCGCAGGCGGCGTCGACGGCGGGCTTCAGCGCGAACGGCGCGCCTCGGCGGAAACCGCCGTCGGCGGTGACGACGACGCGCGCGCCGGCGTCGTTGATGCGGTCGCGCAGCGCTTCGGCGCTGAAGCCGCCGAACACGATCGAATGCGGCGCGCCGATGCGCGTGCAGGCGAGCATCGCGATCGCGAGCTCGGGGATCAGCGGCATGTACAGCGCGACGCGGTCGCCCTTGGCGACACCCAGCGCCTTCAGAACGTTCGCGAACTTGCAGACTTCGCGGTGCAGCTCGCCGTAGGTGATCGTGCGCGTGTCGCCGGGCTCGCCCTCCCACAGGATCGCCGCCTTGTTGCGCCGCCAGGCGTTCTTGCCCTCGACGTGCCGGTCGAGGCAGTTGTAGGAGACGTTGGTCTTCGCGCCGACAAACCACTTTGCGTACGGCGGCTTCCAGTCGAGGACCTTCTTCCAGGGCGAGAACCAGGAGACGTGCTCCCTCGCCATCTGCGCCCAGAACTTCTCGGGCTTCTGGCCCAGCTTGCGATACGCCGCCACCAGCGTCGGCGACCAGTTCGCCTGCCTCACGAACTCGGGCCGCGGCTTGAAGACGCGCTTCTCCTTGAGCAGGGACTCGATGTCGGCCATTTCCTTCCGAACTCCGTTCGCCTTCGGCTCTCTGCGCGCGGCCTGCGCCGCTGCGCGGCGCTCGGCTGCTTGCTGGAACGTCCGCCGCCGCGACTTCACGACGCCGGAGGCTCCGGGGCGCCCGAGCTTGCCCTAGTCAGGCGACGTCGCGCACCCAGGCTTCGACGTCGGCGGGATGCTTGGGCACGAGCGGCGCGGTCAGGTTCTCGTGGCCGTCGACGGTGACGACCACGTCGTCCTCGATTCTCACGCCGATGCCGAGCAGCTCGCGGGGCGCCTTGTCGTCGTCGGCCGCGACGTAGAGCCCGGGCTCGACGGTGAAGCACATGCCGGGCGCGAGCGGGCGCGGCTTGCCGCCCACCGTGTAGGCGCCCACGTCGTGCACGTCGAGGCCGAGCCAGTGCGAGGTGCCGTGCATGTAGTAGCGGCGGTAGGACTCGTCCTTGATCAGGTCGTCCACGTTCCCCGCGAGCAGGCCGAGCGAGACCATCCCCTCCGTGAGCTTGCGCACAGCCGCGGCGTGCACCTCGGGCAGCGTCGCGCCGGGCTTCACGACTTCGAGCGCGGCGAGCTGCGCGGCCAGCACCACCTCGTAGACCGCGCGCTGCGCGCCGCTGAAGGCGCCGCCGATCGGGTACGTGCGCGTCACGTCCGAGGCGTAGCCGTCGAGCTCACAGGCCGCGTCGACCAGCAGCAGCGAGCCGCTCTCGAGCTTCCCGGCGTTCGCGACGTAGTGCAGGCACGTCGCGTTCCGCCCGCCGCCGCAGATGCTGCCGTAGGCGGGACCCGCGGAGCCGCGGCGCCGGAAGGCGTACTCGAGCACCGCTTGGATCTCGTACTCGAAGCGGCCCTGATGGGCGTGGCGCGCCGCTTCGCGGTGGCCTTCCGCGGTGATCGCGGAGGCGCGCCGCAGGATCTCCACCTCGCCGGGCTCCTTCACCATCCGCATCTCGTGCAGCACCGAGCGCGGGTCGACGACCTCGGAGGCGGGGATCAGCCCCTGCCGGGAGCGCTTGCGCAGCGACTCGAAGATCTCGGCGATCTTGGCGTCGAGCTTCGGGTCGCGGCCCAGCATGTGGAAGACGCGTTCGGCGTGCTCGAGCAGCTTCGGCAGTTCCGCGTCGAGAGCGTCGATGGGATGCGCCTCGCTGGCGCCGAAGTCGCTCTTCGCGCCCTCGATGCCTGGCCGGTAGCCGTTCCAGATCTCGCGCTCGCGGTCGCGCGGCTCGACGAACAGCGTGTACTCGGGGCCGCCGTCGGTGCGCAGCACGGCCACCGCGTGCGGGTGGTCGAAGCCGGTCAGGTAGTGGAAGTCGCTGTCCTGACGGAACGGGAAGTCCGTGTCGTTGGAGCGCGCCACGAGCCGCGCGCCCTGCACGATGGCGACCGCGCCCTTGCCCATCGCCTCGAGGAATCGCCTGCGCCGTTCTGCGTACATGGCGCAGGACGTTAGGCGTGCGGGCCGAGGGGCTCAACGCGTCGCCGCAGCTCCGAGCCCAGGCTCAGCGCGGAGCACGCGCGCAGATCACCTCGACCCCGGCGCAGCGCGTCGCGCAGATTCCGCGGCCTGCCTGCACGGCCGTGTAGTAGAGCGCGCCCTCCAGCTTCGGGAGCGCGAGCGCGCGCACCGCGCCGCTCGGCGACGCGACGTGTACGACGCCGCTCCAGCGCGTGACGATCGCGCTGCCATCCGGAGCGAGCTTCAGGTCCTGCGCGAAGTCGAGGGCGCCCGGAAACGCCTCGTCCAGCACGATCAAGCGGCCGGCGAGGGGGAGCGGCGCTCGCGCGTCGGGCGGGACGACGCGCAGCATCAGCCGCTCGTCCGCCAGCTCCACCAGGAAGCCGACGCCGTCGGCCGCGAACGCGACGAACTGCAGCTCGGGAGACGCCCAGCGCGCCAGCTCGCGGCCGTCCGCGAGCGCGATCACGCGCGCGTCGTGGGCCGCGGGCCCGCCGCTCGCGGGCAGGAGATCGGTGTTCACCCAGGCAGAGTCGCGCGCCGGGTCGTAGGCGATGCTCTTCGCCGCTGCGACCACGCCCGCGTCCGACGCGAGCGGATGCTCGGCGACCACGTCGCCCCGTTCGCTCAGCACCACCACCGCGCCGCCGGCGCCGGCTCGCGCGTAGCGGGTCGCGAGCACCCGGCCGTCGGGGAGCAGCGCCAGCTCGTTCAGTCCGTCGCCTGCATCCTGGAACCACTCGACGGCGCCGCTCGCGGGATCGACGCGGCCGCCGCGCTCCCAGAACGTCGTGAAGTAGACCCAGCCGTTCGGGTGGGCGAGCACGTCCCAGACGCCGCCGCGCGCGCCGGCGGGCCCGATCGCGAGCGCGGGCTGCGGCCGCTCGCGCGCGAGGTCGAAGCGGCCGAGCTCGCGCGCACCGGGCGTCCGCCGCTCGGCGGTCGGGTCGCCGCCCGCGTCGCGCATCGCCCGCCAAAACGGCGAGACGCCGAAGTAGAGCGTGTCGCCGCGCGCGTCGCCGAACCACGCGCAGGCGCCGGGCGCGCGCTCCGGCGCCGAGGCGGTGGCGGCGCGCGGCGCTGGCGACGGCGCGAGCCTACAGCCGGGCCCGAGCGCGGCCGCCGCGCCCGCGAGGAGCGCAGCGGCCGCGCGACGGTTCAGAAGGGCCACAGCTCCGCTGCGCTGCCTCCCGTGAAGTCCCAGCCGACCCGCACGCCGTAGCTCAGCGGCGTCGCGAACCAGTAGTTGCGCGGCCGGTTGAGGTACGTCGAGACCTGCGTCTTCACCTTTTTCCGATTCTCGAGATTCTGCCCGAACACCTCGACCCAGACGGGGGCGTCGGCGAAGTCGAAGCGCAGGCGCAGGTCGGTGCGCGTGTAGGCGTCCTGCCTGTCGAGAGGATTCTCGAACTGCCGGTAGTAGACCGCGCCCCGGTAGGAGAAGTCGAGGCGCGGCGTGAGCGTGCCCGCCGCCATCTCGAACGCGTACTGGCCGCCCAGCGAGACGCTCCATTCGGGCGCGCGCGGCAGCACGTTGCCCTTCAGGTTCTGAGGCGGGGCACCGTCGCAGGTCGGGCCGGTGCCGTGGCGGTCGCCGACTGCCGGCAGCCCACCGAACACGGAGCCCGGCGTGTTGGGATAGACCTTCGTCGGGCAGAAGCTCGTCGGGTTCGAGGTGCTCGACGAGTTGTCCTGCGAGAAGAAGTCCTTCGAGAATTCCGAGTGCAGCCAGCCGATGTTGCCTTCGAACTGGAGGGCGTCCGTCGGTACCCAGATGAACTGCAGCTCGATGCCGTAGATATCGGCTGCTGGGGCGTTCACCGTCGTCACCACGTTGTTGATGGTCTCGACGATGAAGCGATTCTCGAAGTCGTAGTAGAAGGCAGTCGAGTTGAGCAGCAGCCGCCCATCGAGCAGCGCGTTCTTCGCGCCGATTTCGAAGGCGTTGATCGTCTCGGAGTCGAAAGCTTCTTGCGAGGGCACGAAGTTGAAGCCGCCGTGACGCTCGCCGCGGCTGTAGCCGAAGTAGAAGAGATGGCCCTCGGCCGGCCGCCACTCGAGCCGCGCTCGGCCGGTGACGGAGTCCCAGGTCTTCTCCTTGATCACCGGCGTTGCATTCAGGGTGTTGCGGTCGCGGTTGCCCTTCAGCGGGAGCAGGAAGGCGACGTTGCTCGCGTCGAGCGTGTTGGGGCTGAACGGGTTCGTCTGCGGCTGGAGGACGAACGGGGCCACGAAGATCTCGAAGCAATTCTCCTTGGGGAACAGGTCGAAGCCAAAAAACGTCGGCACGCCGAGCACGCTCGGGCAGAAGCCATCGGTGACGAGATCGTAGGGCTCGATCAGGACGTCGAGGTGGGACGTGTCCTGCATCTCGCGCGACGTCCAGCTGTACCGGATGCCCGCCTGGAAGCGGATCTGGTCGGTGATGTCGACGCCGCCGTCGGCGAACACGCCGACCGTCTCCGTGTCGACGTCCGACCTGAGGAGGATGTATGGGTGGTCCGTGTCGCCCGGCTGGAAGATGCATGGGCCCGTGCACATACGGCCCGCCAGCTCGGGCGAGAGTGCGGAGAAATTGAATCCGTCGAACACCGCGAAGTTCGAGAGCTCGGCGGCTGCCTGATAATTCCAGATCGGAACGATCGTCCGCGGCGCCTCGTCGTTCTGGTAGTTCACGCCGAACAGCCAGTCGAAGCTCGCGTCGTAGTCGGAGCGAATCGTCGCCTCGCCGGTCCAGGTCTTGTGCCGGTCGAGCAGCACGAGTCGCTCGCCGTCCACGTCCGAAGAGTCGTAGTCCGCGTCGACGCCGTAATCCCAGTACTGGTAGTTCGCGTTCAGCTTCACGACGTGCTTCGGGATCTGGATCTCCGTGATCGACTGTCCCCAGAACGTCTCGTACTTCTGGTTCTGGTCGCGGTTCGCGCGCAGCTCGCGCACGTCGTCGGAAAGCGGGGTCGCTCCCGCCATGTTGACGCCGCCGAAGAAGATCGTGCTCTGGCCGGGCGAGTACGTGGGGTACTGGCCCAACGGTCGCGAGGTGCCGCCGTCGTCTTTGTCGATCGAGTAGGCGAGGATCAGGTCGGTCGTGACGCTGTCGCTGGGCACCCAGCGCAGCGACCCGCGCACGGCGTGGCCGCCGGAGAGCGCGTTGTTCGAGAGTTCCTGACGGTTGCCGTTCTGGCCGCTGATCTCGTAGTAGTTCGACGGCCACTCCCGCTGGTAGGCGAGCCGAGCCGCCAGCTTTCCGTCGATCAGCGGCACGTTCGCCACGAGCCGCGTCCGGTAGTTCTCGTAGCGGCTCCAGCCGAAGTCGCCCGAGAGCTCCCACGACTCCATCTCGGGGCGCTTGGTGTGGAGGTTCATCGAGCCGCCGGTCGAGTTGCGACCGAACAGGGTGCCCTGGGGCCCGGGCAGCACCTCGACGCGCTCGAGGTCGTTGAAGGCGAGCAGCGCGATCGCGAGCTGCGACACGTAGATGTCGTTGATGTGGAGCTGGAAGCCCGGGTCGATGCCGGGGCCGAGTACGTCCGTGTCTTGCCCGAGGCCGCGCAGGGTGATCGCAGGGAGACCGCCGGTCGCGACCAGCGCCGGAACCTTGAGCTGGAGGTCGTAGGCGTCCTCGAGGTTCGCCTTCTCGAGGTCCTCGGCCCGGAATGCCGTGATCGTCTGCGCGACGTCCTGAAGGTTCTGCTCGCGGCGCTCGGCCGTGACGATGATCTCCTCGATGCTTCTCGACTCGCGGTCGTCTGCGGGTGCAGGAGCGGGTGCAGCAGGTTGGGGCGCCTGAGCGAACGCAGCTGCGGAGAGCGCGAGCGATTGCAGCAGGACGACGGGTCGGACTCGAATCGGGCGCATCTGTGACCTCTGTTAAGCCCGATACTGCCACGCCCGGCACGCAGCCCGTGCCCCAAAGTGCAGCCACCGGCTGCGGGTGCGCCACGCACGGGCCCTCGGCCTCTGCGCCTCGCCCTTCACACGTCTCGCCATTGCACGTCCGAATCCGCGGGGAATGGGTGCATCCGTAGGCTGCATTCGGCAGCGCTGCCTATCCGCTGGGTCATCCCTGCGAAGTCGTCGGGAGATCAGGGGGTTACGCGCTAGCGGCGTATGGCCGCAACGGTTGGCATGCCGCCTGCTCTAGAAATCGCTCGTGACTCGGCTTGATCGGCTGGTTCCATCGGGCGCGCGAATCAGCAGGTCAGCGTAAGGAGACGACTCAGAGGCGCCGAAAGGCGCTCCCCCGGAAACGGCACCCGCCAAGGTCTGAGAGATCTCCGAGCCCCGAGTCAAGCGGCCCCCCGGAATGGTTCCGGGGGGCCGCAGTGCTTTGGTGCTCTGGCGCCGCCACGGGAGCGCCGTGCTCGGACCGGCAGCCGATCCCCGGCCGGTTATTGCTGGCTGGCTTCCATGGCGAGCGCCGCCAGGACTTCGCTGCCGAAGCAGCGCCCGAACCAGGACTTCACGCCCGGGATCGCGGCGAGCTCGTCGCGCGACGACGGGCGCTGGCTCGCGATCGCCTCGAGCGTCGCGTTCGGGAAGAGCACGCCGGGATCGAGCGCGAGCTGCTTCGCGCGCGCCCCGCGCCAGCGTTTCAGGGCGGCGACGTAGCGCTCGGCGTGCCGGTCCACGCGCCGCCGTACCGTCAGGTCGCCCTCGCTGCGGCGGGGGATCGGACCGTGCTTCTTCTCGACGCCGCGTTCCACGGCCGCGAGCACTTCTCGGCCGAACCGTCGCAGCACGAGCTCCGTCACACCCTTCACCGCGGCGAGCTGCGCCTCGGTCGTCGGCCGGATCTCGGCGATCTCGAGCAGCGTGCGATTCGCGAGCACCTTGAACGGCGGGCGGTCGATCTCTCGCGCGCGCCGGTCGCGCACAAGGTAGAGCTCGCGCAGCACGCCGAGGGCCTCGGGAGTCATCGCGCGGGCGCCCTTGATGCGCAGGTAGCCGAGCTTGTCGAAGGAGCGCTCGGGCCAGCTGCGTCGGGTGAGCGCATCGAACTCCTCCTGCGCCCACTCGTAGCGCTCGGCCTTCCTCAGCTCGCGCTCGAGCTTTTCGGCAAGAGTGATTAGGTGCGCGACGTCGGCGGCCGCGTAGGTGAGCTGACTGTCGGTGAGCGGCCGCGCCGACCAGTCGGAGCGCTGCTCGTCCTTCGGCAGCTTCAACCCGAAGTGGCGCTCGACGAGCGCGGAGAGCCCGATCGCCGGGTAGCCGAGCAGCTGCGCGCTCACCATCGTGTCGAACAGGTTCGCGGTCGTGAAGCCGCAGTCGCGGCGCAGCACGAACAGGTCGTACTCCGCGGCGTGGAACACCTTGCGCACCTCGGGAGCCGCGAGCACCGGGCCGAGCGGTGCCAGCTCCTCCGGACCGCCGAAGGCGAGCGGATCGACCAGGTAGATCCCGCGCTTGGTGCCGATCTGGATCAGGCAGGTCTTGTCGAAGTAGTGGTAGAAGCTGTCCGCTTCCGTATCGATCGCGATGACCTTCTGCTGCGCCAGATCGCGAGCGAGCGCTTCCAGCTCCGCTCCGGTCTCGATGCGCTCGAAGTCGGCCACGCTCTGCCTCGCTGCGGTGGGCGTCTGGTTCGGGTCTGTCACGGGAAGCGCCGACGGGAGGGCTGCAGCGGGGCGACGGCAGCGCGGGCCACTCTAGCCGACGAAAACCTCGTTGAAAGCCGAGATTTCTCTTCCCGCCGGCTCCCTGCGGCTGTAGTTTGTTCTGTTATTCGGGAGAATATTCCGAATATCAGAACTAACGGAGCCAAGGATGGACGGGCTCACAAGCCTCGACAAGGCGATCGACGTGCTCGAACACCTCCACGACGCCGGCGTGCCGCGCGGAGTCACCGAGATCGCGAACGCGCTCGGCGTCCCCAAATCGAGCGCTCATCGCCTGCTCAAGACGCTCGTGCGCCGGGGCTTCGCCGAACAGGAGACGGCCGGACGCTACCGCGTGGGCCCCGCGCTGATCGCGCTGGGCATCGGCTCGCTCGACCGGGAGCCGCTCGCTGCCCTCGCGCGTCCCGTGCTCGAGTGCGAGGCCGCAGCGATCGGCGAGACGGTGTTTCTCGTCGCCCCGCGCGGGCGCGAGCTCGTCGTGCTCGACAAGGCGGAAGGGCAGGGCTTCCTGCGCGCGGCCCCGAAGGTCGGCCAGGTCGTGCCCATCGCAGCGACTGCCGTGGGACGTCTCGCCATGGCGTTCGACCCGCTGCGCTTCCCGCCGGAAGCCAACCCGCCGGTCGCGTTCACGCCCGCGACCCAGCTCTCGCAGGCGGCGATCGCGGCGGCGATCGCGCGAGCGCGCAGCGATGGCTTCGCGTTCAACCTGGGCGAGTGGATCGAGGGGCTCTCGGTGGTCGCGGCGCCGGTGCTCGGCGCCCAGGAACCGCCGGCCTTCCTCGGCGCGATCGCCGTGGCCGCTCCCAGCGCGCGGCTCGACGCGCTCGGTGCGTTCGCCGTCGCACGGCGGGCGGCGGACGCCGCGCGCCTGATCTCGCTGCGCCACGCGGGCCGCGATCCCGCCTGGCGTCGCGGCTCCCATGCTCGGCAAGGAGGGGCGTCATGAAGGTCTGGATCGACGGGCGCATCGTGGACGGCGCCGCCGCGAAAGTCTCGGTGCTCGACCACGGCTTCCTCTACGGCGACGGCGTGTTCGAGGGCATGCGCGTCTACGGCCGGCGGCTGTTCCGCTGCGAGCGCCACATGGACCGGCTCGAGACCGGCGCGCGCTGCATCGGGCTCGCGCTGCCCGGCGGCCGCGGCGCCATCCGCGCGCTCACGCTCGCGACCGCGGGCGAGTACGTGCGCGCCACGGGCGAGCAGGACGCCTACGTGCGGCTCGTCGTCTCGCGCGGCGTCGGCGAGCTGGGCGTCGACCCCACCAACTGCGGGGCGCCCTTCGTCACCTGCATCGTGGACAAGATCCGTCTCTTCCCCGAGGAAAAGCTGCGCAGCGGCATCGCGATGATCACGTCGAGCCGCCGCTCGCCGGCCCCGGACGTGCGCGACCCGCGCGTGAAGTCCCTCAACTACCTGAACAACGCGCTCGCGAAGCAGGAGGCGCGCCGGCAGGGCGCGGACGAGGCGCTGCTGCTGAACGCGGCCGGCGCCGTCGCTGAGGCGAGCGTCGCCAACGTGTTCGCCGTGCGCAGCGGACGGCTGCTCACGCCGCCCGCGAGCGACGGCGCGCTCGAGGGCATCACGCGCGCGAGTGTGATCGAGCTCGCCGCGCAGCTCGGCGTGCCCGCCGAGGAGCGCACGCTCGGCCGCTACGACCTGATCGCCGCCGACGAGGTCTTCCTCACCGGCAGTGGCGCGAAAGTCGTCCCGGTCGCGACGCTGGACGGCGCCCGCATCGGTCGCGGTGCTGCCGGCCCCCTCACGCAGAAGCTGATGGCCGCCTTCGACCGCTTCGCCCGCGACCCGGAGAACGGCACGCCGCTCGACTGAGCGCGCAGAGCCGGGATCTCCCGGCCGCGAGTTCGCCCCGGCCTCCCCGCCGCAGCTCGTCTTGGCGCAGCGAGTCTTCGATGCTGCGCCGCGAAGCTCGGGCGCCTCGAAGGCGCCCGAGCTTCGCCTTCCCAATAACAAGTCGCACGCGGCTCCCCGGGTTCCACCGCCCATCGCGTCGGGTTACACCGAGCAGCGCCGGCGCGAGTGGCGGGCGGGGCCGGGGGGCGCAGCGCAGGCCCGGTCCGAAGCAGACCCGCCGCAGACCTCCGCGCCGGGCTGCGCGGCGTGAGCGCGAAAGCACGCCCCGACGTCCCGCGCGCTCCTCCACCGACGCCGCACGCCTCCACGCCAAGGGCCGGAGTCGCGCACCCCCGGTCCCGCCCGCCACTCGCGCCGCCTCGATCCCGCTACGCAGGTTCACCTCCGCCCCGGCTGATAGGCTCTCGCGCTCTCTGCCCCCTTCGAGGAGCCCGCCGTGCGCTGGACCGCCGCCTTCATTCCGACGCTTCGCGACGACCCCGCCGACGCCGAGGCGATCTCCCACAAGCTGCTCGTGCGCGGCGGCTTCGTCCGCCAGCTCGCGGCCGGCACATACTCCCTGCTCCCGCTCGGCCACCGCGTCGCCAAGAAGATCGAAGCGATCCTGCGCCAGGAGATGGAGAAGATCGGCGGGCAGGAGTTCACGTTGCCCGCGCTCCAGCCCGCCGAGCTGTGGAAACAGTCCGGCCGCTGGGAAGCGATCGACGCCACCATGTTCCGGCTCGAGGACCGCCACGGCGCCGCGCTTTGCCTCGGCATGACCCACGAGGAGGTGTTCACCACGATCGCGAAGGAGCTGCGCTCGTATCGCCAGCTGCCCCAGACGTGGTTCCAGTTCCAGACGAAGTTCCGCGACGAAGAGCGCCCGAAGTCGGGCCTGTTACGGGTGCGCGAGTTCGTGATGAAGGACTCGTACTCGTTCGACAAGGATCAGGCGGGCCTCGATCGCTCGTTCCAGAACCACTTCGACGCCTACCGCAAGGCCTTCGAGCGCTGCGGCATCGAGACGATCGCGGTACAGGCGTCCTCGGGAGCGATGGGCGGCAGCGAGTCCGTCGAGTTCATGGTGGAGACGGACGCGGGCGAGGACTGGGTCGCGGCCTGCGGCGCGTGCGGCTACGCGGCGAACGTGGAGAAGGCGACCTCGCTCCTGCCCGAGATCGCGGATCCTGCGAGCGTGCCCGCGCCCGAGAAGTTCCCCACGCCTGGCGTGCGCACGATCGAGGATCTCGCGCGCATGCCCGGTGGCGCGCCGGCGGAGCGGCAGATCAAGACGCTCGTCTACGTGCTCGACGGCGCGGCCACGCTCGTGCTGCTGCGCGGCGACCACCAGCTCGTGCTCCAGAAGCTGCTCGACGGCACCGGCGCGCGCGAGCTGCGGCCTGCCCATGCCGGCGAGATCCGCGCTGCGCTCGGCGCGAGCGCGGGCAGCCTCGGCGCGGTGGGTGTCTCCGGGCTGCGCGTGATCGCGGATGCGGCGCTGCGGGGACGCCGCGGCATGACGACCGGCGCCAACGCGGACGACTTCCACCTGTGCAACGTCGACATCGCGCGCGACGTCGCGGTGGCGGAATGGCTCGACCTGCGGCTCGTCTCCGAGGGCGAAGCCTGCCCGATGTGCGAGAGCAAGCTGGCGGTGCGCAAGACCGTCGAGGTCGGCCACATCTTCAAGCTCGGCACCAGGTACAGCGAGACGCTGGGCGCCAGCGTGCAGGCCGAGGACGGCAAGAACGTGCCGGTCATCATGGGCTGCTACGGGATCGGCGTGGGGCGCTTGCTCGCGGCGATCGCAGAGCGCTGCAACGACGCGAACGGCATCAAGTGGCCGGTGAACGTCGCTCCGTACGAGGTCGTCGTCACCGTCGTGAACCCGAAGGAGGTGGCGACGCAGGAAGCGGGCGAGCGGCTCTACGAGGCGCTCGTGAAGCTCGGCGTCGACACGCTGCTCGACGATCGCGACGAGCGGCCCGGCGTGAAGTTCAAGGATGCCGAGCTGATCGGGATCCCCGTGCGCGTCACCGTCGGCCCGAAGGGCCTCGCGAACGGGAAGCTCGAAGTGTTCTTCCGCGGCAGCGGAGAGAAGCGCGAGATCGACCTGCACAAGGCGGCGGACTTCGTGTCGGAAGCGGTGTTCGAGGGGCGGCGCTAGC
>CAYWRY010000068.1:0-20505 GCA_964460485.1 uncultured Spirochaetales bacterium
GCACGCGATGATCAGAGCTGAGTTGTTCAGACCAATGCGGGACAGAACACCCTAGAGTTCGCGGGTGCCTGAGCCGACCCGCCTCACCCTGCGCCTCGCGAAGCCCGACTTCAAGTTCGCGGCCGCTCACTTCACCTGGTTCGCGGACGGCAGCGCGGAGCGGCTGCACGGCCACAACTACCGCGTCGGCGTCACGCTGACGGGCGCGCAGCTCGGCGCCGATGGAATGCTCGTCGAGGCGCGCGTCGTGAAGGACGAGGTGCGGCGACTGTGCGCGGCCCTCGACGAGCGCGTGCTCCTGCCGGAAGCGAGCGCGCGCGTCGCGATCGAGGCGCGTGGGGGCGAGCTCGAAGTGCGCGTCGCCGGCCGCGGCTATCGCATCCCGGCGGGCGACGCGCTGCGGCTCCCCATCCCGAACGTCACCGTCGAGTGCCTGGCGCAGCACCTCTGGCGCGAGCTCGCGCGTGCGTTCCCGGGCCTCGCCGCCGACGCGCTCGCGGTCGAGGTCGCCGAGAGCGAGGGCCAGTCGGCCGTCTACGAGGCGCCGCTGCGCTGACCCGCGCGGGCACCCGGCTTCGCTCCTTACGCCAGTCGCTCCCACTTCTCCGGCGCGTCGGGCACGCCCGCGCATCCCCACAACTCGCCGGTCTCCGGCGTGATCACGCTGGCGGCGTTCGTGCTGATGCCGTCGAAGTCCCGGCGGCAGATCGCGAGCGCGCCGCCCGCCCGATCGGCGTAGCAGTCGCGCAGGAACGCGGCGTCGACCCGCCCGGCGCGCGCTGCCAGCAGCTCGCGCATGCGCGCGAGGCGCGCCTCGGAGGACTTGCGCGGCGTGTCCGCCTCAAGGGCAGCGTGCGCGGGGACCTGGCAGTGGTTCGTGTGCACGTGCGTGCCGCGCTCCACGACGAACGTGTGGGAGAGCTTGCCCGTGCACTCCACGACGGCCGCCGCGCCGGCGCGGTCGACGGCGAGATAGCTGTGCGCGCCGGCGCGCGGGGCCGCGGCGATCACGCGCGCAGCTTCCGCCGCGCTGCGCTCCTCGAGCGCGCGGTGGATCAAGCCGAGGTACGGCACGCCGACGCCCGCGTCGCGCGTGCGCAGATTCGTCGTGCCCAGCGCGAGGCCGTGCTCGTTGAGACTCATCAGCGACTGGCAACCGACGGTGGTGACCGAGAGGGTCTGCGGCCCCTCCGCCGGCTGCCGCCGGACGAACACGACGAAGGGCGCGTTGTCGCTGGCCAGATCCCAGCTCTGGGCGAGGCGCGGGCGACCGTCGCTGGACGCGTCGCGCTGGACGATCACGGCGGTGCAGCCTTCGGCGCCGACCTCGTCGAGGTCGCCCCAGGCGAGCGCGTCGCGCAGGTCGGTGAGGCCGTTCATGGCGAGCGTCTGCTCCGCGCTGAGTCGCGCCCCGCGCGCGATGCCACGCAGCTCCGCGGTGCCGCGCGGGTCGAAGCGCTCGCTGGCGACGAGACAGGCGCGCGCGAGCCGCAGCAGGTCGTCCTCGCGGACGGAACGCCCGCCAAACTGGGTCGCCTGGCGCAGCGCGTTGTCGAGCCGCAGCGCGTAGAGTCGCGCGATCTCGCCGCGAAACGCCTCGCCGAAGGCCTCGCCCATCGCCGCGTGCGTGCCGCGCAGCTCGATGCTTCGCATGGGTGCCCTCCAGCGCCGCGGGAGCGGATCGGCCGCGCCGCGCCACGAGTGAAGCGAAGATGACGCCTGCGCGCGCCGCGCGCCGGGCTTCTTTCTCGCGCTCGCTCGCGCGCCGCGCCGCGCGGCGCGACTACACTCGGCAGTCCAGCTACGGAGTCGCGTGTCCGCCGCCGCCGCACCCCCGGAACCGCACGCAGCGCCCAGCGCTCCGCACGCTTTCGGCGCACACGAGGTCGCACGGCTCGCGCAGCGCTGCGTCCAGCTGCTCGCGCCCGTGCGCCGCCACCTGCTGCTGCTGGGCACGGGCTACGGCGGCATCGCCCTGCTCTTCTTCCCGGTCGGCGCGTTCCTGTTCGACCTGGTCTGGACGCGCGCGCTCGAGGGCGCCCCGCTCTCGCCGCTCGCCGCCGAGCTACTGCGCCTGCCGGTCGAGGCGGTGCCCTCGCCCGAGCAGCGACGGACGATCCTACTGCGCGCGGTGTGGATCGGCGCCGTGGGGCTCGTGGCGATCGCGCCGCTCGTGCTGTCGCTCTACTACTACCAGGTCTGGATCCTCCAGCGCGTGAACCAGCTGCTGCGCGTGCGGCTGGTCGAGCGCCTCCAGCAGCTCTCGCTGCGCTTCCACGCGCGCCAGCGCATCGGCGACGCGCTCTATCGCGCGCTCCAGGACAGCGCGATGGCGACGCAGCTCGTGGAGCTGCTGCTGCTCGTCCCGGCGGCGGGCGTCGCGCGCTTCCTGTTCGCCGTGGGGCTCTCCGCGCTGTTCTCGTGGCAGCTCGCCGCCCTGCTGCTTGCGCTCGCGCCGCTCATGCTCTGGCTGGGCGGCCGCTTCTCGCGCCCGCTGCGGATTCGCTTCCGCGCGGCGCGCGAAGCGCAGAGCGCGCTCACCTCGCGCGTTCAGGAGACGCTCGGCGGCATCCGCGTGCTGAAGGCCTACGGCGCCGAGCCTTTCGAGCTGGCGCGCTTCGAGACCGCGAGCCGCGGCGCCTTCGACGCCGCTTACGCCGCGCGCGGCCTGTTCGTCGAGTTCTCGGTCTCGCTGTTCTGGGCGAGTTCGCTCGCGCTGGTGGCCGCGGGCGCCTGGCTCGCGCTGCGCACGCTCGAGTCCGCCCCGATCCCCGGCTTCGACGCGATCGGCCTCGGCTCGCTCGGCCTCGCGGTCTTCACGCTCGCCACCTTCAACTACGCGAAGCTGCGCTTCGGCGACGGCGCGTCCTCGCTGCGCCAGCTCCTGCGCACGCTCGGGCGGGCGCAGGACGTCGCGATCGGGCTCGACCGCGTGTTCGAGCTGCTGGACCTCGAGCCGGAGGTGAAGGACGCCCCGGACGCGCGCGCGTTCGGCTCGCTGCTGGGCGGCCTGCGCTTCGAGGGCGTGCGCTTCGCGTACGCGCCGGACCGACCCGTGCTCGAGGACGTGAGCTTCGACGCGCCCGCCGGCAGCGTGGTCGCGGTCGTCGGCGCGACCGGCGCGGGCAAGAGCACGCTGATGTCGCTGGCGCTGCGGCTCGCCGATCCCCAGGCCGGCCGCATCGCGATCGACGGCGCCGACCTGCGCTCGTTCACGCTGGCGAGCTGGCACGCCGCCACCGCGATCGCGCTGCAGGAGAACCTGCTCTTCAACGCGACGGTGGCGGAGAACATCCGCTACGCGGCGCCCGGCACGAGCGACGAGGCGGTGCGCGAGGCGGCCCGCATCGCCTGCGCCGACGAGTTCGTCGCGCGGCTGCCGCTCGGCTACGCGACGCCGCTCGGCGAGCGCGGCGCAAAGCTCTCCACGGGGCAGCGCCAGCGCATCTCCCTGGCGCGCGCGCTCGCCAAGCAGCCGCAGGTGCTGTTCCTCGACGAGCCCACCGCGTCGCTCGACGGCGACACCGAGCGGCGCGTGCTCGAGAACCTGCGCGTCTGGGCGCGCGGCCGGCTGGTCTTCCTGGTGACGCACCGGCTCGCGACCGTGCGCCACGCGACGAAGATCCTCGTGCTCTCGGGCGGGCGCATCGTCGAGCAGGGCACGCACGAGGAGCTGCTCGCGCGAGGCGGCCCGTATGCGCGCTCCGTCGCGCACGACGCGTGGAGCGCGCCAACCCAAGCCGCGCGGAGCGACCTGTGAGCGGCTTGCTCGGCACGCTTCGGCTCTTCGGCCGAGCCTTCGGCTACGTGGCGCCCGCGAAGGGGGCGCTCTTCCTCAAGGCCGTGCTGATGCTCACGGCCATGCTGCCGCTGCTGCTCCTGCCCTGGCCGGTGAAGCTGATGGTGGACCACGTGATCGAGGGCATTCCCCTCGGCGCGCAGCCGTTGCCGCATCCCGCGCTCGTCGACGCCCTGTTCGCCCCTTTCGCCGGCTCGCGAGAGGACATGCTGCTCGGCTGCGTGCTGTTCCAGCTCGGGCTCGCGATCCTGATCGGCGCCGTCGGGATGAGCGCGACGGAGCGCAGCCAGGCGGACTCGCAGCTCGCCGGCGGCTTCGACCGCGCGTCGCGCACGGAGAACGAGGCGAACGAGGGCGGCAGTTTCGCGAGCGGCCTGCTCGGCCTCGCCGACTCGCTCTACACGCTGCGCCTCACGCAGCGCCTGAACCACCACTACCGCAGCGCGCTGTTCGCGCGCCTCGAGCGCCTGCCGCTGCGCGCCTTCGACGACGCCAGCATCGGCGACGCGCTGTTCCGCACGCTCTACGACACGCCCGCGCTCACCCACGCCGTCTACCGCATCGCGCTCACGCCGATCACCTCGGGGCTGTTCGGCGTGGCGGTCGTGCTCGCGATGACCGCCAGCTTCGGCGCACACCCGCTGCTCGCGCAGCTCGGCGCCGCGCTGCTGGCCACGTCGTTCCTCTGCTCGCTGCCCTTCGCGGCCGCCATGCGCCGCCGCGCGGAGCGCGCGCGCTCGAGCGGCGCCAGCGCCGCCGCGACGCTCGAGGAGGGCCTGCACAACGTGCTCGCGGTGCAGGCGCTCGGAGCCGGCGTGAAGCAGCGCGAGCGCTACGACCGCGCGAGCTGGGACGCCTTTGCGAGCTATCGCGGCGAGATGGCGCTCGGCATGGGCGCGCTCGTCGCGGGCCTCGTGCCCGGCGCAGCGATCGCCGCCGTCGCCTTCTTCTACGTGGGCGGCCTCGTGATCGACGGCGCCCTCTCGCCCGGCGACTTCGTGCTGCTGCTCGCCTACTTCGGCTTGCTCGCCTTCGCGTGCCTCGACGTGGGCGCGCTGTGGCTGCGCCTTCAGGACGCGGCGACCGGCCTCGCGCGCGTGTTCGTTCTGATGGACCTGCCGGGCGAGGGCGACGCCGCGGGCGGTGCTCCCGTCGCGCCGCTGCGGCGGGAGCTCGCGCTCGAAGACGTCTCCGTCTCGCTGCCCAACGGCACGCGACTTCTGGAGCACGTCACGCTCGCGCTGCGCCCCGGGCGCATCACGGCGCTGGTGGGCCCGGCGGGCGCCGGCAAGACGACGCTCGCGTACCTCCTGCCGCGCTTCCTCGCGCCGAGCGCAGGGTGCATCACGTGGGACGGCGCCCCACTCGAGCAGCTCGATCTGGCCGCGCTGCGCCGCCAGATCGCGTTCGTGTTCCAGGAGACGCAGCTGTTCGACGCGACCCTCGCCGAGAACCTGCGCCTCGCGAAGCCCGACGCGAGCGACGACGAGCTCTGGCGCGCGCTCGCGCAGGCCGGGGCGGCGGACTTCGTGCGCGCGCTGCCTGCGCAGCTAGAGACACCGCTCGGCCGCGCGGGCGGAACGCTCAGCGCGGGCCAGCGCCAGCGCCTCTCGATCGCACGCGCCCTCGTGCGCGACGCGTCGCTCTTGATCCTCGACGAGCCCACCAGCGCGCTCGACCCGGAGACGGAGCAGCAGCTCGTCGCCGCGATCCGCGAAGCCGCGCGCACCCGCGCGGTGCTCGTGATCGCACACCGCCTCGGCACGCTGCGCGACGCGGACGAGGTGTGGCGGGTCGAAGGCGGGCGCGTCGCGCGCTAGGTCGCCGCGCTCCTCACCCCGATGCGCCGCCGCCGGTGCGCCAGGCAGGCAGGCGCCAGTCGAGGGCGAGCGCCAGAACGCGCAAGCTCGTGGCGCACAGCGCGCCGGCGCCGAGCGCGGCCTGATCGCCGCCGCCGAGCTCCTCCGCGGCGACGACCACCCAGCCGCCGGCGAAGGCGCACAGCGCGTACGGGCGGTGATCGCTGAACGCCGAGGGGATCTCGTTGCACACGATGTCGCGCAGCGCACCGCCAAACGCCGAGGTCATCATGCCCATCACCACGGCGACGAGGCTCGGCATCTGCGCGTCCAGCGCGATCTGCGTGCCGCTCGCGGCGAACAGACCGAGCCCGACGGCGTCGGGCCAGAGGATCGCGCGCTCGGTGAGGCGCAGGTGCCGCTGGCGCAGGAACAGCATCGCGGCGAGCGAGACGGCGAGCAGGATCCACAGCCAGTCCGCGTGCGCGACCCAGAAGAACGGCCGGCGGTCGAGCAGCACGTCGCGCAGCGTGCCGCCGCCGAAGGCCGTGAGCGCGGCGACCACGCACACGCCCACCGCGTCCAGCTGCTTGCGTCCCGCCGCGATCACGCCCGAGAGCGCGAAGGCGATCATCGCCACCGCCTCGAGCGCGGTCTGGAGCGCCGTGAGCGACCACGCCGCCGGCGGCATCCTCGTCAGCCGCGCTTGGGCGGAGCGAGGACCGAGCCCGCGTCGGCGCCGAGCGCCGGCGGCCGCTTCGCGCGCTCGCGCTCGCGCATGGTCGACAGCTTGATCGGGTTGCCCGCCACGAGCATGCCCGCGTACTCCGGCGCGTCGATGGGCAGCGCCATGCGGCGCGCGCGCGTCTGCGGATGGGCGAGCACCTCGGCGACGTTCTGCACCGGCGCGCACGGAACCTCCGCGGCCTCGAAGCGCACGAGCCACGCCGCGGCGTCCTCGCCCGCGAGCGCGCGCTCGATCTCCGCGCGCAGCGCCGGCTCGTTCGCGCAGCGCTCGGCGTTCGTCGCGAAGCGGGGGTCGCTCGCGAGGCCGGCTCGGCCGAGCACGTCGCACAGCTTGCGGAACAGGGCGTCGTTGCCCGCCGCGATCACGACTTGCCCGCGCTTGGTCTCGAAGGCGCCGAAGGGCGTGATCGACGGATGGCGCGAGCCGATCGGGCCCGGGACCTCGGCGCTCGTCACGTAGCGGGCGATCGCGTTCTCGAGCAGGGCGACCTGGGCATCGAGCATCGCCACGTCGACGCGCGCGCCGCGCCCGGTGCGCTCGCGCTGATGGAGCGCGGCCAGCGTGCCGGCCGCCGCGAACATGCCCGCGGCGATGTCGCCGATCGAGGTGCCGACGCGCGTCGGCTTCCCGCCCGGCTCGCCGGTGATGCTCATGATCCCACCCATCGCCTGCACGACCATGTCGTAGGCCGGGCGCGTGCGCAGCGGGCCGCTGTCGCCGAAGCCGGAGACGCTCACGTAGACGAGGCGCGGCCAGCGGCGTCGCGCGCTCCGCCAGCCGTAGCGGAGCTTCTCCATCGTGCCGGGGCGGAAGTTCTCCACCAGCACGTCGGCCTCGTCCACGAGTCGCTCGAAGGCCGAGCGATCTGCGCGGCGTTTGAGGTCGAGGGCCACCGACTCCTTGCCGTGGTTCACGCTCGCGAAGTAGGCGGAGCCCGCCGGCGTGAACGGGCCGATCGCGCGGGCGTCGTCGCCCGTGCCCGGGCGCTCGACCTTGATCACGCGCGCGCCGAGGTTGCACAGCATCAGCGTGCAGTAGGGCCCGGAGAGGATGCGCGTGAGGTCCACCACCGTGATGCCGGAGAGCGGGCCCGTGGCCGCGTCGAACGCGCGGCGAGCGCGGGCGGCCTTTCGCGGCTTCGCGCGTCGACGGCGAACGGGGGCTCGGCGCCGCTCGGCCACTCAGCGTCCTCGCAGACCACGGAACAGCGCGCTGCGCAGGTCCGTGGCGAGGGAACGCGGCGGGCTCGGGTGGGCGCTCGCGGGCGAGCGGGCCGCCTGGCGACGATCGGACTCGGTGGCCGCGGGCTGCGCCACGGTCTCGTGCTCCTCGCCGAGCGCGAGCAGCTTGCGCACCTCCTCGGCCAGCTCGCGCAGCTGCTTCTGGACCAGGGTTCCGCGCGCCTCGTGCAGGATCGAGCGCGGGCGCTTGCGGCCGGAGATCAGCGCCTCGACGCGCGGGCTGCGCGAGAGGAAGGTGGTGAAGCGCGGCCAGCCGCGCGCCTCGGCCTTCTCGGCGAGCCGCTCGAAGAGATCCTTGCCCTCGGCGTCGAGCTTGGTGCGGCGATCGACGAGCGTGAAGAGCACGCGCCCGCGCCCGCGCCGGCCGCCGTGCTGGCCGAGCAGCTCGAACGCGCGGCCCGCTTCCTCGAGCGAGGTCCGGTCGGCCACGGGCAGGATCGCGAGATCGCACGCGGCCAGCGCGCTGCGCGTGAGCGCCTCGAGGTCGCTCTTCGTGTCGAGGATGACGAGCCCCTGCCAGCCGCTCGCGTCGAGCATGCGCTTCAGGCTCAGCGGCTCCGCCGCGCGCACCTTCAGCGCCTCGAGGTCGTCCGCCGCGGGCACGAAGTGCACGCCGAACTCGCCCAGCTCCATGCAGCCCGCGAAGCTGCGCTGAACGAACGCGTCGCGCAGCGTGCGCGCGCCGGCCGGCCGCTCGCCGATGCGGAACATGCGCTCCGTCGCGGACTGGTCGTCGAGCGTGATCAGCAGGATCGGCAGGTCCTCGTCGAGCGCGCGCAGCGTGATCGCGAGGTTCGTGGCGACCATCGTCTTGCCCACGCCGCCCTTGTTCGAGGCGACGGCGATCACGCGGCGCGGCGTAGCAGGGCTCACGCGCGCCACGGTAACACGCGACGCTCTCGGCGAACGCGCGCGTTCGCGACGCTTGCCGTCGGTACGCGCTGCGGAGCGCGGCGCGAGCGGAGAGCGCGCGAGGCGAACTAAGGTGTCGCGCGTGAACGCCGTCGGGATCATTCCTGCGCGCATGAACGCGAGCCGCTTCCCGGGCAAGCCACTCGCGCTCGTGGCCGGCAAGCCGATGCTGCAGCGCGTGATCGAGGGAGCGCGCGAGTCGAAGCGGCTGCGCGAGGTGATCGTCGCGACCGACGACGCGCGCATCGCGGCCGCTTGCGCCGGCTTCGGCGCGCGCGCCGCAATGACTTCGCCCGCGCACCCGACCGGGACGGATCGCGTCGCGGAGGTCGCGGCGGGGCTCACGGACGCGATCGTCGTGAACGTGCAGGGCGACGAGCCCCTGATCGCGGGCTTCGTGATCGACGCGGTGGTGGACGCGCTGGCGGCGGCGCCCGAGTGCGCGATGGCCACCGCGGTGCACCGCATCGAGCCGGCCGCAGCCGACGATCCGAACCGCGTGAAGGCGGTGGTCGATCGCGCGGGGAACGCGCTCTACTTCTCGCGCGCGTCGATTCCGTTTCGCGCCGTGCCGGCGAGCGAGGCGCCGGGCGGCGCGGCGCGGCTCTGGCAGCACGCGGGCCTCTACGCCTACCGGCGCGAGTTCCTGCTGGCCTACGTGAAGCTCCCGCAGACGCCCCTCGAGCGCGCGGAGCGGCTCGAGCAGCTGCGCGCGCTGGAGCACGGGCATCGCATCCGCTGCGCGGCGATCGAAGGGTGGCGCAGCGTGCCCGTGGACGTGCCGGCGGACATCGCGCTCGCGGAGGCGGCGCTCGCCGCGCGGAGCGGCCGCGCGTGATCGAAGCGCGGCCCAGAGGCGGACGGCTCCCGCTGCCGCTCGCCGCGACTCTGGTCGCCGTCGCGGGCGTCGGCGCGCTCGTCGTGCAGACGCTCTGGCAGCGCGAGCTGCGCCTCGCGCTGGGCGGTGCGGGTGCGGCGATCTCCGCGACGCTGGCGGCGCTCGTGATCGGGCAGGCGGGCGGCGCGCGCCTCGGCGAGCGCGTGGCGCAGCGCGCGGCGAATCCGCTGCGCGCGTTCGGCGCGCTCGCGCTCGCCGCCGCGCTCGGCGCGCTGGCGACGCCGCTCGCGCTCGCGCTCGCGACGCGCGCTCTCGACGCACAGTACGACGCGCTCGTCGCGTGGCCGCCTCTGCTCGCCGTCGCGCGCGGGTGCGCTGCGCTGGTCGCCACGCTGCCGGCGGCGCTCGCGCTCGGCGCGCTCGTGCCGGCGTTGTTCGCGGCGACGCTCGGCGGCGCGCGCACGCTGGGGGCCACCGGCGTCGGGCTCTACGCGCTGGGCGCGCTCGCGAGCGCGCTGGGCGCCGCGCTCGCCACCTTCTCCCTGGCCCCGCACGCCGGCCTCGCGGGCACGCGCGCCGCAGGCGTGGGGCTGCTCGCGGCGGCCGGCGCCGTCGCCGGCGCTGCCTCCCTGGGCTTGGGCCGCGTGGCCCCGCTCGCGCTCGCCGAATCCGACGACGGCGCCGTGGCCGCGGCGCCTCCGCCGCCGCCCGCGCTCCTGCTGCGCCTCGCGGCGCTGTCCGGCTTCGGCAGCTTCGCGGCGCAGAGCCTCTTCGCCCAGGCGCTGGGCCGCGTGACGAACCAGTCCAGCTACGCGTTCGGCGCGGTGCTGGTGGTCGCCCTCGCCTGCATCGGCCTCGGCGCACTCTTCAGCTACACGCTGTCGCGCCGCGCGCAGCCCCAGCGCGCGCTCGGCGTGTCGCTGGCGCTCGCAGGCTGCGCGTTCGTCGTGTTCCCGAGCGCCTTCGTCGCCGCTACGGGCGGCCTCGCCAGCTTCGTGGTGGGCGCTCCGTGGCCGGCGTATCTCACCGACCTGTCGGTGCTCGCGGCGGCGACGATGGCGCCGGTGCTGCTGCCCGCCGCGTGCGTGTTCCCGAGCCTGCTCGCCACGGCTGCGCGCTTCGCAGCGCGCGACGGCCGCAGCGCGGCGTCCGCCACGGCGCGCCTGCTCGCCTGGAACGCGGCCGGCGCGCTCGCCGGAGCGGTGCTCGCCCCGCTGGCCCTGATCCCGCTGCTCGGCCTGTGGGGCGCGATCGCAGGCGTCGGTGCGCTCTACGTGCTCGGCTCGCTGCGGCCGCTCGGGCGCGCGCTTGCACCGCGCTTCGCGCTCTACGCCGCGATCCTCGCGCTGGGGCTGCTCGTGATCGCCCGGCCCTACGCGCAGCCCGCGCTGCGCGTCCCGCCCGGCCTCGCGGTGGTCGCCGTCGAGGAGAGCTCCGCGGGTCTCGTCGCCGTCTACGAGGGCCCGGAGGGCCTCGCCCTCCAGCTCGACAACCACTACCTGCTCGGCGGCTCGCGCGATCGCATGCGCCAGGAACGGCAAGGTCACCTGCCGCTGCTGCTCCACGCCCGGCCGCGGCGCGTGCTCTTCCTCGGCAGCGCGACGGGCAGCTCGGCGAGCGCGGCGCTCGCCCACGGCGTGGAGTCGATCGCGCTGGTGGAGATCGCGCCGGGCGTCGCCCGCGCGGCGCGCGCTTGGTTCGGGGTGGAGAATCGCGGCGTCTACGAAGACGCGCGCACGCGCGTCGCGCTGGACGACGCGCGCAGCTTCGTGCGCGCGACCCGCGAACGCTACGACGTGGTGGTGGGCGACCTGTTCGTGCCCTGGCACGCCGGCAGCGGCAGCATCTTCTCGGTGGAGCACTTCGCGCACGTCGGCGCCCGGCTCGCGGACGGCGGCGTCTTCTGCCAATGGCTCCCGCTCTACCAGCTCACGTCCGCCGACTTCCTGCTCGTCGCGCGCTCGTTCGCGCGCGTCTTCCCGGCGGGCGCGGTGTATCGCGGCGACTTCTACGGAGCGCACCCAATCGTCGCGCTGTGCGGCGGCGCGAATGGCGCCCTGCCCCTGCCGGTGCGCGCGCTGCCGGGCGCGGCGGACCGCTGGATGGCGAGCGCCGACGGCCTGCGCGCCCTCTACGTCGGCCCGCTCGACGCGCGCTGGCTCGGCGAGGGCCCGGTCGAGAGCGACGCCGCGCCGGTGCTCGAGTTCGCGTCCGCGCGCACGCATTCAGGTGTCGTCGAGGCGCCCTTCGTCGGCGTGCCGTGGGCGGAGTTCGCGACCCGCATCGCGCGAGGCGACGCCGCGCGGGCCGGGCTGCTGCTCCAGGCCGCCAGCGCGCTGTACGGCGCGCACCGCGAACAGGAGGCCGCGGCGATGTTCGGCGAGGCCGCGCGCCTGCTGCCCCCCGAGCTGGTGAGCGAGGCGCCAGCCGACCCGAGCGTGGCCGAGCTCTGGCACGCGCGGACCGACTGAGGGATCGGCGGGTCGAGGCTGCGCGCTCCGCTCGCGGCTAGTGGCTACTTCGCGGCGTCGCCTGCGGCGTGTCGGAGCAGCGCGCCGTAGAAGCGCACGCCCCAGCCGAGGTTCTGCACCGCGATCCGCTCGTCCGTGCCGTGCGCGCGTCGCAGATCGCTCGCGTCGAGATGGAACGGCACGAAGCGGTAGCTGGCGTCGGCGATCTCGCCGTACCACTTGGTGTCCGTGCCGCCGAGCACGAGCGCCGGCGCGATCGGGAGCCCCGGGTCGACCTCCTGCAGCGCCGCGCGCATCGCCTCGAACTGCGGCCCGTCCGTCGGCGCCACCTGCGACGCCTCGTTCGCGGTGCGCGTCGCGATCTCGATGCCGTCGTCAGCGACGATCTGCCGCACCTGGGCGATCACCTCGTCCACGCTGTCGCCCGGCAGCAGGCGGAAGTTCACCGTCGCCGTCGCGGATTGCGGCAGCACGTTCTCCTTCACGCCGCCGCGCACCATCGTCACGGCGGTGGTGGTGCGAATCAGCGCGTTGGTCGCGGGATCGCGCGCCAGGAACCACTCGAGCACGGGGCCGAGCCAGCTGCGGTACTGGATCGCGAGCCGCCGCTCGATCGGCAGCAGCGCTGCGAGGGCGTCGAACATCTGCGCGGCGACGCCGTCGACGCGAGCCGGCAGCGGATTCTCCTCGAGGCGCCGGATGGCGAGCGCGAGCCGGCCGATCGCCGACTGAGGCGGCGGCGTGCTCGAGTGTCCGCCCTGTTCGCGCGCCGTGAGCTCGAGCGTGAGGAAGCCCTTCTCGGCGATGCCGATCAGCGCGGCCGAGCCGGTGATGCCGCCCGTGCCGCTCACGACGGCGAGCCCCTCGTCGAGGCTGAGCCAGAGCCGCACGCCGCGCCTGCGCAGAAGCTCGGTGATCGCGGCGGCGCCACGGTCGCCGCCCACTTCCTCGTCGTGCCCGAGGGCGAGCAGGATCGTGCGCTTCGGCGCGAAGCCCGACGCGACGAGTTGCTCGACCGCCTCGAAGATCGCGATCAGGCTGCCCTTGTCGTCGAGCGTGCCGCGGCCCCACACGAAGCCGTCGGCCACTTCGCCCGCGAACGGAGGGTGCGTCCAGTCGGGCAGCGCCTCCGCCGTCACCGGCACCACGTCGAGGTGCGCCGTCAACAGCATGGCAGCGAGCGTGGGATCGCTTCCGCGCCACGTATAGAGCAGGCTGTAGTCGGACACGACCTCGCGCGCGAGCTTCGCGTGCGCTTGGGGATAGGTCGTCTCCAGCAGGCGGTGCAGCGCGAGGAACGGCGCCGCGCGGAACTCCGCGGGATCGTCGTGCGAGATCGTCTCGAGCCGGATCGCGGCCGCGAGGTTCTGCTCGGGCGGCGCCGCGAGCGCGGCCCCGGCGAGCGCGACGAAAATCGAAGCGAAGAGCGATCGGCGCACGCGCGACTCCCGGTGTTGGGGCGCGCATTCTAAGCCGCGAGCGCCGGGGCGAGGCGCGCGATGCGCGTGCCGTCGCCAGAAAAGAGAAACCCCGGAAGCGGGTTCGCGCTCCGAGGCGCGTTCCCTGGTGCGGCTACGGCGTCCGCGCTTCCGGGGCGGTGGCCTGGGACGACGTCCCGACAGTCACCGAGAAGAAGAAAATCTCTTCGGCGAAGATGGCGTCAGGACGCCACCACCTCACTCGCCGTAGTACTACGTTGGTCCAATTGATCACCTCCTTCTCGGCGTAGAGGGTGTTCGGACGAGTTCCAGATGGCCCGTCCACCCGCATCCGTTAGGCGCCGTACCAGACGTCCACGGGGCGCCCCGCTGCAGCACGCGCCGCAGCGCGACTCGGGAGCTGAGTTAGGCCCCCTCTCTTTCCAACCTATCGGAGCGCGGAGCGTCGGGCTAGAGAAAACTCGCAGGTCGGCGCCTATCTTGCGCCGCCCATGTCCGCTGCCGCGTCGCCCGCCACCGCCACCGTGCTGGTCACCTGCCCCGACCGCCGCGGCATCGTGGCCGCGCTCGCCCAGCTGCTGCACGGCCACGGGGCGAACATCCTCGACTCCGACCAGCACACCGATCCGGTGGCCCAGAAGTTCTTCCAGCGCATCCGCTTCGACGCGGCCGAGCTGATCACCGACCGCCTCACCCTGGAGCGCGCGCTCGGCGAAGTCGCCCAGCGCTTCGCCATGACCTGGCAGATCGCCTGGGCTGGCGAGCGCAAGCGCCTCGCGCTGTTCGTCTCCAAGTACGACCACTGCCTGTGGGACCTCCTGCTGCGCCACCGCGCCGGCGAGCTCGACTGCGAGATCCCGCTGATCGTGTCGAACCACGACGACCTGCGGCCGATCGCCGCGCAGTTCGGCATCCGTTTCGAGGTGTTCGCGATCACGCGTGAGAACAAGCGCGCGCAGGAGGAGCGCGAGCTCGCGCTGCTGCGCGAGGCGCGCATCGACCTCGTGGTGCTCGCGCGGTACATGCAGGTGCTGTCGGGCGAGCTGCTCGCGGCGCTGCCGTGCCGGGTGATCAACATCCACCACTCGTTCCTGCCCGCCTTCATGGGCGGCCGGCCCTACCACCAGGCCTTCGAGCGCGGCGTGAAGCTCGTGGGCGCGACGGCGCACTACGCGACCACCGATCTCGACGAGGGGCCCATCATCCATCAGGGCGTGGTGGCCTGTTCGCATCGCGACTCGGTGCACGACCTCGTGCGCAAGGGCCGCGATCTCGAGCGCACCGTGCTCGCCCACGCCGTGCGCTGTCACGTCGAGGACCGCATCGCCGTCTACGACAACAAGACGGTGGTGTTCGCGTGAGCACCGACACGCGCCTCGGCGTGCTGCTCGCCATGCTCGTGCTGCTGGTGGGCATCTGGGCGCTCGCCTTCCTGTCGAAGCACTTCGAGCGCGCAGCGGGGGCGGTCGCGCCGCTCGAGGAGATCGCGCCGGAGGCGTTCTCGATCGTCGTGGTCGGGAGCGGCGGCACCTTCGAGAATCCACAGCGCGGCGGCCCCGCGCTGCTGGCGGGCCGCGGCGCCGATCTCGTGCTGTTCGACGCGGGGCGCGGCGTCGCGGACGGCCTGCGCCGCGCCGTCGTGCCGGTGCGACAGGCGCGCGCCGTGTTCCTGTCGAGCCTCCTGCCCGAGAACACCGCGGGCCTCGACGAGCTGTTCGTGAACGGCTGGCTCGACGGCGCGCAGGCACCGCTCGCCGTCTATGGCCCGAGCGGCACGCGCGCGCTCGTGGAGAACCTGGAGCGCGCTCAGCGACCGGGCGCGGAGGCGCAGGCGCGCAGCTTCGCGCTCGCGCCGCAGGGCGGGCGCATCGAGGCCCACGAGCTCGCGGGCGGCGAGGAGATTGCGCTCGGCGCGCTGCGCGTGCACGCCTTCGCCCTCGCGGGCGGTCCCCTTCCCGCCCTGGCCTACCGGCTCGTCGACGGCGGGCGTGCGTTTGCCTTCGCGGGCGCGAGCTGGGACGAGGCCGCCCTGCTGCGCGCGGCGGACGAGGCCGAGTTGCTCGCGACCGAGGCGGTCTACATCGGGTCCCTCGACCAGGCGGCGGCCGCGGGCGCCGACGTCGCGACGCTGCGCGAGGAGGCGAGGCTGCACCTCGCGCTCGAGGCCGTCGGCGCGCTGGCGACGCGCGCGCGCGTGCGCGGCGTGCTGCTCGCGCGCCTGCGTCCTCCGCCCGCCTTTCACTACCAGTACGAGGACGTCGTCGAAGAGAGCTTCCGCGGGCCGGTGCACATCGCGGAGGACGGCGAGACGATCACACCGTGATCTCGTCGCCCGGCGGGAGCGGGATCCTGCTCGGCGGCGCCTGGTCGAAATCCGGCTCGCCGCGCTCCTCCTCCCCCTGCTCGGGTCGCTCCGGCGGCTCCTCCGCCGGCGGCTCCGGGCGGTCGCCCGCCGCGCGCTCGCCGGTGAAACGCCGGCGCTGCTCTTCGTAGTAGAGCTCGCCGGGCGCCAGTGCGATCGCCCGGTCGATCACGTGCAAGGCGTCGTCCGTGCGGCCCCGCGCGAAGTAGACCTCGGCGAGCGTGTCGAGCAGCGTCGGCTCCTGCCCACGCGTGACCTGCACGGCCAGCTCCGCGAGGCGCTCGGCCAGCTCCAGCGCGCGCGCCGACGGCGCCTTCGCCGTGGCGATCTGCCAGGCGAGGTTGTTGAGCTCCCCGGGATTCACGAGCTGGCCCGCCAGCATCCGCTCCGCCTGCCGCTCGAGGGCCGGCCCGGGCGCGAAGAGATTGCGGGCGACCACGCCGAAGGAGGCGAGCGTCGCGACGGCCCCGGCGGCCGTGCCCGCCAGCACCAGGCCGCGCAACGCGTCGCGCGCGAGCAGCGCCGCGAGCGCGCCCGCCGCGAAGCCGCCGAGGTGCGCGAGCCCGGCGGTGTGGGCCGCCCAGCCGGGCGCGAGCTGCGGCAAGAGGTCGAGGGCCGCTTGCAGCGCGACGACCGCGAGCAGGATCGTGCGCGGCACGCGCGCTGAGGCGGGCGCCTGCGCAGGCGCAGCGAGCTCGATCGCGATCAGTGCGCCGAAGAAGCCCGCCGCCACGCCGGAGAAGCCGAGCAGCTCGGCGTAGTCGCCGAAGCGGCTCGCGATCATCGCGCCGCAGCCCGCGGCTGCGGCCACGAACAGCGTGCCCGCGCGCCCGATCGAGCGCTCGACGAACGCGCCGGCGATCAGCGCGGCAGCCGCGTTCACCCCCAGGTGTCCGAGGTTGACGTGCAGGAACTGCGTGGTCGCGTAGCGCCACCACTCCCCCAGCGCGAGCAGCCCCGGGCGATAGATCGCGGCCTCGTAGAAGCCGGGAACCAGCAACTGGAGCGCGTGGACGAGCGCGGTGAGCGCCACGAGCAGCGCCGCGACCCACGGGCGCCGCACGCGCATGCGCTCGTCGAGGCGCTCGAAGCGCGCGCGGTGGGCGTCGCCGTCCGGCAGCGCGAAGATCCGCTCGCGCAGCGCCTGCGCGAGCGCGCGCGCGGGCTCTGCACCGCCGAGCTGGCTGCGGCTCAGCAGCAGCACGCCGTGCAGCGTGCCGACCGCGAGCGCGCGCGGCTCGATCGCGACGTGGGTCACGTCGCGGTAGGCGACGAACGCCTCGCCGCGGCCGGGCCAGCGCGGCGCCCGAAAGCCGCTCGCGCCGAGCTCGACCGCGCCGCTCCGGCCGTACGGGAAGCTCGTGCGCGCTCGCGCAGGCTCGTCGGCGGCCGGCGCCGGCTCCGGCCTGCCCGCTCCGGCGTCGCCGGGCGACTCGGGCGATTCGGGGGGCGGAAGATCCGACGACATGCGCCGCGATTCTATGGGCGCGCCGCGGGCACGCGACCGAGAGGGTGCTCAGGCCAGCCGCAGCCTCAGTGCTTCACCGGCAGCGCCATGAAGCGGCTGCGGTAGAACATGCCCACCAGGGCGAAGGCGCCGAGGAAGCCGAAGGCGACTGCGAGCTGCGGAACGCCCAGGAAGGCGGCGTCGTTCTTCGGCTCGAGCGAGGGCCAGATCAGCACGTTGCGCTCGATCCAGAAACCGAGCAGCGACACCGACGCCACCGGGCCGATCCACCACCAGGTCTTCTTCGGAACCTGTCCGAGCAAGAACCAGAACGGGATCACCCAGATGCAGATCCACGCGAGCAGCGAGATCTTCACCCACGGCTCGCCGATGCGATCCCACCAGCCCTGCCAGTACCAGGTGTCCATCAGGAAGTGCGTGCCCAGCCGCGCTTCGAAGAACTGCGTCTCTTCCGGAAGGTTCCCGTACCAGATCACCAGGTATTGCGAGAAGAACAGGTACATCCAGAAGATCGAGAAGGCGAAGATCAGCTTGCCGAGGTCGTGGAGCCGATCGCGGGTGATCTGGCCCTCGAGGCCCGGGTAGTGGCGGTGCATCACCGCGAGCACCGTCGTCATCGTGACGGCCGAGAGCAGGCCGCCCCAAGCGAAGAACGCGCCGAACAGGTTCGAGTACCAGGTCGGCGTGAGTGACATGACCTGGTCGAAGCAGATGATCGACCAGCCGAACGCGAAGGCGAGGCAGATCAGCGGCGCGAGGTTCTTCGCGCGGTTGCGCGCGGCGGCCTTCTGCTCGTCGCTCGCGCCGGGCGTGGCGAGAGTGCGCGAGGCGGCGAGGAAGAGCTGGGAGAGCGCGGCGAGCACGACCATGAAGCCGAGGTCCCACCAGAGCAGCCGGGGCTCGTTCAGCCAGTGCGGCTTGGCCGAGAACTCGGGCAGCCACGGGTAGACGTGCGCGCGGCCGACGAACCAGTCCGCGAGGAACAGCACGGGCGTCACGACCGTCCACAGCCCGAGGCTCTCGGCGAGCCGCTTGATCGGCCCCGGCCACTTCGCGCCGACGATCGTGAAGATGCACGACAGCACCACGCCGCCCTGCGCGATGGCGCCGAAGTAGAGGTAGTTCACGTGGAACGAGCGCCAGAACGTGGCGGCATCGGCCTGGGTGAAGCCGACCGCGAGCCCGATCGCTGCGACCAGAGCGGCGATCGGCGCGAGCTTCGAGAGCGCGCGCGGACGAATTTCGTCGACGTAAGCGGGTGCCGCGCTCAAGGCTGGCCTCCGTTCTGCAAGTGCCGCGTGTAGTTCACGAGGTGCCAGCGATCCTCGGGCGCGATGCGCTGATAGCTTGGCATCCGGTCGCCGCCGACGCGAATCAAGTTGTAGATGTATCCGTCGCTGCGGCCCATCGCGGTCACCACCGGGAACACGCCGGCGAACGGGCCCATGCGCGTGGCGTTGCTCATGCTGACCGGGCCGTCGCCCATGCCCGTGACGCCGTGGCACGTGACGCAGTAGATCTTCCAGAGCTCGCGGCCGCGCACCAGCGACTGGAACGGAGGCGGCTGCGAGGGATCGGGCCGCGTCGGATTCACGAACGCGGCGACCGCGGCGTCGTAGGCCGCCAGGGTCTGCTCGTTCATGTCCTCGGGCGCGAGGCGCGGCACGCCGGGCGGCTCCGCAGCGACGTTCACCGCGCCGTCCGGCGGCATGAACGGGTTCAGCGCGGGCTTGTCCGCTGTCGTGTGCGGCACGCGCTCGAAGGCCTGGATCGCGCGCTGCCACTTCATCTGCGGGAACCAATCCTCGCTCCACTGCTCCCAGCACGCGACGTTGCCGGAGATCAGCACCAGCGACAGCAGGAACGAGAGGTCCGCGCGGAGGTGCTTACGCCGCAACAAGGTTCACCTCCTTGGCGTGGTGGGCGCGGAGCAGCGCGTCGACCTCGGGGACGTCGCGGTCCTTGCAGCTCACCGCGAGGCCGAACTCCTCGCTGGAGAAGCGCGCGCTGTAGGCGGCGTCGTGCTTGCCGAAGGTGCCGTAGGGCAGGCGGCCGACGACGAGCAGGCCCACCAGCGTCGCGAGGCCGCCGAACAGGATCGTCAGCTCGAAGCCGATGATCGTGTAGGTGGGCACCGAGGAGAACGGCTTGCCGCCGATCATCACCGGCCAGTCGTAGGAGGTCCAGATCGCGAGGGCGTAGCCCGAGACGACGCCCAGCAAGCCGCCGATCAGCGTGAAGTAACGCACCGCGCTCGGCTTCGGGTCGAGCGCGTCGTCGAGCTCGGGGAACGCCGCCGGCGCGTAGATTTCGAGGTCGCTGAAGCCGCGCGCCTTGAGTCGCTTGGCCGCCGCGGCGACGTCGCCGGGCGCGTCGTAGATCCCGACCAGTTCCGCCATCTCAGTGCGCCCCCTGCTTCGCGTGCGCCCGCTCGTGGATGGCGAGCTCTTTCACCTCGGCGATGGCGATGAAGGGCGCGCCCTTGATGAAGAGCAGGATGAACTGCGCGAAGAACGCGAAGCTGCCGGCGAAGATGATCAGCTCGGGCCAGGCGGGCGTGTAGATGTTCCACACCGCCGGGTCGTATTCGCGCGACAGGGACGTGATGATGATGACGTAGCGCTCGAACCACATGCCGATGTTGATGAAGGTCGAGACCACGAAAATCGTCGGGATGTGCGTGCGCAGCTGCTTGAACCAGAACAGCTGCGGGAAGACGACGTTGCAGATGATCATCGTCCAGGTCGAGAACCAGTAGGGACCGGTGAGGCGCAGCCAGAACGAGGTCTGCTCGGCCTCCACGCCGCTGTACCAGGCGATGAAGTACTCGATCCCGTACGCGTAGCCGACGATCCACGACGTCAACAACAAGAACCGCGTCATGTTCTCGAAGTGGTAGTCGGTGATGTACCCCTCGAGGCCATAGATCCGGCGGAACGGGATCATCACCGTCAGCACCATCGCGAAGCCGGAGAAGATCGCGCCGGCCACGAAGTACGGGGCGAAGATCGTCGCGTGCCAGCCCGGCACGATCGACATCGCGAAGTCCCAGGACACGACGCTGTGCACCGAGAGCACCAGCGGCGTCGCGAGGCCCGAGAGGTGCAGCACCGAGCGCGAGTGCGCCTTCCACTGGCGCGACGTCCCCTGCCAGCCGAGCGCGAGCGCGGTGTAGATCAGCTTGCGCAGGCCGGTCGCGCGGTCGCGCGCGATCGCGAGGTCAGGGATCAGGCCGATGAAGAAGAAGACGATCGAGATCGTGGCGTAGGTCGAGATCGCGAACGTGTCCCACTCGAGCGGCGAACGGAAGTTCACCCACAGCCCGCGCTGATTCGGGTAGGGCAGGATGAAGTAGGACTTCCACATGCGGCCGACGTGGATGCCGAGGAACTGCGCGGCCGTGAGCACCGCGAACACCGTCATCGCCT
>CAYWRY010000069.1:0-20241 GCA_964460485.1 uncultured Spirochaetales bacterium
ACCCCGAACGTCGGCCGCAAGCGGCGAAGCCGCGCGCAGCGAGCCGAAGGCGAGCACCCGAGCCCATCCCTGCCACCCAAACCCCGAACGTCGGCCGCAAGCGGCGAAGCCGCGCGCAGCGAGCCGAAGGCGAGCGAAGTAAACAAGTTGCGCTACCTGCCGCACACCGACGCCGACGTGCGCGAAATGCTGGCCGTGATCGGCGCGCCGGACGTCGCGGCGCTGTTCGACAGCATTCCGGCGCGCTTCCGTCTCGCGCGTCCGCTCGATCTGCCACCGTCCGCGAGCGAGTACGAGGTCCTCGACGAGCTGGGTGCGCTCGCTGCTCGCAACGAGAACGCCGCGACCCGCGCCTGGTTTCTCGGCGCAGGCGTCCATCACCACTACGTGCCCAGCGCCGTCGACGCGCTGATCTCGCGCGCCGAGTTCTACACGTCGTACACGCCCTACCAGCCAGAGATCTCCCAGGGCACGCTGCAGGCCATCTTCGAGTGGCAGACCATGTTGTGCGGGCTCACGGGGCAGGAAGTCTCGAACGCCTCGCTCTACGACGGCGCGTCGGCGACCGCCGAGGCCGTGCTGATGGCGCTGCGCATCGCGAAGCGCCGCAAGCTGGCCGTCTCGGGCGCGCTTCATCCCCACTACCGCGGCGTGCTGGAGACCTACCTCGCCGCGCTCGACTTCGAGCTGGTCACGCTTCCGCGCGGCGCCGACGGCCGCACGCGGGCGGACGCCGTCGACGGCGAGACGGCCTGCGTGCTCGTACAACAGCCGAACTTCTTCGGCTGCATCGAGGACCTGCGCGCGCTCGCGAGCGCTGCCCACGCGAGCGGTGCGCTGCTCGTCACGGCCGTCGCCGAGGCGATCTCGCTCGCGCTGCTCGCGGCGCCCGGCGCCTGCGGCGCCGACATCGTGTGCGGCGAGGCCCAGAGCTTCGGCGTCCCGATGGCGTTCGGCGGGCCCCACCTGGGCTTCCTGACCTCCCGCGCGAGCCACGTTCGCCAGATGCCGGGCCGGCTCGTCGGCGAGACGCTCGATGCCGACGGGCAGCGCGGCTACGTGCTCACGCTCTCGACGCGCGAGCAGCACATCCGGCGCGAGCGCGCGACCTCGAACATCTGCACGAACCAAGGGCTGTGCCTGATGATGGCCACGATCTTCCTCGCCCTGCACGGCAAGACGGGCTTGCGCGCGCTCGCCGAGCGCAACCTCTCGAAGGCGGAGTACGCGAAGGCGCGGCTGCGCTCCGCCGGGCTCGCGCTCCCGTTCTCGGCCCCGACCTTCAACGAGTTCGTGGTGCAGCTCCGCGAGCCCGCGGACGGCGTGATCGCCCGCGCCCGTGCGCAGGGCATCGTCGCCGGCCTCGATCTGGCGAAGCACGCGCCCGAGCTCGGCGACGCGCTGCTGGTCTGCGTCACCGAGACCGCCTCGCGCGCGCAGATCGACGAACTGGCGGCTGTGCTCGCCGGAGCGCCCGCGTGAGCGGCAACGCAGCGCGCGGCTTCTCCTACGAGGAGGACCTGCTGTTCGAGCGCAGCCGGCCCGGACGCTGCGGCGTCGACCTGCCGCGGAACGACGTCCCCGAGGTCGACGCGGGCGCGCAGCTCGGCGAGCTCGCGCGCGACACGCTGGACGGGGTGCCGGAGCTGTCAGAGGTCGAGGTCGTCCGGCATTTCACGCGGCTCTCGACCTGGAACACAGCCGTCGACCTCGGCCTCTATCCCCTCGGCAGCTGCACGATGAAGTACAACCCGAAGCTGAACGAGCGCGTCGCGCGCTTGCCCGGCTTCGCGGCGGCCCACCCGCTCTCGCCAGCGAGCGAGACCCAGGGCCTGCTCGCGCTGTTCTGGCAGCTCGAGCGCTTCCTCGCCGAGATCTCGGGCATGGACCGCGTCACGCTCCAGCCGGCCGCCGGCGCGCAGGGCGAGCTCGCCGGCATCATGATGATCCGCGCCTACCACGCGCGGCGCGGCGAGCGGCGCACGCGAGTGCTGGTGCCCGACTCGGCGCACGGGACGAACCCTGCGAGCGCGGCGCTGAACGGTTATCAGGTCGTCTCCGTGCCGAGCGCCGACGACGGCATCCTGCATCCCGGCGCCGTCGCGGCCGCCATGAGCGAGGACGTCGCGGGCCTGATGATCACGAACCCCAACACGCTGGGGATCTTCGAGACCCACCTCGCCGAGATCTGCGAGGTCGTGCACGCGAAGGGCGGCCTGGTCTACGGCGACGGTGCAAACCTGAACGCGCTCGTGGGCGTCGCCCGTCCAGGGGACCTGGGCATCGACGTCATGCACTTCAACCTGCACAAGACCTTCTCGACCCCTCACGGCGGCGGCGGCCCCGGGGCCGGCCCCGTAGGCGTAAAGGCATCGCTCGCGCCGCACCTGCCGACGCCCGTGGTGGAGCGCGACGCGAACGGCGGCTACCGCTGGAACCACGACCTGCCCCTCTCGATCGGTCGCCTGCACGGCAGCCACGGCAACGTCGGCATGCTGGTGCGCGCGTTCGCGTACATCCGCGCACTCGGGCCGGACGGCCTGCGGCGCGCGACCGAGCTGGCCGTGCTGAACGCGAACTACCTGCTTGCGCGGCTGCGCGGCGCGTACCACGTGCCCTACGCGAATCCGATCCTGCACGAGTGTGTGGTCACCGACCGCGCGCTCGCGGACACCGGCGTCACCACGCTCGACGTCGCCAAGCGCCTGATCGACCACGGCTACCACCCGCCCACTGTGTACTTCCCGCTGATCGTGAACGGCGCGCTGATGATCGAGCCGACCGAGAGCGAGTCGAAGGAGGGTCTCGACCGCTTCGCCGACGCGCTGCTCGCGATCGCAGACGAGGCGCGCGAGAATCCCGACCTCGTGCGCGGCGCTCCCCACTCCACGCGCCGGCGACGCCTCGACGAGACGCGCGCGGCGCGCAAGCCCGTGCTGCGATGGCAACCCGGCCGCGCCTGAGGGCGCAGCGGCGGCTGGCGGCCGCGCTCGCCGCCACGCTGGCCGGCGCCATCGCCTGCACAGTGGGCGGGGGCGTGGGCAACCCGCTGAAGCCCAACATCACCGCCGACGCCGAGCGCCGCATGGGCGACAGCGCGGACACGCAGCTGCGCGACGTGCTCCCGCTGGTCGACGACCCGATCGTGCTCGGCTTCCTGAACGACCTCGGCCAGAGCCTCGTGCGCTACGTCGAGCCGCAGCCGTTCGTCTACCGCTTCCGCATCGTGCAGGAGCCGACGCTCAACGCCTTCGCGTTGCCCGGCGGGTACATCTACTTCCACACCGGCACGATCCTCGCCGCAAAGGACATCGACGAGCTCTCCGGAGTGATGGCCCACGAGATCGCTCACGCGAAGCGCAGCCACGTGGCCCGCCTGGCGGAGAAGTCGGCGATCCCGTCGCTGCTCGCGAGCCTGCTCGGGATCGGTGCGGCCGTGGCGACGGGGGATCCAGCCGCCGCCATCGTCGCCCAGGGCATCAACGAGAGCCTGATGCTCGCCTACACGCGCGAGATCGAGCGCGAGGCGGACAGCGTGGGCACGGTGTTCATGGTGCGCGCCGGCTACGACCCGCGCGGCATGGCAGGATTCTTCGATCGACTGCTCGCGCTCAAGGAGTCCCGTCCGGGCTTCCAGATTCCGCCATACCTGATGTCGCATCCCCGGACTGAACAGCGCCTCGAGGGCGCGATCGAGCGCGCGAGGGCGACGACGATCACCGGCAAGGCGGACCCGGCGTTGGCGGCGGCGTTCCCGGAAGTCCAGTCGCGCCTCGCGCTCCTGCTCCGAGAGCGGCGCAGCACCCTGCCCTCCTTCCGCCGCGCGCCCGACACGGCGATCACGACGCCCGCGCTGGCGGAGGCGGAGCGCCTCGCCGCCGCGGGCGAGCGCGCGGCCGCGATCGCGGTGCTGGCGAACGCGGGCCAGCGCGAGCCCGCCGATCCGCGCGTCGCCTTCCGCGAGGCGGAGCTGCTCGCGGAGGACGGCCGCACCGCCGATGCGCTCACCGCGTACCGGCGCGCGCTGCTGCTCGATCCCGAGATCGCGCTCAGCTACTACCGGATCGGCCAGCTCTACCAGCAGCAAGGCGACCGCGTGAACGCCGTCTTCTACCTGGAGCAGGCCGAGCGGCGCTTCGAGGCGGGCGGGCTGCTCGCGAAGCAGACGCGCGACCGCATCAACCGGCTGACCTTCCCGCTCTTCGAGCGCTCCGGCACCTCCGACGGCACCGACGTGGAAGGCGCCGCGGAGAAGACGCCGGTGGGCGCCGCGCGCGAGGAGTTCCGCGTCGCGAGCCCGCGCGTGCGCTTCTTCGGCGAGCTCGCCGACGAATGGACGGAGCGCGCGGAGGGCCTCTCGTTGCGCTGGCTCGACCCGAGCGGCACAGAGGTGCAGCACGACGAGAAGCTGCGCAAGCGCGGGCGCCGGACCGTGACGGCAGAGCTGGTGCCGATGGGCGGGCTCGCAAAGCCGGGCATCTGGCAGATCGAGGTGCTGCTCGACGGCGAGCGCGCCGATCGCACCACGTTCCGCGTCGTGCCCTGAGCCCCGCTGCGCCGCGCGGGAAGCGATGCAAGGGGGCACATCACGGTGGGTCGAACCCGAAAGGGGTCAGACCTCATTCGAATTCGCGACGCGCCGGGTCGCGACGGTCGACCCTAGTCGACGCTCTCGAGCCGCTCGCGCGCCAGGTCGGCCCAGCTGCCGGTGGGCACGAGCTGGAGGTAGTGGCGCCACTGCTCGCGGCCGAGCCGGCGCAACGCCATGCGGTCGTAGAGCAGCGCGAGGTTGAGGCGCGCATCGGCGAAGCTCGGATCCACGCGCACCGCCGCCTTGTAGTGATGCAGCGCGGTCTCGCGGCGACCGGCGTCGTCGTGCAGGTTCGCGAGGTTGAAGTTCGCCTCGAGATGGTCCGCGTCCGCCGCGAGCGCGCGCTCGTAGCAGCCGCGCGCCTCGTCGCGCTCGCCGCGGTGGAAGTGGACGGTGCCGAGATTGCACCACGCGTCGGAGAAGTCCGGCGCCAGCTCGACCGCGCGCCGATAGGCCGCGAGCGCCTCCGCGGCTTTGCCCGCCTGGGTGTCGAGCACGCAGCCGCGCTCGAACCAGGCGAAGGCGGTCTGCGGTTCGCGCGCCGCATCCGGCGGCGCGGGCGGCGCGATCGCGACCACCGCCGAAGCGAAGCGCTCCGCCTCGAAATCGAGCACGAGCTGGCCGTCGCCCTCGAGCAGCGCGTCGCCGTGCCGCGCGACGACGCGCCGGGCGCTGCCGCCCCAGACGCGCAGAGCCGCCAGCGGCTCGCGCAGCTCCGGCACGCTTTGCTCGAACTGCGCCACCGTGCCGCGGATCTTCCGCACCGAGACGCCCTGGGAGAGCAGGCCGACCAGCGCGCGCAGGCGCACGAGGTCGTCGAAGGCGAAGGACTCCGCCTTCGCGGCACGCGCGGACACGAGCCCGTTGCGGCTCCAGGCGCGGAGCCGCGCCGGCGATACGCGCAGAATCCGCGCGGTGTCGCGCAGCGAGTACACGCTCTCCCCCCGCGCGCATCATCGGCGATGCGGGGGAACCGCGTCAAGCGATCCGGCGGCGATTCTGCGCGGCGCGCAGCACTCAGCGCGTGCGCGCGCGCCCACGCTTCGCGCCGGGCGCCGCGCGACGCACGGCTCGCACCGCGCGCGGCTCCTGGAGACGGCGCACGTGCCGCTCCAGATCCTCGAGCGTGACGAGCTTGACGATGCCGTCCGGAGCCGCGATCGCCCCGGCTGCCGACCCGCCGAGCCAGAGCTCGGTCGCACGCGGAATCGCTGCGCGGGCGGCAGCGAGATCGCGCGCGGTCCCGCGTGCCGCGGTCGTGACGGCCAACGCAAGCGCGTGCGCCCCAGAGATCCGGACGGCGGTGGCGAGCTCCTCCGGCGGTAGCTCCGCGCCGAGGTAGATCGGGCTCGCGCCCGCTCCCATGGCGACGAGCGCGGAGGTGAGCAGGCCGAGCTCGTGGCGCTCGCCGGGCAGGGTCGCGAACAGCACCACCGGCGCGCCGCCAACCTGCGCGGCCGGGCGCAGCGCCGCGCCCAGCAGCGAGCGCAGCAGCGCCGAGGCCATGTGCTCCGCGGCGACGCACAGCCGCCCTTCGAACCAGCGCGCTCCGACCGCGTCGAGCAGCGGCATCGCGAACTCGCGCGCGAAGCGCACCGGGCCGAGCACGAGCAGCTGGTCTGCGACGACGCGTTCCGCGCCGCTCGCGTCGAGCACCTCGATCGCCGCGATCGCGCGCTCGAGCGGCTCGGCGGGCCGAGCGCTGCGCGACCCCGGCTTCGCGAGCGCGGCGAGCGCCGTCTCGTCCAGCGTCGCCACCGCACCGATGCGGTGCCCGGCCTCGACCGCTGCGCGCAACAGCTGCAGGCGCTCGACGTCGGCGGCGCGGTAGCGGCGCGTGCCCTTGGGCGTGCGCAGCGGCGACACGGCGCCATAGCGCCGCTCCCAGACGCGCAGCACGTGCGGAGACAGGCCGGTGATGCGGCACACCGCCCCGAGCGCATAGGTGGCTTCTGCGGACATCGGTATCTCCCAAAGGCCCGAGAAATCGCTGTGTCTAGATTTTATATTGACAGCGACGCGGCGCCGCGCAACATTCCGCGAGCGCCCATCAGCGCCGCCGGGACGCCAGTGTCCGGGCGGCTCGCGAGCCCCCATGAAGACCTCCGCACGCCTCGCCGGGATCCGACTCGCCCGCCCCGACGGCGAGCCCCTGCCGCTCGCCGCGCTGTGGCGCGAGCAGCCCGCCGTCGTCGCCTGGGTGCGGCACTTCGGTTGACTGTTCTGCCGCGAAGCAGTCGCGCAGTTGCGCGACCGTCTCCAGGAGATCCGCGCCGCGGGGGCTCGGCTCGCAATCGTCGGCAACGGCAGCGCGGAGTTCGCGCGCGCCTTCCGCGAAGACCTGTCGCTGCCCGACGACGTCGAGCTGCTCGTCGACCCCGAGCTGCGCTCCTACCGCGCCGCCGGTATGCGGCGCGGGCGTGCGGAGCTGCTCTCGCCTCGGCTCGCGAGCAATGCGCTGCGCGCGTTCCGCGCGGGCTTCCGCCAGGGCGCCGTGCAGGGCGATCCGTTCCAGCTCGGCGGCCTGCTCGTGATTCGGCCGGACGGCGCGCTCGCCTATCGCCACGTCTCGCGCGAGGCGGGCGACCACGCGCCCTTGGGCGACGTCGTGGCGGCGCTGGCGCCCGGCGTCCCGGCGCCGCGCGAGGCAGGCGCGCCGTCGCGCCTCACGGTGCTCGGAGCTCGCGCGCTCTCGCGCGCGCTCGATCCCACGATCGTCTTCTCGTTCGACCGCAGCGGCTTCGCGCGGCACGCGCTCGCCTTCGACCCGGACGACCTCGAACGCGACCTCGCCGGACGCCGCGCGATCGTGACTGGCGCAAACTCGGGTATCGGCTTCGAGACAGCGCTCGCGCTGGCGGACCTCGGCGCGCAGGTGGTGCTCGCCTGCCGCAGCGAGGAGCGCGGCCTGGCCGCGCGCGACGAGATCCGCGCGCGCACCGCGAACGCGCGCGTGTCGCTCGAGCGCCTCGACGTCGCGAGCCTGGCCGACGTTCGCGCCTTCGCGGCGCGCATCGGGCAGCAGCCGCTCGACGTGCTCGTCCACAACGCGGGCGTCCTGCCGGAGGAACGCACGGAGACGGCCGAAGGCCTCGAGACGACGTTCGCGACCAACGTCGTCGGCCCTCACCTGCTCACCCAGCTCCTGCGGCCCGCGCTCGAACGATCCGACGACGCCCGCGTGATCTGGGTGTCGTCCGGAGGCATGTACACGCGCAAGCTCGACCTGCGCGATCCGCAGTGGCGCGCGCGTCGCTACGACGGAGTGCTCGCCTACGCCGAGACGAAGCGCATGCAGGTCGCGCTCGCCACCGAGTGGGCGCGACGGGCGGCCAAGTCGCGGATCCGTGTCGTGTCGATGCACCCCGGCTGGGCCGACACGCCGGCGGTGGCGCGCTCGCTGCCGCGCTTCCGCCGCGTGACGAAGGCGATCCTGCGCACGGCCGCCGAGGGCGCCGACACCGTGGTCTGGCTCGCTGCGGCCCCCCGCGAGAAGCTGCGCTCGGGCGGCTTCTACTTCGATCGCGCGCTGCGCACGCCGCATCTCCTGCCATTCACCCGTGAGCGGGAGCGCGATCGCGCGGCGCTCTGGCGCCTGGTCGAGCGCACCTGCGTGCGGCAGAGCGAAGCGAGTCGGGGCGCCGCGTGAGGCTCGCGCCCCCGCGCGCGAACGCCGGGCGGCGCTCGCGGTGAGCGCCGCCGCCGGAAGGCGTCGCTCGCGCGTTCCGCGCAGCGCCCTCGAGCGCGTCGGGCGCGTGGGTTGGCTCGCCGGCGAGCTCGCGCTCGGCGGAGCGCTCGAGCAGGCGCGCCGCATGGTCGGTAGGCGCGAGAACGCGGCGTGGAGCGCGCTGCTGACGCCGGCCAACGGCAGGCGCCTCGCCGAGCATCTCTCCGACCTGCGCGGCGCCGCGATGAAGCTCGGCCAGTTGCTCTCGCTGGAGGGCGACGAGCTTCTTCCGCCCGAGTTCGCCGACGCGATCGCCGCGCTGCGTGCCGACGGAGCTGCGATGCCGGAGGCCGAGCTCCTGCGCGCCCTCGCCGGCGCGTGGGGGCGCGACTGGCGCACGCGCGTCGCCGACTTCGACCTCGAGCCGATCGCGGCGGCCTCGATCGGACAGGTCCATCGCGCGACGGCCCTGGACGGCACCCCCCTCGCGGTGAAGGTCCAGTTCCCGGGCGTCGCGGCCAGCATCGACAGCGACGTCGAGAGCCTCGTCGCCGTGCTGCGCTGGTCGCGGCTGCTGCCCCGCGACGTCGAGCTTTCGGCGCTCGCCGCCGAGGCGAAGCGGCAGCTGCGAAGCGAGACCGACTACCGCCGAGAGGCGGCGCAGCTCGCTCGCTACGCGGACCTCCTGGCCGACGAGCCGGGCCTCGCGGTGCCGCGTCCGGCGCTCGCGCTGACGACGCGACGCGTACTCGCGATGGAGTTCGTCGCGGGCACGCCGCTCGAAGGCCTGTGCGGACCCGACCACAGCCAAACGACCCGAGACGCAGTCGGCACCGCGCTGTACCGGCTGCTGCTGCGCGAGCTTTTCTCGCTCGCCTTCGTGCAGAGCGACTCGAACTCGGCGAACTATCTGTGGCTCCCCGAGTCGCAGCGCCTGGGCCTCGTCGATCTCGGCGCGGCCCACGCGGTGCCCAAGCGACTCGTCGAAGCGTATGCGCTGCTGCTGCGTTCCGCGCTGGCCGGCGATCGCGCGGGCCTGCGGCGCTTCGCGACGGACCTCGGCTTCGCGACGCCAGCCGACGGCGCGCAGCGCATCGAGGGCGTGGTCGCGTTGCTCGAAGCCAGCTGCGAGCCGTTCGCGGCACGCGGCGTTTACGACTTCGGCCGCTCCGACCTCGCCGCGCGCCTGCGCGACGCGGCGCTCGCGCTCGCCTTCCGGGTCGGGCATCGCCGGCCGCCCCCGCCGGAGACGTTGTTCCTCCAGCGGAAGTTCGCCGGGACCTTCCTGCTCTGCGCACGGCTGCGCGCGCGCGTGCCGCTGCGGTCGCTCACCGAGCGAGCGCTCGCCGCCCTGAACGCGCGCGAAGGAGCGACGCAGCGGCAGGGTTGAGCGGGCGGCTGCACCGTGGCGTCGCTGGGATTCCGACTCGCGAGCCTGCTTCAGTCGTCGCCGGGAGCGAGCGCATGCGCTGCGATCCCGCCCAGCAGATCGCGGAAGACCAGGGCATGTACGGGATAAACGGAGTACCAGTAGGCGAGACCGGCGAACCCCCGCGGATCGAAGCTCGCGATCTGGCGAATGATCGCGCCGCGCGCGCTCGGCTCCACCTCGAAGTCGAGCCACGCGCGCCCGGGCAGCCGCATTTCGGCCGCGAGCCGCAGCCGCCGGCCGCGTTCGAGCGTCTGCACGCGCCAACCGTCCAGCGCGTCGCCGACGGCGAGGCGGGTGGGGTGCGGGCGCCCGCGCCGCAGGCCCACGCCGCCGGCGAGTCGGTCGAGCGCGCCGCGTAGGCGCCACAGCCAGTCGTGGGCGTACCAGCCGTTCGCGCCCCCGATTCGCTCGATGGCGGCGAAGGCGCGTTCCGGCGTCGTCGCCACTTCGATCTCGCGCGCGTCGACGAGCCGGCGGCCCAGCTCGGCGCCCCCGAAACGGCGGCGCTGGAGGCGGGCGACCGACGCAGCGTCACATCTAGCCATCTGCACGTACTCTCGGTCCTCGTCCGCGAGCGCCGCCTGGATCGCCTCGCGCACCGAGACGGGCCGAACGCCGAAGAGCTCGGCGCACGGTCGCGTGACCACGCTGGCGCTCCGGATGCTCTCGATCAGGTGGCGCCCGACGCGCGCGAGCACGGGCGTGACGAGCGCGAGCCAGAGCGCGGAGAGGCGTGGCGTCAAGACCGGGACGCGCAGCATGAGGCGCCGCAGCCCGCGCTGGCGCGCGTACTCGCGCATCAAGCCGGCGTAGCTGGTGCGCTCGGACCCGCCGATCTCGTAGATGCCGGGCGGTACGTCGGCCGCGCGCACCAGGATCTCCAGCAGATCGGCAATCGCGATCGGTTGCGCCGGCGTCTCCACCCAGCGCGGCGTCACCATCAACGGCAGGCGTTCGACGAGCGAGCGCACCAGCTCGAACGAGAGGCTGCCCGAGCCCAGCACGATCGACGCCCGCAGCTCCACGCAGGGAATGCCGCTGTCGCGCAGGATGCGCCCGACCTCGATCCGGCTGCGCAGGTGCGGCGAGAGGCGCTGGCGCTCGTCCGCCAGACCGCCGAGATAGACGATGCGCCGCAAGCCGGCCGCCCTCGCGCCGCGCGCAAACGCCACGGCCGCTGCGCGGTCGCGCTCCTCGAACGCCGCCCCCGCCGCGAGCGAGTGCACCAGGTAGTAGGCGACGCCAACCCCCGCGCAGGCACGCGCCACCGCGTCGGCGTCGAGGCAGTCGCCCGCGACGACCTCGACGCCCACCGGCGTGCGGCCCTGCCACGCCTCGGCGCGGCGCACGAGGCAGCGCACGCGCATGCCGCGGGCGCACAGCGCGCCGAGCAGGCGGCCGCCGACGTATCCGCCGGCGCCGGTGAGCAGCACCTGCGGAACGGACGACTCGCGTGGCGCTTGCTCGGGCATAGATTGATGTCTATATTTTTTTTAGACATCGCGCAAGCCCGATCGGAAGGAGCGCCCCGTGCAGTTCGCCTCCCCCCTCGTCGACGTCGCCCTCGACCACCGCGCCGCCGTCGGGGGTCGGCTCGATCGCGTCGGCATGTCGCAGATCGAGCTCCCCATCCGCATCGTCACGCCCGATGGCGTCGCGAACGCGGTGCCCGCTCGCGTCGACGCCGGCTTGAGCCTCGACGACCCCGCCGCGAAGGGCATCCACATGTCGCGGCTCTTCCTGCTCGCGCAGGAGACGCTGGAGAAGGAGCTCCTCGACTTCGCCACGCTGGAGACGCTGGTGCGTGCGTTCGTCGCCTCCCATCGCGACGTCAGCCGCTCGGCGCACGTCGCGGTGCGCTTCGAGTACCTGCTGAAGCGCCCCGCCCTGCGCAGCGGCTTCCGCGGCTGGCGCAGCTACCCCGTGGAGTTCGCCGCGCGGCTCGAGGACGGCCGCGTGCGCGCAGAGCTCGCTGTGCGCGTGACCTATTCGAGCACCTGCCCTTGCTCCGCAGCGCTGGCTCGGCAGCACGTTCGCGAGCGGTTCCTGGAGCGCTTCGGCGCTGAGCGCGCGCTCGCTGCGCGGGACGTCGCCGCGTGGCTCGAGAGCGCCGGGGGCATCACGGCGACGCCGCACAGTCAGCGCAGCCACGCCGACGTGCGGGTCGAGGTGCGCCCGGATCGCGCGCCGTCGCTCGCGGAGCTCATCGACCGCCTCGAGGCGTGCCTCGAGACGCCGGTGCAGGCTGCGGTGAAGCGCGTCGACGAGCAGGAGTTCGCGCGCCGCAACGGCGCGAACCCCATGTTCTGCGAAGACGCCGCGCGGCGCCTCCATCACCTGCTCGCGACCGACGAGCGCCTGCTCGGCCACGAGGTCGCGGTCGAGCACCAGGAGAGCTTGCACGCGCACGACGCGGTGAGCCGCGTCGCGGCCGGGACGCTGCGCCCGGCTCGCTGAGATCCTCGCGCGCCCGCCGTGAGGCCATCGTGTTCAACCCGATTCGCACGCGACCTCGACCCAATCGGCCGCGCCGCCGCGCGCCGTCCCTGCCGCCCCGGGACGCCGCACCGGATCCGCTGGCCCAGTTCCTGCGCGACATCCACGACACGCCCGTGCTCACGGCCGGCGAGGAAGTCGCCCTCGCGCGCAGGATGCGGGAGAGCCGCCTGGGCCTGCGCGCCGCGCTCGCCCACGTGCCCGGCGTCGCACGCAGGCTCGCGTGCGCGTGGCGGGAGCTGGAAGAGAACGAGCGGGTGCCCGAGAAGCTCTCCGAGCAGTACGAACAGGGCACGGCGCCGCCGCGCTCGCTCGCGCGCCTGGCGCGCGAGCTCGGCGAGCTGATCCCCGCTGCGCTGCGCTGCGCCCAGACGCCGGCCCGCACCGCCGCGCGCGAGCGCATGGCGGCGTGCTTCGAGCGCTTCGACCCGCGCACTCCGCTGCTGATCGACTGGTCGCGCGAGCTCGACACGGCGGCCGCGGACGAGGGCGGATCGAGGCGACGCTTTGGGCTCGCACGCGGCGAGCTCGCTGCCTGGGCGCGCGAGGCGGCGCTGCACCGCGAGGCCTACCTCGCCGCGCGAGCGACCTTCGCGAAGCACAACCTGCGGCTCGTCGTCCACATCGCGAAGGACTTCCAGGGCCACGGCGCCGCGCTCTCCGACCTGGTCCAGGAAGGAAACGTCGCCCTGCTCCGCGCAGTCGAGAAGTTCGACGACCGGCGCGGCTTCCGCTTCTCGACCTACGCCGGCTGGTGGATCGTGCAGGCGCTGCAGCGGGGCACGCGGCGCGACACGCAGCTCGTGGCGCTGCCCGACGATTTGCTCAGCGATCGCCGCAAGCTCGCGGAGAGCGAGGCGCGCTGGATCCGCGAACGGGGCGCGGCGCCATCCGCGGCGGAACTCGCCGGCGCAGCCGGGCTCTCCCCCGAGCGCCTCGCGCGCGCCGAGGCGAGCCTCTCTCGTGCCGTGGCGTTCGACGCGCCGCTCTCGTCCCGCGACGAGCGATCGCTCGGCGAAGTGCTCGCCGACGCGCGCCTGCCCGACCCCGACGAGCGAATCGACGGCCGCGCGCGGGAGGGCTGGCTCGACGAGCTGCTCGGCGTCGTGTCGGCCCGCGAGCGCTACGTGCTCGCCGCTCGCTTCGGGCTAGGCGGCGCTCAGGAGCGCACGCTCCAGCAGCTCGCCGACGAGCTCGGGCTCTCGCGCGAGCGCATCCGCCAGATCGAGAAGAACGCGATCGCGCGCCTCGGAGAGCGCGCCGAAGGGCTCGGCCTCGGGTGAAGCGTCGCGACCGCGATCGCGCCGCTCACCCGGCGCTCGTCGCGCCGCGCGCCGCCTCGAAACGCCGAAGTGCCAGAATTCGGCGCTGCGCGTGGTCGACGATCGGGGGCGGGTAGTCGGGTGCCAGCGCCGGAGCCTCCCACGGGCGGTGGACGAAGCGGTCAGGCACGTCCCGCAGCTCGGGCACCCAACGCCGCACGTAGGCACCGCGCGGATCGAAGCGCTCTCCCTGGGAAGTCGGCGAGAAGATGCGGAAGTACGGCTGGGAGTCGGTGCCGGTCGACGCGCTCCATTGCCAGCCGCCGTTGTTCGAGGCGGGATCGCCGTCCACCAGCTGCTGGAGGAACCAGCGCTCGCCGCGGCGCCAGTCGATCAGCAGGTCCTTCGTGAGGAAGCTGGCGGAGATCATGCGCGCGCGGTTGTGCATCCATCCGGTCTCGGCGAGCTGGCGCATGCCGGCGTCGACGATGGGGTAGCCGGTGCGCCCGACGCGCCAGGCCGCGAAGCCGCGCGGATCGTCCTCCCAGCTCACGCGCTCGTACGCGGGCCTGAACGCGCGTTGCAGGACGTGCGGGTGCTCTTCCAGCACCGCCGCGTAGAACTCGCGCCAGATCAGCTCGTCGAGCCAGGCGCGCGCGCCGGCGCGAAGCCGAGGCGACTCGCGCATCGCTCTCTCGGCCGCGCGCACGCAGGCGCGCGGCGAGAGCGTACCGAAGCGCAGGTGCGGCGAGAGGCGGGAGGTACCATCGACGGCCGGGAGATTGCGCGCCTCCGCGTAGTCGCCGATGGCGCGCGCGCAAAAGCGCGCGAGGCGCCGCTGCGCCGCCGCCTCGCCGGCGGCGGGCAGCGCGGCTCCCGCGTCGAACGCAGGCAGCGCGGCGAGCGCGGCGCCGCGGGCACCGGGCGGGAGCGGGGGCGGCAGGCGCAAGGCAGCGGGCTCGTCCGGAGCTCCCTCGCGCAGCCGCGCCAGCCAGGCGTTTCGAAACGGCGTGAACACCTGATAGCCGCGCCCCGCGCCGGTGCGCAGCTCCGCGCCCTCGAACACCACGCGGTCCTTGACCGCGAGCGTCTCGATGCCCGCTCGCGCGAGCGCCGCTGCGACGGCAGCGTCGCGTGCGCGCGCGTACGGCGTCGTGTCGCGATTCCAGCCGACGCAGCTCGCGCCGACCTCGCGCGCGTACGCGGCCACCTCGCGGCGCGGATCGCCGGCGCGCACGGCGAGCTGGTGGCCGCGCTTCGCGAGATCCGCGGCGAGGCTGGCCAAGCAGCCGCGCAGAAAGCGCAGCCGGCGCTCTCCCACGCGCGCGCTGCGCACCAGCACGGGATCGATCACGAACAGGAAGCCGATGCGCTCGGCGCGCCGCGCCGTCGCCGCGAGCGCCGTGTTGTCGGCGAGGCGGAGGTCGGCGCGAAACCAGTGGACCCCGTGCACGCTGCGATTGTGAGAGGGCGCGCTCGCGGCCGCCACCGCGCGCCAGCTCGCAGCGCCGGACGCTTGGGCCGGCGAGGCGCGCGCTGCCGGAGCTCCGTGCGGCGGTCGTCTGAACGAGTCGCGACGCCGCCCCACTCCGCGATCTGCCAGCGCACCGCGTCTGCCAGCGTTCCGCCGCGCTGGTGGGCCTCGCAGATCCGGGCGGCGTCGCTTCGCCGACGGTGAAGTCGTGGCGCGCGAGAACCGTGCGGAACCGCAGGCCCTTCGGAACGGACGACTGGGGCGGCCGTGCTCATCGGGTCTCCTTCCGAACCGCGCGCCCCGCCACTCGCCAGCGACCAGCCGACTCGCGGCTGGCGCGCCCGGGCATTGGGGCCAGCCCGTACGGACGCTTGCGCAGGTCGTGTGGCGACGGTCACCAATGGGGCGCGCGCCGCCTCCGGGCTCGTCAATTGGATGTCTAGATTTTTTCTTGACATTATTTCGATCGCCGGCCAACATCCCGCAACGCTCGCCGGAGAAAGCTCGACAGCATGATCGGATCCGCCCTCGCCGAACGCGGCCTGCTTCCCGACCTCGTCGTGCGCGCCGGCATCCGCGCGTTGCTGCGCGAGCGGCTGCGCGAGATCCACGCCGGCGACTGCCAGCGCCAGGCCGAGCGCCACCAGGCCTTCCTGGCCGAGGCGCGCCGCTCGCCGATCGCGCTCGCCACCGACGCTGCGAACCGCCAGCACTACGAGGTGCCCAGCGCCTTCTTCGCGGGCGTGCTCGGGGCGCGCATGAAGTACAGCTGCGCGCTGTGGGAGCCCGGCGTCGCCCACCTCGACGCGGCCGAGCTTGCCATGCTCGCGCTCGTTTCGGAGCGCGCCCGCCTGCGAGACGGCCAGCGCGTCCTCGACCTCGGCTGCGGCTGGGGCTCCTTTGCCTTGTGGTGCGCCGAGCACTTCGCCCGCAGCGAAGTGGTGGCGGTCTCGAACTCGAAGAGCCAGGCGGAGTATGTGCGGAGCCGTGCCGACCGCGCCGGCCTGCGGAACCTCGAGGTGACCACCGCCGACGTGAACGCGTTCGAGCCCGACCGGCGCTTCGACCGCGTCGTGTCGGTGGAGATGTTCGAGCACTTGCGCAACCACGGCGCCCTGCTCGCCCGCGTCGCGCGCTGGCTCGAGCCGGACGGCCTTTTGTTCGTGCACCACTTCGCGCACCGCAGCGCGGCCTACCCGTACGAGACCGAGGGCGACGACAACTGGATGGGCCGCCACTTCTTCACCGGCGGCATGATGCCCTCGGACGACTGGCTGCTCGCGTTCCAGGACGACCTCGCCGTGCTGCAGCGCTGGCGCGTGAGCGGCGAGCACTACCGGAAGACGAGCGACGCATGGCTGGCGGCCCTCGACCGCAACGCCCGCGGCCTGCTGCCGATCCTGCGCGCAACCTACGGCGCCGGCGCCGAGCGGCTCTGGCTGAGGCGCTGGCGGCTCTTCTTCCTCGGCTGCTCCGAGCTCTTCGGCTATCGGCGCGGTCAGGAGTGGTGGGTCTCGCACGTGCTGATGGGCCCGCGCGGAGCGGAGCGATGAAGCTCGCGATCGTGGGCGGCGGAATCTCCGGCCTCGCCTGCGCCCTGCGCCTCGGCGATCGCCACGACGTGACGCTGTTCGAGGCGGCGCCCGCGCTCGGCGGACACGCGAACACCGTGCGCGTCGAGCTGGCCGGCGTTCCCCACGACGTGGACACGGGCTTCATCGTCTACAACGAGACGACCTACCCGGAGCTGACCCGACTGTTTGCGGAGCTCCGCGTCGAGACGCAGCCGGCGGACATGAGCTTCGGCCTCGCCTGCGAGCGCACGGGGCTCGAGTGGTCGAGCCGCGGCCTGCGCGGCCTGTTCGCCTCGCCGCGCCACGCGCTGCGGCCCGCCTACCTGCGCATGCTGGCGGAGATCGCGCGCTTCGCGCGCGAGGCCTCGCCGCTGCTCGCTAGCGGCGACGAGAAGGTCACGCTGCGCGATCACCTGGCGGGCCGCGGGTACTCGGCCGCCTTCCGCGAGTGGTACGCGGTGCCGATGGGCGCCGCGGTCTGGTCCGCGGCCGCGTGCGACTTGCTCGACATGCCGGCCGCCACGTTCGTGCGCTTCTTCGCCAACCACGGCTTGCTCGGCGCCGGCGGCACGGTGCCCTGGCGGACGGTGCGCGGCGGCTCGCGCCGCTACGTGGACGCGCTCGCCGCGCGACTGCGCGCGACGGTGCGCTGCGGAACCGCCGTGCGCCGCGTCGAGTCGATCGCGGGCGGCGTGCGGGTCGCAACCGCGGGCGACAGCGAGCGCTTCGACCGCGTCGTGCTCGCGGTGCATGCCGACGTCGCGCTCGCGCTGCTCGGCTCGCCGACCCCGGCGCAGCGGCAGATCCTCTCCGCGTTCCGCTACAGCCGGAACGAAACGCTGCTCCACACCGACCGCTCGCTGCTGCCGCGCCGGCCCTCAGCGCGCGCGAGCTGGAACTACGTGATCCCGCGCTCGGCCGACGAGCGCGTGCTCGTCACCTACGACCTCTCGCGGCTGCAGCGCATTCCGTCGGCGGAGCCGCTGCTCGTCACGCTGAACGGCGGCGAACGCGTCGACCCGGCGCGCGTGCTCGGGCGCTTCGACTACGCGCACCCGATCCTCGACGCCCCCGCGCTGGCGGCGCAGCGCGAGCACGCGCGCGTCGACGGCGCCGGCGGGGTGCACTTCTGCGGCGCGCATTGGGGCTTCGCCTTCCACGAGGACGGCCTGCGCAGCGCGCTGCGCGTCGTCGCCGCGCTCGAAGCGAGCGCGTGATGGAGAGCGCCCTCTACGTGGGCCGCGTGCGGCACACGCGCCTCGCCACACCACGGCACGGCTTCGGCCAGCGGCTGTTCATGGTCTACCTGGACCTCGCGGAGCTCGATCGGGTCTTCGCGGGGCGCTGGCTGTGGGGAGTCGAGCGCGCGCGCTTCGCGAGCTTCCGCCGCGCCGACCACCTGGGCGATCCGCGCGTTCCGCTCGACGTCGCCGTACGCGATCTAGTCGCTGCGCAGACCGGGCGACGCCCGCGCGGGCCGATTCGCCTGCTCACCCAGCTGCGCAGCGCCGGCTACGTCTTCAACCCCCTCAGCCTCCACTACTGCTTCGACGCCGCCGGAGCGCTGGAGGCCGTGGTCGCCGACGTGAGCAACACGCCCTGGAACGAGCGCCACGCCTACGTCCTGCCGGCGGCGGGCGGGCGCGTGGACGCGCGCGTGGCCAAGCGTTTCTACGTTTCGCCCTACCTGCCCATGACCCACGAATACCGCTTCCGCCTGGAGCCGCCGGGCGAGCGACTCCGCGTGAGAATCGAGAACGAAGCGGGTGGCGCGCGGCAGTTCGACGCGCAGCTCGAGCTCGCACGGCGCGAGATCACGGGAGGCTCGCTGGCGCGCACGCTGCTGCGCTTTCCCGCGATGAGCGCGCAAGGGATCGCGGCGATCTACTGGCAGGCGTTCCGACTGCGGCGGCTCGGCGCGCCCGAGTATCCCCACCCCAGCGAAGCGAAGCGCCCGGAGGCCTTGGCATGAGCGACGAAGCGATCGGAGCCGGCGCGCTGCCGCGCTCCGAGGGAGCCATCGCGCAGTCCGCGCGGCGGCGCGCGCGGGCAGCCCTGCGCGGGATCGCACAGGGCGAGCTGGTGATCGCGAGCGCAGCCGGGCGCGAGTGCTTCGCGGGCGCGGCGCCTGGGCCGCGCGCGAGCGTGCGAGTCCTCGACGAGCGCTTCTGGACCGCTCTGGCGCTGCGCGGCGCGCTGGGGGGCGCGGAAGCCTACGCGCGTGGCTGGTGGCAGGCGGACGACTTGGTCGCGGTGGTCCGCGTGCTGGCGCGGAACGGCGCCGCCCTCTCCGCGCTCGAGCGCGGAGCCGCATGGCTGCGCCCGCTCCTCCGCCTCGCGCACCGGCTGCGCGACAACGACCGCGCCGGCAGCCGCCGCAACATCTCGGCGCACTACGACCTCGGCAACGACTTCTTCGCGTCGTTCCTCGATCCGACACTCACCTACTCCTCCGCCATCTTCGAACGGCCCGGCGCGACGCTCGAGCAGGCGCAGCTCGCCAAGTACGAGCGCCTGTGCCGGAAGCTCGGACTGGGCGCCCAGCATCGTGTCCTGGAGATCGGCAGCGGCTGGGGCGGCTTCGCCTTGCACGCGGCGCGCACGCGCGGCTGCCGCGTGACGACCACGACGATCTCCCGCGAGCAGTTCGCGCTGGCGCGCGAGCGCGTCGCGTGCGCCGGCCTATCCGACCGCGTCGAGGTGCTGTGCGAGGACTACCGAGACCTGCGCGGCAGCTTCGACCGGCTCGTCTCGATCGAGATGATCGAGGCGGTCGGCCACCGTCACCTCCCGCGCTTCTTCGAGGTCTGCGCGCAGCGCCTCGCACCCGACGGCGTCGCCGCCCTCCAGGCGATCCTGGTGCCCGAATCCGACTGGGAGCGCTCCAAGCGCAGCGTCGACTTCGTGAAGCGCCACGTCTTCCCGGGCGGACAGCTCGTGGCGCTCGGCGCAATTTCGCAGGCGATCTCGGGCACGAGCCTGCGCCTCACGCACTACGAGGACATCACGCCGCACTACGCGGAGACGCTGCGCCACTGGCGCGAGCGTTTCCTCGCGAGCCGCGCGCGCGTCGCGCAGCTCGGCTACTCGGAGGGCTTCCAGCGCACGTGGGAATTCTATCTCGCCTATTGCGAGGGCGCGTTCCGCGAGCGCTCCAACCTGACCGCGCAGCTCGTGTTCGAGAACGGCGCCGCGCGACGCGACGCGCTGCTGGGCGTGCTCGAGGATGCGGCGCGCCCGGCGGGAATCGCCGCCTGACGCGGCTGCGCGCGCGCGTTCTGGATACACCCCCTGTAGGTCGCTCGACCGATCGAGCGGCGCTGCGGGCGGACCGATGCGCGCCGGCGCGTTGACAGTCGGCGCCGGGGTCGGGAGCTTCGACGCGTGCCGATGCTGCGGCAAAGCCGAATCCCCCGGGCGGTCTCCGCCGTATGCGCCGTGCTGCTGAGTCTCGGGGGCGTGCAGGCGCTGGTCGGCGCGCTCGCCCTGCTCGCAGCCTTGTCGGACCACGGCCACTCTTTCGCCGCGGCGCGCGATCGTGGTCACCTCGACCTCGTCCTCCGCCATTCGGCCGCCGGCGCGCACGACCACGCCGAGGGGAGCGACCTCCACGCGTCCGACGCACACGAGCACGTCGTTCACCTGGGCAGCGAGGAGCCGGCCCGCGAGCGCACGCGCCAAGCCGGCCCGAGCGCGCTGCTCGCCTACGCGTCGTCTGCTCCCGCCTCGGTGAACCGATTCGTCT
>CAYWRY010000070.1:0-20209 GCA_964460485.1 uncultured Spirochaetales bacterium
CGCGCGAAGGTTCCGTACCCAATCAGACATCGCGCACGGGCGCCGTTGGAGAGCGCTCTGCTCTGCGCCGTAACGACTCTGGCGTTGCTCGCGCCCACTGGCGCGCATTCGTGGACAGGACGGCAATCATCGACCCCGACAGGTAGAAGCCGAGGATCGCGAGATATGTGCTCTGCTTCAGCGAAAGGCCGAACGAAAACAGGAAAAAGAGCAGCATCCCGCCAGCCAACCGCTGAAGGACGGGGTCGCGAGCCAAGGCACGCACCACGCCGACGCCCTGGTAGATCGTGAGGGCGATCAGCGCGACGAAGGGGACCAAGCCGATCAGACCCAGCTCGAAGTAGACGTGCGCCAGAGAATTGTGCGGATAGGTGATTCGGCTTCTGTCGAGCTTCGACACGAAGTCCGTGTGGTTGTGCATGTAGGACCAGCCGGCCACGCCATGCCCGAAGATCGGCCGCTCGAACGTGAGCGACTCTCGGATGAACTGCGCGCGCTGCCCGAGCCCCTCCGCGAGTGCCGAAATCGAGTATCGATCCGGAGCCCGCACGCGAGGTAGGTCCGCGTCGAACACGAAGAGCGCAAGCGTCAACGCGCCCGCGACGAGCATCGCAAGGACCGTGGTCAGCGCTCCTGTCAATCCGGCACTCAACCGTCTGCCGAAGAAAAGAATGAGAGGGAGGGCAAGCGCCAAAAGAAACTGCCCCCGCGCCCCAGATTGAAAGAGAGCAAGGGCCAAGGCGATCCCAATCGGCGCACGGACCCTTGCGAGGAATCCCAACGTGTCGCGATCCACGGACGCCAACAACACGAGAGCGGCGCCCGTCATCTCAGCCGGCGACAGAACGGTCGCCAGGCCGACCAGGTAAGTACGGCCTCCGATCGACTGCGCCGGATTCGTTAGCAGCGTGACCGAGACGAGCGTCGAGATCACGACGACCAATCGGATCGGCGCTTTGAAATCCTCGTAGCCGCGAAGGGTGCAGATCGAGACCAGGACGCAGAGGGGAACTTCCGCGACGAAATGCGTAAGCCACTCCGCGGCCGTGATCGGCGCGGGCGTCCAGAGAAACGAGGCACACGTGTAAAGGAAGAAGAAGCCAACGAGCGCAAGGTAGGAACGCGGAGTATGTGGGGCTCCGAACCGGTAGAGAGCGACCACGACCGCGAGCGCTCCCACTGCCCCGACGGTGTAGTTGTAGAGCGCAGAGTTTGCTGCGAGGAAGGGCAGGAGCGCCATCAGCATCTGCTCGACGGCGTAGAGCGTGATGAGCAAGCCAATCGCGATCGACGGCCTCGACGGAACCAAAAACATTGCGCCGAGGACCAAGACAAGGAGTGCGGATCCGATTGCGAGGCTCATCGAACGACCCCAGCTTCGGCCTCTTCCGACGGCTTCCCCGACGCACCCGGCGGGTACTCTCGATGTGTTGCGTGGAGGTCGTCTGCCTCCGCACCCGCCAGAGCCCGCTCGATGAGGAGTCGCTGCTTTGCCGGATTCCATCGGTTCTCGACCGACTCGATACATGCCGCGACAGTCCGTGGATCGCGGCGCTCCCGGCTGATCCAGCGCTCGAGGAGCGCGACCAAATCGTCCACGTCATCGGGAGCGAAGAAATCCCCACTGCGCCCTGGCACGACCGCTTCCCATTCTGGATTCTGAGTCTCGCGATGCGCATGTGTGATAACGGGAGTGCCATACGCGAGGCTCTGAATCGCCGTGAGCCCAATCGATCCCGGCATCACGGTGACATTCGCTGCCATTGTCATCTCGGCCAGGCGCGCCTCGTCGTAACAAGCACCGGCGAAGTGTGCTTTCACCCCGGCCGCTCTCGCAGCGGCCTCCAACTCCGCACGTGCGGGGCCGTCGCCTACCAGAAGCAGGTGCAACTCGCGACCGCGCTCCCGCAGCTTCGCCGCCGCCTCGATTAGCATTTCGAGCTTTCGGCCGCGCACGAGTCTCGCCGAGCAGATCGCTATCGGCGCGACGTTTCCCGGAAACAACTGCTTGCGGAAAGCCTCTAATCGCTCGGCCGAGATCGTCTCTCGCAGCTTGCGCTGCGCTTCGTAATCCAAGCTGTTGTAAACGACGTGAATTCGCGACGGATCGAAGCCGAGATCAGCGCCGATCGACTTTGCCCAGTGTCCGTAGACGAGGAGCCCGTGTGCGAGGCGGTAGAACGCCAAGCGCACGAACCCCTTCAATCCGCGCTCGTGACGGAGCCATCCGTGAGTCCAGAAGAGCACGCGGCGACCACGTAGGCGGGCAAGCGGCGCGGCGATCCAGGTACTCAGGTACGCGAAGTTCCCGAGGAAGATCAGTGCCGCGTAGTCGCCCATAAGCGCTTCGCGCACGAGCCCTCGCTGCCAAAGGAAGGGGCCAATCCACAAGTTCTTCGTTCGGAGCCAATCCCAATCCGTGGTGCTCGGATCAACCACGGCGATCGTCTGATCCTGAGGTTCCGTATCCGACAGAATGCGATACGAGAATTTTTCTGAGCGCGCGAGCGCATCGAACACCGCACGCCGGTAGTGCGCGATCTGATGGTACGCGACTCCCACGAGCGGCTTACGGGTTCGGCGGGACATATCGGCCAATTCGAGGTGGGCCGGCGAGCATCGCGTCGTGGGCGCGACGCTCCTCGGCCGATGAAAAACGGTCCCGGAGCTTGCTTGCCGGAACCCCCGCCCAGATTTCGTATGGTGGGACGTCGCGGGTCAAGACGCTACCTGCCGCGATCACAGCGCCGCGCCCGATAGTCACGCCGGCACGAATCACTGCGCCGTAGCCGATCCACACGTCGGATTCGATGAGCGTACGCGGGCGGTCGGGCGCGCCCGCGAAGATCGCCGGGATCCCTGCGATGTCGATACGGTGGTCGGCGCCAACGATTGCGACGCGAGGCCCGAGCATCACGTAGGCACCGACCTCGACACCTGGCGCGATCCAACAGCCCTCGTTCATGAAGCCGTGGGGGCCGGCGACGAAATCGCGCGAAACGTAACTTTCGCCGGCCAAGAAGAACGTTGGGTGCACACCACGCAGACCCTTGCGCCATCGCACCCAAGTCATGCGGAGGTCACGGTAGGCCTGATAAGCGAAGTCGTTGTTGCGGACCCAATGACGGAGCCGATTGAGCATCTTGACCCTGATTTGGCTTCGTGGACCGAGCCTCACTCCGGACTCAGCTCGCACTCCCGGATCTTCGCCAGCAGCGTCTTGTAGCTCACGCCGAGCAGGCGCGCGGCGCGGCGGCGATTCCAGTGCGTGCCGTCGAGCACGCGCGCGATGGCGTCGGCCTCGGCGAGCACGGCCGCGCGCCGGCCGACCTCCTTGAGCGGAAGCTGGCCGGCCGTCTCCTCGACCTCCGCGAGCAGCTCTTCGAAGTGCCGCCGACCCTGGCCGCGCGACTTCGCGCCGAGCTCGCGCAGGATCAGCGCTTCGCTGCCCAAGACCACCATGCGCTTCATCAGGTTCTCGAGCTCGCGCACGTTGCCGGGGAAGGCGTGCGCCTCGAGCGCCGCGAACAGGCGCGCGCTCGGCTTCGGAGCCGGGCGCTCGTAGCGCTCGGCGGCGCGCGCCAGGAAGTGCTTCGCCAGTGCCGGGATCTCGTCGCGGCGCTCGCGCAGCGGCGGCACGTGCACGTTCACGACGTTGAGGCGGAAGAACAGGTCTTCCCGAAAGCGGCGCTCGTCCACGAGCTCGACCAGCGGCCGGTGCGTCGCGGAGAGGATGCGCACGTCCACCTGGATCTCGCGGTTGCCGCCCACGCGCGCGAAGGCTCGGTCCTGGAGCACGTGCAGCACCTTCGCCTGGGCGGATGGGCTCATCTCGCCGATCTCGTCGAGCAGGATCGTCCCGCCGCTCGCCAGCTCGAACTTGCCGATCTTGCGCGCGCCCGCGCCGGTGAACGCGCCCTTCTCGTAGCCGAACAGCTCGCTCTCCAGCAGCTCGCCCGGCAGCGCCGCGCAGTTCACCTTGACGAAGGCGCGCTCGCGGCGCGCCGAGCTGCGGTGGATCTCGCGCGCGACGACCTCCTTGCCGCTGCCGCTCTCGCCCGAGATCAGCACGGCAACGTCCGTGTCGGCGATCTGCTCGATCACCGCGCGCACGCGCGCGAGGCTCGGCGAATCCCACAGCGCCGCCGGCTCGCGGCGGGAGCGCTGGGGCGCGGCCGCCGCGGCGCGCGCAGTCGCGCGGACCGCGAGCGCGCGCTCGATCGCAGCGCCGAGCTCGCGCTCGTCGAGCGGCTTTGCGACGAGATCGCTGGCGCCGGCCTGCATCGCCGCGACGATCGCGCGCGCGCTGCCGCCGCTGGCGAGCATGACGATCGGGACCTCGGGATCGAGGGCGCGCACGCGGCGCAGCAGGTCGACGCCGCCGTCGCTCGTGCCCAGGCCGAGGTCGAGCAGCACGAGGTCGTAGGGCCCGGCCGCGCGCACGAGCGCGAGCGCGCGGTCCGCGTCGTCGGCGGTCTCGGCGTGGAGGTCGTGCGCAGCCAGCACGGCGGCGACGCGCGCGCGGGTCGCCGAGGAGTCGTCCGCGACGAGCGCACGGCGCTGGGGCGCGCGCGGGCTCACGCGCGCGATCCCGCAGCGGTTCGGCTCTGCATCGGCACCTCCTGGTCGGCCGCGCCCGGCCCCGCCGCGCAGCGTCGGCGCAGCGCCTCCGTATCGGCCGTGCGAGCGCGGCGACTTGACCCCGCGCGCACGCTTGGAGACGATGCGTCGCCCCGTAGCGAGGCCGACGATGACGACGGTCAGGAACTCGACTGGGCCGGGCCTCGCGTCCAGCGGAGGCCGCTCCGCGCCGTGACCCGCGCCGAGAAGCTCTCGCAGCTGCGCGCCCTCGTGGACGACGTGAACCGGCACCTGCGCCTCTATCACCAGCTCGACGCGCCGGAGATCAGCGACGCGGAGTACGACCGGCGCTTCCGGGCGCTGGAGGCGCTGGAGCGCGAGCTGGGCGTCGTGCTGCCGGACTCGCCGACGCGGCGCGTGGGCGCGCCGGCGGCGGAGGGCTTCGCGCCCGCCGAGCACCGCGTGCCCATGCTGTCCCTCGACAACGCCATGAACGAGGCGGAGATGCGCGCGTTCGTGGAGCGCGTGCAGCGCCAGCTCGACCGGGAAGGCGCGGTCGCGCTGCTGGGGGAGCCCAAGCTCGACGGCCTCGGCGTCGAGCTCGTCTACGAGGGCGGCGAGCTCGCGGTCGGCTCGACGCGTGGCGACGGGCGCGTGGGCGAGGACGTCACCGCGAATCTCAGGCAGATCGTGGGCATCCCGCTCGCGCTGCGCGGCGAGCAGGCGCAGCGCGCCGAGCGCGTCTCCGTGCGCGGCGAGGTGGTGATGACACTCGCGGGCTTCGCGCGCTTGAACCGCTCGCGCGAGGCGCGCGGGCTCGAGGCGTTCGTGAACCCGCGCAACGCGGCCGCGGGCGCGCTGCGTCAGCTGCGCGAGATCGACGTGGAGCGCCTGCGCGCCCTCGAGTTCCACGCCTACGCGATCGGAGAGGGCGCGCCCGCGAGCGCCGCTCGCCAGAGCGAGCTCGTGCGCGCGCTCGAGGCCTGGGGCTTCGCGACCAGCCCGGGCTGGCGCGTGTGCTCGGACCTGGACGCGGCGCTCGCCTATTACGGCGAGCTGCTGGCGCAGCGCAACGCGCTGCCCATGGAGATCGACGGCGTCGTGTTCAAGGTCGACGACCTGGCGCTGCAACGCGACCTGGGCGAGCTGGCGCGCGTGCCGCGCTGGGCGATCGCCTTCAAGTTCCCGGCGCACCAGGAGACGACCGTCGTCGAGGAGATCTTCCCGAGCGTGGGCCGCACCGGGGCGATCACGCCGGTGGCGAAGCTGCGGCCGGTCTTCGTCGGCGGCGTCACGGTCTCGAACGCGTCGCTGCACAATCAGGACGAGATCGACCGCAAGGACGTGCGCGTCGGCGACACCGTGGTGATCCAGCGCGCGGGCGACGTGATCCCGCAGATCGTCGCCGTGGTGCACGCGAAGCGTCCCGCGGGCGCGCAGCCCTACAAGCTCCCGCGCGCGTGCCCGGTGTGCGGCACGCCGGTGGTCCGCGCGGAAGGCGACGCGGTGACGCGCTGCCCGAGCCGCGCTTGCCCGGCGAAGCTGAGGAATCGCCTGCTCCACATGGCGGGCCGCGGAGCCCTCGACGTCGACGGGCTGGGCGAGAAGATCGTCGCGCAGCTCCTCGACCGCGGCCTGGTGACTTCGCTGCCCGACGTGTTCGCGCTGTCCGCGGAGCAGCTCGCCGGCCTCGAGCGCATGGGCGAGAAGAGCGCGGCGAACCTCGCGGAGGCGCTCGCGCGCGCGAAGCAGACCACGCTGCCGCGCTTCCTCGTGGCGCTCGGGATTCCCGAGGTCGGCGAGAACGTGGCCGATCTGCTCGCGAACCACTTCGGCGACCTGGACGCGCTGATGAACGCCGGCGCCGAGGAGCTGACCGCCGTCGACGGCGTCGGCCCGGTGATCGCCGAGCGCGTCGCGCAGTTCTTCGCCGACGACGCGCACCGCGCCGAGGTGGCGCGCTTCCGCGCGCTGGGCGTGCGCTGGCCGAGCGTCGCGCCGCGCGCCGCGGGCGGCGTTGCCGAGGGCCCGCTCGCGGGCAAGACCTTCGTGCTGACGGGCACGCTGCCGACGCTGGCGCGCTCCGACGCCGAGGCGCGCATCGAGGCGGCGGGCGGCAGCGTGACCGGCTCGGTGTCGAAGAAGACGAGCTACGTGGTGGCGGGCGAGGCCGCGGGCTCGAAGCTGCGCAAGGCCGCCGAGCTGGGCGTGCCCGTGATCGACGAGGCGGCGCTGCTCGCCGCGCTCGCCGGCGCGCCGCTGCCGGCTCCCGCCGAACCGAGCGCCCCGAGCGGCGGGAAGAAGCGCAAGAAGAAGAGCGACGCCGCGCCGGAGGGCGATCTCGCCGGGTAGCCGCGCGGCGCTCAGCGCGAGAGCTCGAGCCGCCAGTCGGCGCGCGTCAGCTGGGCGCCCTCGCCCACCAGCACCGCGCGCTCTTCCTCGCGGCCGAACGCGGGGTAGTACGGGGCGCGCGCGATTCGCCACGCGAGCGTCTCGGGCAGCGCAACGCGCAGGGCGCCGCCCGCAAGCAGCGGGATCGTCGCGACGTGGCCCGCGAGCGCGGGCTCGAGGCCCGGCGCGAGCGGGAGAAACGCGCGGGCGCGCGGCGCGGGAGCGTCGAAGCGGTCGCGGATCGCGAGCGCTTCGCCCTGAACCTCGAAGCGGCGGCGGTGCAGCACCTCCGGCGTCGCCCAGCCCGCGCACACGGCCTCGACGAACGCGTCCCGCTCTGCGCGCACGAGCGCCACGTCGGGCCGGCTTCCGATGCGGTGCGCGGCCCAGCACTCCGCCTGCTCGCGGCCGTCGATCTCCACCGTCGCGTGAGAGCGCGTTGCGCGCGCGACGTCGCGCTTCGCGCCAGCTGCGTACTCCGTCACGCCGGTGTCGGCGACGACGCGCTCGCCGCGCACGGAGAGCTCGAAGGAGAGCGCGTCGCAGTGCGCGTGGCCGGGCTGGTGCTCGGGCCACGGGCGCGACGCGGTGACGATGCAGACCAGCCCTCCCGCCTCGAGCCGTGCGATGCCCGCGTCGCGCAGCACGCCGGGCTCCTGCGGCGGCGCCGACGCGACGCCCAGCGCCGCCGCGTACGCCGCGAGCCGCGCGGGCAGGTGCGCGATGCCGAAGGCCGAGTCGCCCAGCAGCGCGATCTCGCCGTCCGGGTGTGTGACGACGGCGAGCGCGCCGAGCATGCGCGCCGCGGTCTCGCGCAGCTCCGCGGCGAGCTTCGCGGGCAGGCGGCCCGGCGCGCTCGCGTCCGCGTTCACGAGGTCGAGTACGTTCTCGAGCAGCAGCGCGTGGTACATCGGGCTGCGCTCGTAGTGGAGGCCCGAGGGCAGGATCTGCTCGCGCAGCTCGGCGGCGAGGCGCGGCGCGAAGGCGAGCCAGCGGTCCGCCGCGGCGCCCGCGTGCGCGGCGCCGGCGAACACGAGCGCCAGCAGGTTCCAGAGCAGGTGGTTTCCGGAGAGGTGCGTCTCGAGGTTCGCGGCGAGCGTGTCGAGCTGCGCGCCGAGGGAGGCGCGGGCGACGGCGAGGTCCGCGCTCGCCGGCAACGCTCCCGGCGTCGAGAGCAGCTTCGTCCACGCGAAGCTGCGCAGGCTGATCGGCCCCGCGTCCCAGCCGACGCCGCGCGGGTGGCGCGCGATCCAGCTCTCGAGGCACGCCCAGCGTTCGTGCGCCGGGAGCCGCGCGTCGCGCGCCCAGTCGAACTGATGGAGGTGGTAGGCGAACAGCGGGCCGTGGCCCGCGAAGCTCCAGTCGATTGCGCCCGCGCCGCCGGGGCTCGCGAGCTCGCGCGCGATCAGCTCGATGCGCGAGGCGGCGGCGCAGCGCGCGTGCGGCGGGCTCGCGAGCCAGGGCGTGCGCGGCTGCGCGAACGCGGGCGGCGGCGGCTCGCCGCGCAGCGAGCGGGGCGCAGTCTCGCGTCCGAATAGTGCGCGGCGGGCTTGCCCGGCGAGCTGCGACCCGCGCAGGTACCAGAGCGTGCGCAGCAGCGTGGGGAGGCGCACCCCGCCCGCGCCCGCGCCGTCCGTCGTTCCCCGAGACGCCATGCCGCCCTTCCTTCGCCTCCGACCTCGCGCGCTCGGCGCGAAGTGGCCCTCTGGGGTCAGATCCCAAAGGGCCACTCACTCCGGGTCGCGCCGCTCGCCCTTCACCGCCAGCGCAAGCGCATACAGCGCCCGACGCGACGCGCCGGTCTCGACGCGCAGCGCCTCCGCGGCGTCGCGCGGCGAGAGCCCGCGCGCGAGCAGCGCCGCGACGCGCTCGCGCAGCGCGTCTTCGCTGGGAGACGCCTCGGATGCCGCGCTCGCCCCCTCGACGACGAGCGTGATCTCGCCGCGCGCTCCCCCCGCGAAGCGCGCCGCGAGCTCGGGCAGCGTCCCGCGCGCGGCCTCCTCGTGCAGCTTGGTGAGCTCGCGTGCCACGCACGCGCGGCGCGCTCCGAACGCGGCGGCCAGCTCGGCCAGCGTCTCGCCCACGCGCTGCGGCGACTCGAAGAAGACGAGCGTCTCGCGGCGCGCGCGCAGACCGTCGAGCAGGTCGATCCGCTCGCGGCTGCGCCGCGGCAGGAAGCCGAAGAAGCTGAACGGCTCCGGCGGCAAGCCGGAGACCACGAGCGCCGCCAGCACCGCCGACGGCCCAGGCAGCGCGACGACGGCGTGCCCGGCGGCGATCGCCTCGGCCACGAGCCGCGCGCCCGGGTCGGACACCGTCGGCGTGCCGGCGTCCGATACGAGCGCGACGTTCTTCCCCGCGTCCAGCGCGCCGAGCGCTTCCGCGCAGCGCTCGGCCTCGTTGTGGGCGTGGAGCGAGCGCGGCCGCACCGCAATGCCGTGGCGATCCAGCAGGATGCGCGTGCGCCGGGTGTCCTCGGCGTAGAGCAGCTCGGCGGCGCGCAGCGCAGCGAGCGCGCGCAGCGTCACGTCATCGAGATTGCCGATCGGCGTCGCGATCACGTGCAGCGTTCCCATGCGCGCGCGGGCGGGCGCTCCTAGTCTGTGGGTCTGGCCCCGGCCGGTCCCCGGGACCCTCGGATGTCCGTAACAACTCTCGAGCCCGGCTCGCGCCGCGCGCTCGGCGCCGCGGGCGAGCGCTGCGCGGCGGAGTATCTAGCGCGGCGGGGCTACCGCGTCGTGGCGCGCAACGCGCGCGCGGACGGCGTCGAGCTCGACCTGGTCGCGGTGCGCGGCGGCGTGTGCGTGTTCGTCGAGGTGAAGACGCGCCGCGGCGCCGGGCGCAGCGCCGCCGAGGAGGCGGTCGACGCGCGCAAGCGCGAGCGCCTGGTGCGCGGCGCGCGGGCCTGGCTGAACGCGCGGCGGGCCGCCCACCTGCGCGTGCGCTTCGACGTGATCGCGCTGGCCGAGCGCCCCGGCGGCGGGTTCGCCTTGCGCCACTGGCCCAACGCCTTCGACGCGAGCGGCGACTGATCGAGTTGGCCCTTTCGGGTCTGACCCCAAAGGGCCAGCCTTGAGTCGTCGGGCGCGGCGGACGAAACGGGCCCGGTGAGGAGGCGGCGGTGGCGGATCGCGAGAGCGGGCGGCGGGTGGAGAAGCCGTGGGGCCACGAGCTGATCTGGGCGCACACCGACCGCTACGTCGGCAAGCTGCTCGTGATCGAGGCCGGCAAGCGGCTCTCGCTGCAGAAGCACCTGAAGAAGGACGAGTCGATCTTCGTGGTGCGCGGCAAGCTGCGCCTCGTGCTCGAGGACGAGGCGGGGCGCCTCCAGGAGATCGAGCTCGCGGCGGGCGAGCACCGGCGCATCCCGACCGGCCGCATCCACCGCTTCGTGGCGCTCGAACGCGTCGAGCTGCTGGAGGTCTCGACGCCCGAGCTCGACGACGTGGTGCGAATCGAGGACGACTTCGGCCGCGAGTGACCTCGGGGTGACCTCGGGGACGTTCATACCGGGTTGTGACTCGAGGGACACTCGTCCCCACGCGTTGGAGCGCACGGCTGGCCCCGAAGTCACAATCTGGTATGAGCGTCCCCGAAGAGCGGCGCTACTTCGTCTCGGCTTCCGGGGGCGGCTCGGGGACGACGGCGGTAGTGGCGCGCTCGTCGACGCCCTCCTCCGGCACGAGGCCCGAGAGGTCGCGCAGCTTCGAGCGCAGGCGCGCCTTCTTGCCGCGCAGGTCGCGCAGGAAGTAGAGGCGCGAGCGACGCACGTGGCCGCGGCTCTTGATCTCAATCTTCTCCACGCTCGGCGAATCGATCGGGAAGATGCGCTCGACGCCCACGCCGTAGGAGACCTTCCGCACCGTGAACGAGGCGCTCGAGCCCCCGCGGCGGCGGCGGATCACGACGCCCTCGAACACCTGCGTCCGCTCCTTGTCGCCCTCGCGGATCTTCACGTGCACGCGCACGGTGTCGCCCGAGCGGAACGGGGGCAGATCCTTGCGGCGCGACTCGCGCTCGATCACGTCCAACGAACTCATCGCTCTTCTCCCTCGGCGTGCCGGCTCGAGAGATCCGGCCGCCGCGTTCTCGTGCGCGCGAGAGCCTGTTCCGCCCGCCAGCGCGCGATCTTTGCATGATCTCCGGAGCGCAGCACCTCGGGCACCGCGAGCCCCCGGTACTCGGCCGGCCGCGTGTACTGCGGCCCCTCGAGCCCACCCCTGTAAAACGACTCCGTCTGCGCCGACGCCGGATTCCCGAGCACCCCCGGCACGAACCGCGACACCGCCTCGATCACCACCATCGCGGCGACCTCTCCGCCCGACAGCACGTAGTCGCCGATCGAGATCTCCTCGTCGATCGCGAGCTCGACGGCGCGCTGGTCCACACCCTCGTAACGCCCGCACACGATCGCGAGATGCCTCTCGCCGGCCAGCTCCTTCGCTCTCTCCTGTGTGAACCGCTCGCCCTGTGGCGTCATCAGCAGCACGCGCGCCGCGCGCTCGCCCTTCTTCCCGACCAGCGCCTCGACCGCCTCCACGATCGGCTCGGGCTTCATCAGCATGCCCGGACCCCCGCCGTAGGGAATGTCGTCGACGCTGCGGTGTCGGTCCCTCGTCCAGCTCCGCAGGTCGTGAGACTCGAGCGCGATCTCGCCGCGTGCGATCGCCTGGCCGAGCACGCCCGCCGCCCGGAACGGCGCGAACAGCTCGGGAAAGATCGTGATCACGTCGAAGCGCACCGCACACCGACTCCGCGCGGCGGCGCCTCAGCGCGTTGCCGCGTTCGAGCTTCCTGAGACCGGGTCCGCGAGTCCGGCGATCGCTTCGAGCACGATGCGCTTGCGCGCGACGTCGACGCTCCGCACGAGGGCCGACGCCAGCGGAATCAGCCGCGGCTTGCCGTCGTCTCCGGCGACCTCGAGCACGTCGTGGGCAGCGCCCGTCTCCAGCACGCCGCGCACGCTGCCGATGCGCTCGCCAGCCGCGGTCTCGACCGCGCACCCGACCAGCTCGAACCAGTAGTGGCTGCCGGCCGGGGGACGCGGGAGATCCGCCACCTCCGCGAGCACGAGCGTTCCGCGCAGCGCCTCGGCGGCATCGCGGTCCGCGATCCCCCGCAGCGCGAGCCTCACCTCGCCCGCTCTTCCTGTGGTTCCTCCCTGATTGTCGACCTCGCTCGCCAGCGGATCGTCCGGGCCGCGCCGGGAGAGCGCCAAGCGCTTCATCCCCAGCAGCAGCGCGGCGTCCGCGAGAACTCGAACTCGAACCTCTCCGCCGATTCCATGCGCGCCCGCGATCTCGCCGACGATCACGCGCCGGGGCCCGGCCGCTCCCTGTTCGCCCGCGCCTTCCCTCGGACGCACCCGCGCCGCGTTCAGTCGACGATGTCGAGCCGCGCGTCACGGCCCGTGCGCGAGGCCGAGAGCACCGCGCGGATGGCCTTGGCCACGCGGCCCTGCCGGCCGATCACGCGCCCGCGATCCTCGTCCGCGGTGATCAGCTCCAGCATGCGCCCGCCTTCCTGCACGTTCACCCGCACTGCGTCGGGCTGGCCGACGATGCCCTTCGCGATGAACTCGACCAGCTCTGCGGCGGTCTTCTCCGACATCGCTAGGCCGTCGCCTGGCTCGCCGCGGCCGCCGCCAGCAGCGTCGCCTCGAGCTTCTTGCCGCGCTTGATCAGCGCCTTCGCGGCCGGCGTCATCTGGGCGCCGCGGCCGACCCACTTGTCGATGCGCTCGGCGTGGAGCTTGATCTGCGCGCCCTTCGCGATCGGGTCGTAGGTGCCGAGCTCTTCGAGCTTGCGGCCGTCGCGCGGCGCGCGCCCGTCGATCGCGATGAGCCGGTAGTACGGGCGGCTCTTCGCGCCCGCACGCATGAGACGAATCTTGACCATGACGACTCCAGGGCCCCGGCGTCGGATTCCTGCATGAAATCGCCGGAGTAGGCCCGCAAAAGGCGGCGGAAGCTAGGCGAGTCGCTCAGGCGGGTCAACGCGGGGCGCGCGTGATGCGATCGGCCGGGGCGGGCGATCGACGCGCCGGTCTGGGCCGGTCGTGCCCGGCCTCAGCGCGTGAGGCCGCGGCGCTCCGCGTCCTTGGCGGCCGAGCACTTCGGACAGGCGTAGCGCTCCTTGTGGGGCGTCAGCAGGCGTTCGTAGTCGCGGTCGAGGGCGATGCGGCGCACGCTGGGCACGACCTCGCCGCAGAAATCGCAGCGAATTCCCGCGGTTCCGACGTCGAGGGGCTCGTGGCTCTCGGACTTCGACATGGCCTGGACTCTTAGCGAACCCGGGTGCGCAGGTCCGTCGGAGCGTCGGGCCCGAGCGCCGCTGCGAGCGCGGCGAGGATCTCGGGCTTGCGCAGCGCCACCTGCTGCGCCCAGACGGGGCTCGCGACGGTCAGCTCGAGCGTGTCCTGCTTCCAGTCCGTGGGCTCGCAGTGCTCCGCGATGTCCGCCGCCACGGCGCTCGGCCAGGCGCGCAGCAGGCGCAGGGCGGGTGCATCCGGGTCGTAGCCGAGCTCGCCGAGCACGCGCGCGATGCGCCCGGAGTCGAGCTTCGCGGGGTCGCGGGGCAGTGCGCGTCGGCGGCGGGGCGTGAACGGCATCGCGCGCGAGTGTGCCTCGGCGCGCGGGTGCCCGCCGTTCGTCGGGGCCGGGCCCCGCCGAGCGCGCTGGGGTCAGCTCTCGTCCAGCGAGCGGAACAAGAGGCCGGTCGGCAGCTTCGGGTAGAAGAACGTGGACTTCTGCGGGAGCGTCGCGCCGGCCGCGGTCACGCGAAACACGTCCTCGGCGCGCAGCGGATTCAGGTAGAGGGCGACGCTGCCGCGGCCCGCGCGCACTTCGCGCGCCGCCTCCTGCACGGCCTTCGGGAAGGCGACCGCGCCCTCGCGCACTGCGGCTTCGTCGAGCCCGAAGAAGCCCGCGACGATCTCCCGGTGGAAGACCTCGATCGAGAGCTCGGCGCCGCCGGTCTTCCAGAACACGCGCAGCGCGCCGCGGCCGTCGTCCGCGGCGAACGCGGGCGCGCCGGTGTGCGGCGCGAGCGCGTGCCGCAACGCCGCCTCGACCTGCTCGGGCGACGCCGCGCTCACCGTGCGCATCTGCCACCCCGCGTGCGCGAGCTCGGCCCAGCGAGCCTCGCTCGGCGCCGGCGCGCGCAGCAGCAGGCGGTGGATCGGCAGCAGCAGCGAGCCCGCCGCATAGGCGTTCGCGAGGTAGACGAAGATGGAGTCGGCCGCCGGGTCTGGCGCGCTGCCCGCACCGCGGCGCTCGGCCTGATAGGCGAGGCCGGTCTCGTAGCGGTGATGGCCGTCCGCGATCACCAGCGGGCGCGACGCGAGGAAGCGCTGCGCCTCGGCGATCGCGCTCGCGTCCGCGATCGACACCAGCTCGTGGTCGATGCCGCCGGCGTCGCGCGCGCGCTGCAGCGTGCCCGAGGCGAGCGCCTGCTCGAGCAGCGCGTCGAGCTTCCCGTCGGGATCCTCGTAGAGCAGGAACACGGCGGAGAGATTCGTGCGCGAGGCGCGCAGGATCTTCAGGCGATCCGCCTTCGGCCCCGCCAGCGTGCGCTCGTGCGGGCGCACGATGCGCTTCGCGTAATCCTCGAGCTTGAGCGCGCAGAAGAAACCCGTACGCGCGAGCACGCCGCCGCCCGGCGCGCTGAAGCGCTGGCGCAGGGCGTAGAGCGCGGGCTGCGCGTCGAGGCGCAGCACGCCCTCGCGCCGCCACGCCGCGAGCGTCTGCGCGACCTCCGCGTAGTCCGTGTTCGCCTCCTCGGCGACGCTCTTGGTCAGCTCGAGCCGGATCGCGTTGTGCGGATCCTTCTCGTAGAAGCGCACGCGGTCCTCGGGCGTGACCACGTCGTAGACCGGCGCGAGCACGCGCTCGAGGTCGACGCGGCTCGCGTCATAGCGCAGCGCGCGGAAGGGCAGGATCTCAGCCACGCATCTCTCCTGGCACGGCGGCGGCGAGCGCGCGCGCGGGGATCGCACCCTCGCGCAGCACGCGTAGCCGCGCGCCGGTTGCATCGACCACGCTGCTCGGCGCCGCACCGTGCGCGTCCTCGCCGAGCGCGAGCGCGACCTCGGAGTCCGCGCAGCGCTCGGCGTCGGCGCGCGTGCGGCACGCGGCGTCGCCCGAGCGGTTGAAGCTCGTCGCCGTGATCGCGCCGGCCTCGCGCGCGAGCGCGCCCGCCACCGGATGCGGCGAGCAGCGGAAGCCGACGCTGTCGTCCTCGCCCGCGATGCCGCGCGCGAACGCGCCGCGCGCGCAGCGCACGACGAGCGTCAGCGGGCCCGGCCAGAACTTCGCGGCGAGTCGCTCGGCGAGCGGCGTCGGCTGCGCGCCGAAGCTCGCGAGCGCGCCGAAATCGCCGACGAGCACCGAGACGGGCTGCTCGGGAGCGCGCCCCTTCCACGCGAACAGCCGTTCGACCGCGCGTTCGCTGCGGGCGTCGGCGCCGAGGCCCCACACCGTCTCGGTGGGATACGCGACGAGCTCGCCGCGCCGGATGCGCTGGGCGGCCTCCGCGATGCCCAGCCCGCCGCTCATCGGCCGAGCGCGCGCGCGCCGATGTCGCGGCGCAGGTGCATGCCGTCGAAGGCGATGCACTCGGCCGCCGCGTAGGCGCGATCGCGCGCCTCGGCGAAGCTGGCGGCGCGCGCCGTCACGCCGAGCACCCGGCCGCCGTTCGTCACGAAGCCCGCGCCCACGCGCCGCGAGCCGGCGTGGAACACGACGACGCCCGGCAGCTCGGCGGCCTGCTCGAGGCCGCGGATCGGCTTGCCCTTCTCGAACTCGCGCGGGTAGCCGCCCGACGCGAGCACGACGCACACCGCTGCGCCTTCGCCACGGGCGCGCAGCGATTCGTCGAGGTGCCCGCGCGCCGCGCCGTCCAGCAGCGGCAAGAGGTCGCCGTCCATCTGCGTGACGAGCACCTGCGTCTCCGGGTCGCCGAAACGGCAGTTGAACTCCACCACCGAGGGTGCGCCGCTCGGGTCGATCATCAGTCCGACGTAGAGGACGCCCGAGAAGGGAGTGCCCTCGGCGCGCATGCCGCGCAGCGTCGGGTGCACGATCTCCTCCAGCACGCGCTTCTCGACCGCCTCGGAGACGAGGGGCGCCGGCGCGTACGCGCCCATGCCGCCGGTGTTCTCGCCGAGGTCGCCGTCCAGCGCGCGCTTGTGATCCTGCGCGGGCGCGAAGCAGACGACGCGCTCGCCGTCGGTGAGAGCGTGGAAGCTCGCCTCCGCCCCCACCAGCACGTCCTCGACCACGACGCGCGCGCCGGACTCGCCGAAGCGTCGGGCGCTCATCATCTCGCGCAGTGCGGCCAGCGCCTCGGCCTCGCTCGTGCATACGGCCACGCCCTTCCCCGCGGCGAGGCCGTCCGCCTTCACGACGCAGCGCCCGCCGCGCGCTCGCACCGCGCGCTCGGCGCTCGCCAGGTCGCCGCACGCCTCGAAGCGCGGATGCGGAATCCCGTGGCGCGCCATGAACGCGCGCGCGAAGCCCTTGCTCGCCTCGAGCCGCGCCGCCGCGGCCGACGGCCCGAATACTGCGAAGCCGGCCGCGCGCAAGCGATCGGCGACGCCCTGGGCCAGCGGATCCTCGGGGCCGACCACCACGAGGTCGACGCGCTGCGCGCGCGCCGCCGCCGCGATCCCCTCGGCATCCGTCGCTGCGATCTCGGGCAGACAGGTCGCGAGGGCTGCGATGGCGTCGTTGCCCGGCGCCGCGAACAGCGCCGTCGCCAGCGGACTGCGGGCGAGCTTCCAGGCGAGCGCGTGCTCCCTTCCGCCGGAGCCGAGGATCAGGACGCGCATCGGCGCAAGTTACCGACCTCGCCGCCACCCGTACACGCGCCGCCGCGCGTGCTGCGCTCGCCGCCCTACCTCGTGCTCGCGGCCACGAACCGCTGCACCGCTGGGTCCTGCGACGCGCGGACCTCGTCGGGCGTGCCGAAGGCGGCGATGCGGCCCTCGTGGACCATCGCGATGCGGTCGGCCATGCGGAACGCTGCCGCGAGGTCGTGGGAGATGCAGAGCACCGTGACGCCGAGCTTCTCGCGCATCTCCACGATCAGCTCGTTGATCGTGTCCGACATGACCGGGTCGAGGCCCGTGGTGGGCTCGTCCACGCACAAGAGGCTCGGCTTGTGGGCGATCGCGCGCGCCAGGGCCACGCGCTTGCGCATGCCGCCCGAGAGCTGCGACGGGAACAGCGTCTCGACGTCGGGCAACCCGACCAGCGCGAGGTTCTCGCGCACGCGCTCGGCGATCTCGTCGTCCGGGCGGCGCTGCACGTAGCGCAGGGCGAAGCCGACGTTCTCGCCGACCGTCATCGAGTCGAACAGCGCGCCGAATTGGAACAGCATCCCGACCTGCAGCATCAGCTCGCTCTGGGCGGCGCGCCCGAGCGCGTTCACTTCGCGGCCGAACAGGCGCACGCTGCCGCGGTCGTAGCTCTCGAGGCCGAGCAGGATGCGCAGCAGCGTCGATTTCCCGCAGCCGCTGCCTCCGATCACCACCGTGATCTCGCCCGGCCGCAGCGCGAGCGAGACGCCCTCGAGCACCGAGCGCTCGCCGAACTTCTTCCAGACGTCGGCGAGCAAGGCGGGCGATTCCGCGCGCTCGGGGCTCTCGGGGAGGCGTGTGGCGGCCGACAAAGCGCGCGCAAGTTAGGCAGCCGCGAGCGCGCCGCCCATGGCCCTTTGGGGTCTGACCCCAGAGGGCCACTTTCACTCGAGGATGCGCGGGACCCGCGCGCCGACGCGCACCAGGAGCTCGTACGGGACGGTGCCCGCCGCCTCGGCGACCTCCTCGACGCGCAGGGGCGAGCCGCCGCCCGCGGGCATACCGAACACGAGCACGGGGTCGCCGATCTCGACCGGCGCGTTGCCCACGTCGAGGGTGATCAGATCCATCGAGACGCGCCCCGCGATCGGGACGCGGCGGCCGCGCAAGAGCACGAAGCCGCGATTGCCGAGCGACCACGGCAGGCCGTCCGCGTAGCCGATCGGCAGCGTCGCGATGCGCCCGCGCTGCTTGGCGCGGAAGGTCGCGCCGTAGCCCACCGGCTCGCCGCGGCGCACCCAGCGCACGTTCGCGACCCGCGTGCGCACGCTCATCACCGGCCGCAGCTCCGCCGCGTCGGCGAGCTGTGGCGCCGGGCAGACGCCGTAGAGCAGGAGGCCGGGGCGCACCGCGTTTGCCTCCGCGGGCATCGCCTCGGCGAGTGCCTCGCCCGCCGCGAGCGCCGCCGAGTTCGCCACGTGCACCTGGCGCGGCACGACGCCACGCGAGCGCAGCGCCGCGAGCACCTCTCGGAACAGCGCGAGCTGGCGCAGCGTGGGCGCCAGCTCCGCCTCGTCGGCGCACGCGAAGTGCGTGTAGACGCCGTCGAGCGCGAAGGCGCGCTCGCGCGCGATGCTCTCGATCAGCGACGGCGCCTCCTCCGGCGACACGCCCATGCGCGCCATGCCGGTATCCACCTCGACCTGCACGGGGATCGCACGGCCGCGCTCCGCCGCCGCCTTGCGCAGCAGCGCGAGGTGGCCGGCGTGCTGCACGACGGGAATCGCGCCGAGCGCGACGGCCTCGTCGGCCTCGGCCGCGTCGTGGACGCCGCCGAGCACGAGCAACGCCTGAGAGATTCCCGCCGCGCGCAGCTCCGCGGCCTCTTCGACGGTGGCGACGGCGAAGCTCCGGCAGCCGCAGGCTGCCAGCCGCCGCGAGACGGGCACGGCGCCGTGGCCGTACGCGTCCGCCTTCACCACCGCGATCACCTCGCGCCCGCCCGCCAGCCGCTTTGCCTCGGCGTAGTTGTGCGCGAGCGCGCCCTCGTCGATGCTCGCCACCGTCGGACGTCCGGACTTCATCGCTTCCCCGCTGCCGCGCTCGTCTCGCCCGCCCACGGCCCGCGCCGCGCGCGGCTCCCGAGCGGAGCCTCGCAGGCGTGCCGGAGCGCTGTCGGTTCCTCGCGGAGGCGGCGCCTTCGCCATTCCGGGCACTGTCGCAGTCAAAACGCGCGCGCGCCGCGCGCACCTTGATTGACAGCCCCAACCCCCCTGAATACTGTCGGTTTTTCGCTGCGCAGACTGGATGATGCGATCTGCGCCGCGAGCAGCCCGAGAGCCCTCGCCGTGGAAGCGACCCCCCACAGCCCGCTCTGTCCGCTCGCCATCCGCGTGAACGGCGAGGCGCGCGAGATCGCCGCGGGCGCGACGGTCGCCGACCTCGTGGCCGCGCTGGGGCTCGCGGGCCGCAAGATCGCGATCGCCGTGAACCGCGACGTGGTGCCGCGCGCCGGCTACGCAGCGCGAGCCCTGCGGGCCGGCGATCGCGTCGAGATCCTCGAAGCGGTGGGAGGAGGCTGAGATGTCCGAGACCTACTCGCTCGGCTCGCACACGTTCCGCTCGCGCCTGATCGTGGGCAGCGGGAAGTACGCGTCGCTCGAGACGCAGCTCGCGGCCACAGAGGCGAGCGGCGCCGAGATGATCACCGTCGCGCTGCGCCGCGTGGATTTCTCGAAGCCCCGCGAGCAGAACGTGCTGGGCGCGATTCCCAAGGGCATGACCGTGCTGCCCAACACGGCGGGCTGCTACACGGTGGAGGACGCCGTCACGACCGCGCGCATGGGGCGCGAGCTGTTCGAGCACGCGCTGGTCAAGCTCGAGGTGATCGGCGACGAGCGCACGCTCTTCCCCGACAGCGCGGCGACGATCGAGGCCGCGCGCATCCTCGTGAGAGAAGGCTTCGAGGTGCTCCCGTACATCGGCGACGACCCGGTCGCCTGCCAGCGCCTGGCCGCGCTCGGCTGCGTCGCGGTGATGCCGCTGGCGGCGCCGATCGGCTCGGGCCTCGGCATTCGCAATCCCGCGAACTTGCGCATCATCCTCGAGACCGTGGAGGTGCCCGTGGTGGTGGACGCCGGCGTGGGCACCGCCAGCGACGCGGCCGTGGCCCTCGAGCTCGGCGCGACCGCCGTGCTGATGAACACCGCGATCGCCGGCGCGAAGGACGCGGTGAAGATGGCGCGCGCGATGAAGCTCGCGGTCGAGGCGGGACGGCTCGCGTACGAGGCCGGCCGCATCCCGCGCAAGCTCTACGCCAACGCGTCGAGCCCCCTGACCGGCATCGCGAGCTTCTAGTGCAAGGCCGCGCGCAGCGCGGCCGCGCAGTGAGGCGAAGCAACCGCCGGCTTGGCGGCGGTTGCCGCCGAACGGAGTCGAA
>CAYWRY010000071.1:0-19862 GCA_964460485.1 uncultured Spirochaetales bacterium
AGCTCGTCGAACAGCTCGTAGCTGTAGATGCGCCGGTGCTCGCCCCACAGGCCGAGGAAGAAGAGCGGGATGAAGATGCAGTTGAACGGGACGATCGTCAGCCAGAAGTGAATCTTGCCGAGCGTCTCGTCCATCATCCGCCCGAACATCTTCGGGTACCAGTGCGTGACGCCCGCGTAGGTCCCGATGATCGCGATCGGGAAGAACGTGTAGTGGAAGTGGGCGAGCACGAAGTAGGTGTCGTGGAAGTAGATGTCCGTGCCGCTCGTGCCGAGGTAGATGCCGGTCACGCCGCCGATCAGGAACGTCGCGATGAAACCGAGCGCCCACAGCATCGGCGTCGAGAGCGTGATCGAGCCCTTGTAGAGCGTGGCGATGTAAACGAACATCATCTCCGCGATCGGCACCGAGATCATCAGCGTCGTGATCGTGAAGACGTTCGCCATGCGCGGGTCGATGCCCGAGACGAACTGGTGGTGCGCCCAGACCGTGAAACTCAGCACGCCGGTGCCGAACATCGTGTAGAGCACCGTGCGGTAGCCGAACAGCTTCTTGCGCGCGAAGACGGTCATCACCTCGGCGACGATGCCCACCGCCGGCAGCAGCACGACGTAGACCTCGGGGTGACCGAAGAACCAGAACAGGTGCTGCCACAGCACCGGGTCGCCGCCCTTGGCGGGGTCGAAGAAGCCCGTGCCGATGTTCTGGTCGAACAGCAGCATGATCGCGCCCGCGATCAGCGGGCCCACCGACGCCATGAACAGGATCGACGCGATCACGATCGTCCAGACCACGATCGGGATGTCGTAGAGCTTCATGCCCGGCGCTCGCGAGTTCATCGCGGTGGTGATGAAGTTGATGCCGCCGAGCAGGAACGCGACGAACTCGAGCGCGACCGCGACCACCCAGAATGACGAGCCGAGCGGCGTGAGGTTGAAGTTGGCCACCGCCGAGAGCGGCGGGTACGCGGTCCACGCGCCCCCGAAGCCGCCTCCCGGCACGAAGTAGCCGGCGATCAGCACGATCGCGGACAGCAGGAAGATCTGATACGAGAGGCGGTTCAGCCTCGGGAACACCATGTCGTCGCAGCCGACCATCAGCGGGATCAGGAAGTTCCCGAAGGCGGCGATCAGCACCGGCATCGCGACCCAGAAGATCATGATCGTGCCGTGGTTGGTGACGAGCATGTTGTAGTCGGACGGCGTCACCACGCCGAAGCCGGGCACCTCCATCCCCGGAAACGCGTTCTGCATGCGGAACACGTACGCGAAGAAGCCGCCGATCAACGCCATGAACATGCCGGTGAACAGGTACTGCTTGGCGATCATCTTGTGGTCGGTGGACCACAGGTACTTCTGGAAGAAGCTCTGGTCGTGGTGACCGTGCTCGTCTTGGTCGTGAGCGTGCTCGACTGCGTGGGCCATGGTGTTCCTCGCCCCTGACTAGTTCGCGGCAATGCGCGCGGCGGGCGCGTTGGCCTGCATCCAGGCCGTGTGCGCCGTCGCGTCTTCGACGTGCACCTTGGCGGGCATCAGGCCGTGGCCGATGCCGCAGATCTCGGCGCACTGGATCTCGTAGGTGCCGGGCGCGTTCGCGTCGAACCAGCCCTTGATCACGCGGCCCGGCACCGCGTCCTGCTTGAGGCGCATCGCCGGGATCGAGAAGCTGTGCATCACGTCGCGCGACTCGAGCTCCCAGACGTAGGGCTGGTTCGCCTGGATGTGCAGGTCGTCCACCGTCTTGATGTCGTCGGAGGTGTCGAGCTGACCGTCGGGCCCGGGGTGCACGAAGCTCCACGCCCACTGCTGCGCCACCACGCGCACGTGCGGCACGGGCTCGGGCGGCAGCGTCTGCTTCACCTCGAGCCACACGCGCACGCCCGCGATCACGATCAGCACGTCGAACACCAACACGGCCGCGTGCGGGCGGCTGATCCACTTGTGCAGCTCCGGCTCGTCGCCGGTGATGTAGGCGGCCCTCGGAGAGTTCTGCTTGCGGTACTTCAGGATGAAGTAGAAGAACACCACCTCGGTGACGATGAACCAGAATCCCACCAGGACGGTGATCGCGAAGATCACGAAGTCGACGTCGCCGGCGAAGCTCGAGAGCTGAGGCAGCTTCGTGAAGTTCATGGCGTACCTCAGTTCAGGATGATGTAGAAGGCCGCCGCGATCCAAGCCGCGAGGCCGACGATCGTGAGCCAGAACGAGTTCGAGACGAGCTCTTCCGGCGGCCTGAGGTTCGAGGCCATCGCGTGACTCCTACTTGTTCAGGGTCGAGATGAAGGCGACCACGTCCTTCACGGCCTGCTCGTCGGGCAACAGCGCGCCGGCCATGCCCGCCATCGCGGCCGCGAGGCCGTCGTTCGCCAGGTCGTAGCCGCGCATGCCCTGCTTGTATTTCTCGAGGGAGCGCGCCAGGTACCAGTCGCTCTGGCCCACCAGCGGCGGCGCCGTCAGCGCCTCGTTGCCCTCGCCGTTCTGCCCGTGGCACGAGCTGCAGGCCAGGTAGGCGTTCTGTCCGTTCGCGACGTCGCCGCCGACGAGCGTCGGCGCCGGGTTCGCCGGCGGCAGGGCGCCGACGAAGGCCGCGACGTCGCGGATGTTCGGGTCGATCTCGTTCGGATCCGCGGCCTGCCCGCTGAGATTGCGGGCCGCGTGGCCGCTGGCGACGAGCCAGAGCGACATCGGCCGCATGCGCATGCCCTCGAGGTCGTCGAAGTGCTTGCCGCGCAGGCCGCGGGAGAACTTCACGAGCTGGGCTTGCACGTACCACGCGGGCATGCCCGCGATCGCGGGAGCGCCGATCGCCTGATTGCCCTGCGCGGCGTCGCCGTGGCACTGCGCACACAGCGAGAACAGCTTTTCGCCGTGCGGCAGATTGGCTTCCTGCGCGGCTGCGAGGCGCGGTGCACCGAGGAACGCCGCAGCTGCAAGGCAGGCGGCGAGCAGTCGAGTCGACGTCATGATGATCCTTGCGCGCGTGCTCTCGCGGAGCGAAACGCGCGCGGCGGACTCATCGGCCACAGCGGCGCGCCCGCCGAGAAGCGGCGCGCAGTGTGAGCGGGCGTCCCCCGATTTTCAAGGGAGCGGGGCGCGGAAAGCGTGCGGCCGAACGGGGCGCTTTCGCGTGCGCGCGCGGCGATCCGCGCGGCGTGTCGCCTCACACCGCGGCAGGCGGATTCAGGTGGTAGAGGAGCACGTAGATCGCGACGCCCGTCACGGAGACGTAGAGCCAGATCGGCCACGCGACGCGCGCCAGCCGGCGGTGGCGCGCGATCTCGCCACGCAGGCCGAAGCGGATCAGCGCGAGCGCGAGGAACGGTACGAGCGCCGCCAGCAAGACGTGGCTCGCGAGCAATGCGAGGTAGGCCGTCTTGGCCGCGCCGCCTGCATTGAAGGTGGTGTTCTCGAAGGAGCGCGACGCCTTGTGGATCAGGTAGCTCGCCAGGAACGCGCTCGAGACCGCGAACGCCGCGAGCATCGTGCGGCGGTGCGCGCCCACGCGACCGCGCTTCGCCAGCGCGCGGCCGCGCAGCAGGAGGAGCGTCGCCACGCCGTTCAGGGCCGCGTTCAGCACAGGCAGCGAGGAGAAGTCCATCGTCTTCGCCGTGCGCCCCCGGCGGCTACGCGAGCAGCTTCGGCCCGAGCAGCAGGTCGACGAGCATCGCGAGGTAGAGCAGCGCGAGGTAGACGAGCGAGACGCGGAACACGCGCTGCGCCGCCGCGTCGCTGCGCTCGCGGATCAGCCGCACGCCCACCCAGGCGAACCACGCGCCGAGGCCCGTCGCCGCGGCGAGGTAGAGCGGACCGAGCAGCCCGAGCAGCGCCGGCAGGATCGTGACGGGCAGCAGGCCGAGCGTGTAGACGAGCATGCGCCGGCGCGTGCGCTCGTCGCCGATCACCGCGGGCATCATCGGGATTCCCGCAGCGGCGTAGTCGCCCTTCCGGTAGAGGGCGATCGCCCAGACGTGCGGCGGCTGCCAGAAGAACACGATCGAGAACAGCAAGAGGCCGGGCCAGCCGACGCTGCCGTTCACCGCCGCGTCGGCGATCAGCGGGGCCGCGGCGCCCGCCGCGCCGCCGATCACCGCGTTGTACGGCGTGCGCGGCTTCAGCCAGATCGTGTAGACGAACACGTAGAAGAGGATCGACGCGACGCCGAGCAGCGCCGCGGGCGCGCCGGCCACGAGCAGGAGCACGGCGCTCGCCAGCAGGGAGAGCGCGAGGCCGAAGACGAGCGCGGCGCGCGGCGTCATCTCGGCGCTGGGCAGCGGACGCGTGCGCGTCCGCTCCATCAGCGCGTCGCGGTCCCGCTCGACGTACATGTTGAGCGCGTTCGCCGCGGCGGCGGCGAGCGAGATGCCCGCGAGAATGGCGAGCGAGGGGGCGAGCGCGGCGTTCGCCATCAGCAGCACCGGCAGGGCCGTGAAGATCACGAGCGGCAGGATGCGCGGCTTCGTGAGCGCGACGTACCCGGCGAGGCTGCGGGCGAGCGACGAGCGCGCGGGTCTCTGCAACGATGCTGCGCTCATGAGGGGGAAGGCTCCATCGGCAGGTTTACGCGCTCGCGCCGCCCGCGCCATGCGCGCGCGCATTTTGACGGGGCGCGCCGCGGGCCGCGGAAGCGCACGCCCGCTCCGCGGGGCGCGCCGCCGCGCCGTGCGCTGCGGATTCCTCGCGCGCCGCGGGGCGGCAGAAGCCAGACGGCGGGACGCAGCGGCCTGCCCGGCGCGAGCAGCGGCGGCGCCGCCTTGCGCGCGACCCGTAGCGCGGGCCGCATAATGCCCCGCGCATGAACGCCACAGAGCTCGCCCTCGTCGTCGCGAGCGCACTGCTGCACGCGGTGTGGAGTGCGGCGATCAAGGGCGCGCGCAGCCCGCTCGCCTTCGGCACCACGCAGCAGCTCGCCGAGGCGCCGCTCGCGCTGGCGGCGCTCGCCTTCCTCCCGCTCGCCGACCTGCCGCGCGAGATCTGGGCGCTGCTGGCGGCTACCGGGCTCGCCCACGGGCTCTACGGCTACTGGATGAGCCTCGCCTACGAGCGCGCCGAGCTGTCGCGCGTTTACCCGATCATCCGCTCGACGCCGGCGCTGCTGCCCCTCGTCGCGATCCCGCTCGGCGAGAGCGTGACGCCGCTCGGCGCGCTCGGGATCGCGGTGGTCGTCGCCGGCGTGTGGCTCGTGTACGGCGGAGATCTCTCGCTGCGCAGTCTGTTCGCACCGGATCTGCTCTACGCGTGGCTCACGCTCGGCACCACCGTCGCCTACTCCCTCGCCGACAAGCTGGCGATGGCGCAGCTCCACGCGACGGATTGGAGCGGCGCGCTGCCGCGCCCGTTCGCCTGGTACGCGCTGCTCACGCTCGCCGGGCTCTCGGTGCGCGTGCCGCTCGCGCTGCACGCCGTCGGCGCTGCCGCGCTGCGCGAGAGCGCGCGCGCCAGCTCGCGCCGCATCCTGCTTTCGATGGGGGCCGGGCTGGTCGGCTACGGCCTGATCCTCCACGTCCTGCAGACGGCGCCGGCGAGCTACGTCGTCGCGGTGCGTCAGCTCTCGGTGATGTTCGCGGCGGCGATCGCCATGCGTTTCCTCGGCGAGAAGCCCAGCGGACAGCGCCTCGCCGGCGCCGCGCTCACCGTGCTGGGCGTCGCGGCGATCGCGGTGGCGGGATGAACGCGGCGCGGCGCGCGCTCGGGGCCGCGGCGGCGCTCGCGATCCGCGCGCTCGGCGCGACCTGGCGGCTCGGCGTCAGCGGCTCGCTTCCTGTGCGGAGCCCGTTCGTGCTCGTCGCCTGGCATCGCGGCCTCGTGGTGGCGGCCTATGCCCACCGCGACCGGCGGTTGTGGGTGCCCCTCAGCCTGTCGCGCGACGGCGACCTGGCCGAGCGCGTGCTTTCCGGCCTCGGCTTTGCCCGCTCGCCGCGCGGCTCCAGCTCGCGCGGGGGCAGCGCGCTGCTGCGCGAGATGATCCGGCGGGTGCGCGCGGGAGAGAGCGGCGGAGTGCTGCCCGACGGGCCGCGCGGCCCGGCCTTCGAGGCCAAGCCGGGCGTGCTCGCGCTCGGCGGGGCGACGGGAGCGCCGCTCGTGCCGGTCGGCGTCGCGGCTGCGCCTTCCCGCGGCCTGCGCAGCTGGGACCGTGCGCTCCTGCCGCTGCCGTTCGCGCGCGTGCGCATCGTCTACGGTCCGCCCCTCGAAATTCCGAGAAGTGAGAACGCGGCGGCACTGGAGAGTTGGCGCGCGCGTCTCACCCAGGAGCTGCAGCGCGTGGACCGAGAGGCCGAGGCGCAACTGACGAACGCATGACCCGCACGAAGCCCGCAGGCGCGATTCGCCTGCTCACCGCCAACCTCTATCACGACCGCGCCAACGCAGGCGCGCTCGCGGAGCTGCTCGAGACGTTCGCCGTGGACGTCGCCTGCTTCCAGGAGCTGGGCGCGCGCCAGGCGGAGGCCGTCGCGCGCGTGCTGCCCCACGGCAAGCTCGAACCCGGCGCGACGCTGCGCGACCACGACGGCATGGGCATCGCCGCGCGGCGGCCGCTCGCGGTGGCGCGCCTCGCGTTGCCACGCCGCGACGCGCGCGTCGCAGCGCTCGACCCCGGCGAGTGGCCCGAGCTCTCGGGAGCCCTCGAGCTGCTGAACGTGCACGTGCAGGCGCCGCACGCCTGGCCGCTGTGGCGCTCGCTGGCGCTGCGCCGCGAGCAGCTCGCCGCGCTGCTGCCCCACATCGACGCGACGCCCGACGCCGCGCGGGTCGTGTGCGGCGACCTCAACGCCACGCCGCTCTGGCCCGTCTACCGCGCGCTCGCCGCGCGCCTCTCCGACCTCGCGGCGGAGCACGCCGCGCAGCGCCGCCAGCGCCCGGCAGCGACCTGGGGGCCGTGGCCCGGTGCGCCGCGCGTGTTGCGGATCGATCACGTGCTGGGCGAAGGCGTGCTCGCGGCGGGCGCCGCGGTGCTGCCGCTCCGCGGCGGCGACCACTCGGCGCTGGTGCTGGACCTGGTCGCCGACCGCTGAGCCCGCCGAGCCCTCAAGCCCCCCGCGCGCCGTTGACAGTCGCGCCCTGCACCGCGCTGCGCAGGAACTCGCCCAGGTCGGGGTGGTCGAGCAGCCCCGCCTGCACGAGCCGCGCGGCGGCGATCGCGCGCACCTCCGAGACGGTCGCGGCCTCGAGCGCGCGGCGGGCGTCGTCCGCGACCGCGGCACTGTCGAGCGCGCGCACGATCTCCTTCACGAGCGGCACCGCGCTCGCGACACCCGACAGCTCCTCGAGACCGAGGCCAACCAGGATCGGCACCGCCAGCGGATTGCTCGCCATCTCGCCGCACAGCGAGATGCCGATGCCCGCCTTGCGCGCCGCACGCACGCTGCGGTCGATCAGCGCGAGCACCGCCGGGTGCAGCGGGTCGTAGAGATAGGCGACGCGCTCGTTGCCGCGATCCACGGCCAGCGTGTACTGCGTGAGGTCGTTGGTGCCGATCGAGAAGAAGTCGCACTCGCGCGCGAGCACGTCCGCGATCACGGCCGCCGCCGGCACCTCGATCATCACGCCGACGGGAATGCTCGGGTCGAAGGGGACGTCGGCCGCCGCGAGCTCGCGCTTGGTCTCCTCCACCAGCTCGCGCACGCGCCGGATCTCCTCGACCGCCGAGACCATCGGGATCAGCACGCTCACGTTGCCGTGGGCGCTCGCGCGCAGGATCGCGCGCAGCTGCGCCCGGAAGGCGTCGAGGTGCGAGAGCGAGAGCCGGATCGAGCGCCAGCCGAGCTGCGGGTTCGCCTCGAGCTCGGCCTCGAGCTGCGGGATCGCCTTGTCGCCGCCCAGGTCGAGGGTGCGGATCGTCACGGGCCGCGGCTTCATCGTCGCAGCCACCTGCTCGTAGAGCTTCTCCTGCTCCTCTTCCGTCGGGAAGCCGCGGTGCACCAGCGCAAGCAGCTCGGTGCGGAACAGGCCGATGCCCTCCGCGCCATGGCGCTCGACCAGACGGAGATCCGAGAGCAGGCCCGCGTTCGCGGTGAGGCGCACGCGGTGGCCGTCGCGCGTCTCGGCGGGGCGCTCGGCCAGCGCGTCGAGGTGCTCGACCGCCACCAGCGCGCGCTGCTGCGCCCTCGCGTAGGCGCTGCGCGTCTCGTCGTCGGGGTTGAGGATGAGCCGCCCGGCGTCGCCGTCGACGATCGCGAGCTCACCGGCGCGCGACGCCTCGAGCACGCCCGCGACGCCGGTGACCGCGGGAATCTCGAGCGCACGCGCGAAAATCGCGCCGTGCGAGGTGGGGCCGCCGTGCTCCGAGACCACGGCGGCAACCTTCTCCACGTCGAGCGTCGCGAAGTGCGCGGGCAGAAGCGCCGCGGCCACCACGATCGCGCCCTCGGTGAGCTGTTGGTCGTTGTGCCGCACGCCGAGTAGGCGGGCGACCACGCGCTGGCCGACGTCCTGGATGTCGATGCCGCGCTCGCGGAAGTACGGGTCGTCGAGCGCGCCGAACATGCGCTCGTACTCCGCCAGCACGCGCGTCAGCGACTCGAGCGCGTTGCCCGAACGCGCCAGCTCCTTCTGCAGCTTCTGGACGAAGCCCTTGTCCTCGAGGATCTGGATGTGCGTGTGGAAGACCGCGGCGAAATCGGGACCGAAGCGCTGAATCACGTCTTCGCGCAGGTCCTGCAGCTCGCGGCGGGCTTCCTCGAGCGCGTTCTCGAGGTCGCGCTGCTCCTGGGCCGCATCCTTGTTCGGCGCGTAGTCCACCTGTTTCAGGTCGATCGCGTCGCCGAGGAAGTAGACCGGACCGATCGCGATGCCGCGCGAGGTCGCGATCCCCTTCAGCACCGCGTTGCGCTCGGCGCGGCCCTGCACCGCAGGCTGCGGCTTCGCTGTCGCCGGACCGCCGATCTCCTGGATCAGGCGCGAGCGCCGCTCCTCGCCGCCGGCCACCACGGAGAGCAGCTGGGCGTTCATCACGACCGGCGCGATGAGCTGGGCGCAGGTTTCGAGCAGCTCCACCTCCGGCTCGCTGAAGACGCGCGCATCGCGCGTCTGTACGACCAGCACGCCGATCGTGAAGCCCTCGCCGGAGAGGCCGCGCACCTTGAGCGGCGCGGCCGCCAGCGACGCGAACTGCTCTTCCTTCGTCTCGGGGAAGTAGCGATAAGCCGGATGCTTTTGGGCCTCCGCGAAGGCTTCCGCCTCGCCGCGCTGCGCCACGTGGCCCACGAGACCTTCGCCCACCGCGAGCTTCACGATCCCGACGGACGCTTTGTCGAGGCCCATCGTCGCCGAGAGCGTCAGCGCCGCGCGGTCCGCGCTCGTCAGGTAGACGGAGCACACGTCGGCGTCGAGCCGCTTCGCCACCAGGTCGGTGACATTGTCGAGCGTCTCCCGGAGATCGTGCGAGCGAGTGACGATGCCGGCGATGTCGGCGATCAGTGCACCGCGCTCTGCGCTCCGGTCGGGAATACGGGCCTCGGGTGAGATCTCTCTTCGGGCGATGGTAACTCGGATGTGACGGTCGCTCGCTTCGTCGTCGAGGTTTGCGCTCTCGCGCGGGCAACGCGTTCGCCGGCCGGGCGCCGCCGCACGCGCTGCCACGAATCGAGGCGCACAGATCTCGACCGCCACAAACACGAAAGCCGGACCCGAAGGCCCGGCTTTGCGTGACACGCGCCGAGGAACCGGCGCGAGAGAACCTCAGTGCGAGAACCCGCCGTTGCCCGTGTTGTCCGGCGGCATCGGCGGAAGATTCTCGAGCCCGCGGCGATGCAGGGACGGGAACACGAACTCCTTGTCCTCGAAGCGCATGCCCAGCGCGAGCAGGATCTTGCGCTTCGTGTCCATGCGGCAGTTCATGCCCTTCTCGACGCTGTGGATCGTGCGCAGCGCCACCTTCGCCTTCCGCGCGAGCTGCGCCTGGGTCATCAGGCGGTTCTCGCGGATCTCGCGAACGCGGTTGGGCTGGTATTCGTTCTGGTCTTCTGCTTCCACCGTCTCTCTCCCGCCCTTGCGCGAGTCCCGCGTTGGCCTCGGCCCCTGAGGCGCACGCTTCACTCGCTCACCGGCCTCGTCGCGAGGCAGGCGCTTGGCTTTGGGGAAGTTTCGGAAGCCGCTAGGAATTTCTTGAGCAGGAATCAGTGCTTGGCCCGGGGTGGCACCGGTCACACGGCCGCGAATCCGCCCGGGCGACGGGCGCTTCGGCCGGCAGCCGCATGCGCATGACGCCGGCACGAATACGGGGGCCCCGGATCGCGAATCCGCGAGGGCCGGCGGCCGTCCGGCCCAGCGAGGCGGCTAGAGTGGCGCCGCCTCCCGGGGGGCCGTTTGCGTCGCGCCATCCTCGTCTTCCTGCTCGCAGTGTGCGTCTTCGGCGTGGCAGCCGTCGCCGGGTTCTACGCCGCCTCGCGCATGGCCCCGGAGAGGCTCCGCTCGGAGGCGGAGAGCCGCCTCTCGGCGCTCTTGAAGGCGCCGGTCCGGCTCGCCGAGGTCCGCGTCAGCCTCACCGCGGACCTGCCCTGGCTGCGGCTCGAGGCACACGGACTGCGCGCCGACCCGCTGCCCGGCGGCCGCTCGCTGGCCGTCGAACGGCTGAGCGCGCGCGTCGACCCGGTGCTGCTCGTCCTCGGCCGACTCCGGCTCCGGGGGGTGCGCCTTGCGGGCGTCGAGCTGTCGATTCCCGAGCCGCGAGCGGACGGTTCGGCGCCCGCGGGCTCCGAGGCGCCCGATCCTGCGAGCCGCGCCGTCGCCGGGCTGAGCGCGGCCGCCGACCGGCTCCGCGAGACGCCCTGCCCGATCCCGCCGGTCGATGGCGAGCGCGTCGTGCTCACGCTGACCAGCGCCGCCGCTCCGCCGCGCCGCGCGCTAGAGCTCGACGCGGTGTCCTTCCGCTGCGGAGTCCTCAGCGGCGGCGGCGCGTGGGAAGCCTCCGGCCGCGCGCTGCTCGCAGACGACGCCGCCGCCCCGTTCAACTTCTCGCTGGCCGTCTCGTCCGACGAGGTCGACGCGAAGCTCAGCCTCGCGCCGCTACCGCTCGGTCCGCTGCTCGCGGCGTTTCGTCAGCCGCGCGAGCTCGAGGGGCGCGCGCAGGCCGAGCTGAGCTGGCGCTCGCGGCCAGGCGCGCCTCACGCCCTGCGGCTCGCGCTCGCGGGACGCGACGTGCGCGGAGAGCTCGGCCGCGCGCGCGACCCGCAACGCGCGCTGCACCTCGACATGCGCGAGCCGAAGCTGGCGCTCGCGCTCGAGGCCAGCGCGGGCGAGCTGCGCACGACCCAGCTGGAGCTCGCGGACGGGGCAGTCGCGGCCTCCGGCTCGCTCGCGCTCGGGCTCCCGCTCTCGGACGCCAGCAAGCTGCACGCCTCGGCGCGCACGGCGGGCATCGGCCGCGACGAGCTCGCCCGCGTCGCCGCGCAGCTCCCGCGCGGCGCGCGCACGCAGGTCCAGCGCGCGCTCGAGCGCGTCGTCGGCGGCGAGGTCGAGCGGCTGGAGCTGCGCCTAAACGGCACGATCGGCGTCGCGCGCGCGATGGCGGCGGGCGAGGTGCTCGCGCACAGCGGCGACCTCGCGCTGAAGCTGAGCCTGGCGAACGCGGAGATCCTGATCGGCAAGGCGGACCGGCTCGCCGACGTCTCGGGCACCGTCGAGTTCGCGGGCGACCTGCTCGAGATCCACGCCTCCGGCGCCCAGTTTCGCGATCGGCGCCTGCCGCGCCTCGCGCTGAAGCTGCGCGGCATCTCGCGCGTGCGCTCACTCGACGCGCTCCAGTGCGACCGGCCGGCGCCCGTCCCGCGCATCGCCGCGATCGACGACGTGCGCGCGTGGATCGAGTCGCGCCGCCGGCCTCCCTACACGCCGACCTGGCGCGCGATCACGCTGGACGTCGACCGGCTCTCGCACCCGCTCCTGTTCTGCACGCTGGAGGACGTCGCGGCCGAGATCCTGCGGCTCGACAACGGCTACGAGTACGCGGTCGAGAGCGGGATCTGGGCTGGCCTCGCGGTCGAGGGGCAGGCCACCTGGCTGAAGACGCGCGGGCAGGACGGCCAGCCGCTGCGCGACGGCGGCTCCCTGAGCGTCGACGTGACGCTCGGCGAGCCGCGGCCCGCAGCCGCGCCCGCCGCCGATCCCGAAGTGTGGGCGGAGGGCCGCTTCGCCTACGACGTGACCTCGCTGGGGCGCTTCCTCACCAAGGGCTACGAGGGCTCCTTCCGCGCGCGCGGCTCGCGCGCCGAGCTCTACGACACGCAGCTCCACCTCGCGCCGACCGGCGACCTGGAAGGCAATCTCGCGCTCGAGATGGGCAGCGACGGACCCGTGCCCTTCACGGTGGAGGTGCAGGCGCGGAGTCTCGACCTGCTCGCAGTCTGGCAGACTTCTCAGGCACCCAAGACGCTGATGTCCGGCCGGCTCAGCGGCGCCGCCGTGCTGTCGGGCCACCTGCTGCTCGGCGAGAGCCCGCTCACCGACGTGAACGGCTACGCGAGCCTGCACGCGCGCAAGGGCGAGATCTTCCGCGACGTGCCGTTCCTGCTCGCACTCGCGATGACGGACGAGAAGATCAATCCGTTCGGGAAGCGCGACCGCCTTCCGTACAAGGCGATCGACCTCGAGGGCCCGATCGAGAACGGCTGGATGACCTCCCGCACGCTCACGCTCGAAGGCAAGTCGGAGCGCATGGCGGCTTCTGGCAAAACGCACCTGGCCGAGCCCTTCGAGCTCGAGGCTGCGATCGGCATGTACCCGATCCCGACCATCGACGAGATCGTGGGCGCGATCCCGATCGTGAACGTCCTCTTGTTAGGCGAGGACCGCGCGCTCGCCGGCTTCTACTTCACGGTGACGGGCTTGTGGACGCGGCCGGTCGTCGAGCCGCTGCTCGCGAAGTCGGTGGCCTCGGGGCCGGCGAGCCTGGTGCTCGAAGGAGTGCCGAACTTCGTGTTCGGAAGTCTGAAGGCGATCGGGGACGTCCTGTCTCCGCCGGTGCCGGTGCCCGTGAAGGAAGACCCGGCGGAGGCTCCGCCGCCGGTGGTGCCGCTCGTGCAGGGGCCGGGGGTGCCGGAGCCGTCGTAGCGGGTCTTCTTCGGTGCTGGGGGCTCGTTCGCCGGTTCGTGGCAACGCGTGCGGCGGCGGAGGCGAGGCGCGGAGCGGTTGAACCACGTCGGTCGGCGTCTACGATGCTTCTTCGCTCGCGCGACGGCTTGCTGCGGGGGCGTGTGAGGAGGGGCGATGCCGGCGTTCGGGTTCCAGGAGATGTTCGAGCTGGGCGACGACGGGACGGAGTATCGGTCGCTCGGCGCGGAACACGTGTCGACGCAGCGGCTCGGCGGGCGCGAGATCCTGGTGGTGAAGCCGGAGGCGCTGCGCACGCTGGCGGCGGCGGCGATCCGGGACGTGTCGCACCTGTTTCGCACCGGCCATCTGAAGCAGCTGCGCGCGATCCTCGACGATCCCGAGGCGTCGGCCAACGATCGCTTCGTCGCGCTGGAGATGCTGAAGAACGCGAACGTGTCGGCGGGCATGGTGCTGCCGAGCTGCCAGGACACGGGCACCGCGATCGTGATCGGGAAGAAGGGCGAGGACGTCTACACCGGCGCCGACGACGAGGCGGCGCTCGCGCACGGCGTCTACGACACCTACACGGGCACGAACCTGCGCTACTCGCAGATGGCGCCGCTCAGCATGTACGAGGAAAGGAACACCGGCAGCAACCTGCCCGCCCAGATCGAGCTCTTTGCTACGCCTGGCGACGAGTACGAATTCCTGTTCATCACGAAGGGCGGCGGCTCGGCGAACAAGTCGTTCCTCTACCAGGAGACGCGCGCGGTCCTGAATCCCGAGAGCATCCTGAAGTTCTTCGAGGAGAAGCTGAAGTCGCTCGGCACGGCAGCGTGCCCGCCGTATCACCTCGCGATCGCGATCGGCGGCACCAGCGCCGAGTTCAACCTGAAGACGGTGAAGCTCGCGAGCTGCCGCTATCTCGACTCGCTGCCGACGACGGGCAACGAGCACGGCCGCGCCTTCCGCGACCTCGGCCTCGAGCAGCAGATCCACAAGCTCTCCCAGCGCGTCGGCATCGGCGCGCAGTTCGGCGGGAAGTACTTCTGCCACGACGTGCGCGTGATCCGCCTGCCGCGCCACGGCGCGTCGCTGCCGATCGGCATCGGCGTCTCGTGCAGCGCCGACCGCCAGGCGAAGGGGAAGATCACGAAGCAGGGCGTGTTCCTCGAGCGGCTCGAGACGAACCCGGCGCAGTTCATGCCCGACGCCACGCACCAGGAGCTGGGCGGCGAGGTGGTCGAGGTCGACCTGAACCAGCCGATGAGCGAGATCAGGAAGCTGCTGTCGCGCTACCCGGTGAAGACGCGCCTCTCGCTGACCGGCTCGCTGGTCGTCGCGCGCGACATCGCGCACGCGAAGCTGAAGGAGCGCATCGACCAGGGTCTCGGCCTGCCGCAGTACGTGAAGGAAAAGATGATCTATTACGCAGGGCCGGCGAAGACGCCCGCGGGCATGCCGTCCGGCTCCTTCGGTCCGACGACGGCTGGCCGCATGGACTCCTACGTCGACCTGTTCATGCAGCACGGCGGGAGCTTCGTGACGCTCGCGAAGGGCAACCGCAGCAAGGCGGTGACCGAGGCGTGCAAGAAGCACGGCGGCTTCTACCTCGGCTCGATCGGCGGACCCGCCGCGATCCTCGCGCAGAACTGCATCAAGCGCGTCGAAGTGATCGAGTATCCCGAGCTCGGGATGGAGGCGATCTACCAGATCGAGGTCGAGGGCTTCCCGGCGTTCGTCGTGGTCGACGACAAGGGCAACGACTTCTTCACGATGCTCTGACGCCGGCGGCGGGCTTGGGCCGCGGCAGCGGGGCGAGCCCGTTCTCGACTCGCTCGCCGTTCGCGACCGCCTCGAGCAGCTCGGGGCGCAGGATCGTGACGCGGCCGTAGCGCAGCGCGATCCAGCCGGCGTCGCGCCAGCGCACCAGGTGGCGCCCCACCGCCTCGCGCGTCGCGCCGAGCAGCGACGCGAGCACCGACTGCGTGAGGTGCACCTCGAGCGGCTTGCCGGGCACGAGGCCGCTCGCGGATTCGCGTCCGATCACCAGCAGGTGGTAGGCGAGCCGCGCCGGCAGGTCCGGCACGATGATCTCCTCCACGTACTCCGCCGTGGCGCGCAGGCGCGCACAGGTGATGCGCACCAGCTCGCTCTTCAGCTCCGGATGCGTCGCCAGCAGCCGCTGCGCCTCGCGATGGGGCACGTGCAGCGCCGTCGTCTTCACCGACGCGACGTGGTTGTAGAGCCAGGGCAGCCCGTCGAGCAGCGTCGTCTCGCCGAACCACTCGCCGGGCTGGCGGAAGCGGAAGATGAAGTCGCGCTGGCCGGCGCTCTGGCCGGTGACCGCGATCGCGCCGCTCTCCACGCACCACAGCCCGCCGGCGGCCTCGCCGTCTGCGACGACGACTGCGCCGCGTTTGAAGGTGCGCTTGCGCGCGTGTGCGCGGAGTAGCGCGTCGAACGGCTTCGCGAGCTTGATGCGGCTGCGGTCACCGCGCATGCCCTTCGCTTGTCCGCCCCGTTCGGCCCGTTCCGCCATGCGGTTAGCGTGCTCTCGTACCCCGCGCGTTGCAAGCGCACGGCTCGTGCAGCGCGGCCCGCCTGCGCCGGGCGGCGTGCGGACAGAGGCCTTGTGGCAGCGCCTCCGCCCGATCGCGCGGCCGCAGCTTCGGCGCAACCCGGCGGCACGCGGGCGGCGCTCGTGCGGCAGCGCTCGCCGAATCCGGGTCCGTGGACACAGACCCAGCGACCTCCCGTGCCGATGAGAGAGGCTGCTCTCGACGGGGTTGCCATGGCGTACCGCATCCATCCCACGGCTCTCGTTGCGTTCGCGGCCTGGCTGCTGGCCGGGACCGCCTTTGCGCAGGCGCCGCGAATCTCCTTCCGCAGCTGGGCGCCGCTCGGCGACTACGAGCGCACGGCGTTCTCGGAGCAGGGCGCCCTGCGCATCGTCGTGCCCACCAGGCAGCGCAACGTCGAGATCGCCTTCACGCCGGAGAGCGTGATCGCGCGGGGCTACGGCGCGCAGCGCGTCGCGGCAAGCGGCGTGCGCACGGGCATCGCCGCGCCCGGCTTCGTCGCCTACACGGGCCGGCTCGCCCGCAACTCGGGGCGCGACTTCGCGAAGCTCGGCGTCTCGGCGGAGGACGGCCGCCTGCGCGGACTCCTGCGCGTCGACGGCGTCTACTACGCGCTCGACGCCGACCTCGACGCGGGCGACTACGTGATCGGCGTGCGCGAGGCGGACGCCGCGGAGGTCGCGGGCCTGGCGCGCGCGTGCGGCATGCTGGACGGCGAGCTCGACGCGACGCTCTCCGAGAGCGGAGCCACGAGCGCGCCGCCGGCGATTGCTTCCGCGACCACGCTGCGCGAGATCGAGCTCGGCACCGAGGCCGACGCCGCGTTCGTCGGCGCCTCGGGCGGCGTCGCCGCGGCGAACGCCAAGATCCTGTCGGTCGTGAACATGGTGAACGGCATCTACGAGACCGACCTCGGCCTCACGAACCGCGTCGTCGCCCAGCGCGCCCACGCCACGAGCGATCCCTACACCACCACCGACTCGAGCCAGCTGCTCGACCAGTTCCGCTCGCAGTTCCTGTCCAACGTGGCGACGATCTACGACGACGCCCTGCTCTTCAGCGGTCGCAACTTCGACGGCACCACCGTCGGGGTCGCGTTCGTCGACGCCACCTGCACGCCGTGGCGCTTCGGCGTGGTGCAGATGGCGGGCCTCAGCGACTTCGAGCGCAGCCTCGTGGCCGCGCACGAGCTCGGTCACAACCTCGGGGCGCGCCACTCGGGCAGCGGCATCATGACGCCGTCGATCTCCGGCTCGACCAGCTTCTCGCAGGCGAGCCGCGACGAGATCGGCTGGTACGTCGGCTCCGTCTCTTGCCTCGCGCTCGCGAACCAGGCCAGCGCAAACCGCGCGCCGGTGCTCGATCCGATCGGGCCGCAGTCCGTGGTCGAAGGCCAGACGCTCGTCATCCAGCTCGCGGCGACCGATCCCGACGGCGACACCCTCAGCTACGGCGCGACGCCGCTGCCGGTGGGCGCCTCGCTCTCCGCGAGCGGCGAGTTCCGCTGGACGCCGCTGCGCACGACCGCCGCCTGCAACGGGTCGACGCAGACCACGGTGCGCTTCACGGCCTCGGACGGCTCGCTGAGCGGCAGCGAGAGCGTGCCGATCGCGGTGGACGACGCGAACACGAACGCCGCGCCGCAGCTCGCAGATCCTGCGGACCGCAGCGTCTACTTCGGTCAGCTCGTTGAGTTCCAGCTCCAGGCCAGCGACGCCGACGGCGACTCGCTGACCTACTCCGCCAGCGGGCTGCCGAGCGGCGCCACGTTCTCGGCGTCGGGCAGCTTCTCGTGGACGCCGACCGCGGCGGTGGTCGCGACGCCGACCTTCACCGCTACCGACTGCACCGGTCGCAGCGCCTCGCAGAGCGTGCAGCTCAGCGCCTCGCCCAAGCCGGCGCCTCACCTCGCCGCGCTCTCGGCGGCCGTCGGGTGGTACGGCGACACGCTCACGCTCACGGGCACCGACCTGATGGGCAAGAAGACGATCGTCCGGATCGCCGGCAAAAAGGCGAAGATTCTCTCCATCACGGACGACGCGATCACGCTCCGGGTGCCCAAGGCGAGCAGAAAGCTGCGCGACGCCGGCGCGCAGCCCGTGACCGTCGCGCGCGACAAGGTGAGCGCCGACAACGTGCTCGCCTTCGACTACGTGGAGCCGTCGCCGTAGCACGATCGAGCTAGTCGGGGCGCGGCTCACCGGGGCGATAGGTCTTCGCGCCCGTCGCGAGCAGCTCCGCCTCGCTGAGCGGCACGCGCTTGGTCCGCTCCTCCACGAACAGCGGCAGCTGGTCCGCATAGTGGGGCGAGCGCGCGTCGAGGGTCGCGCTGCCGAACTGGTGAATGGTCTCGACCGTCTGCGCGCCCGCGGCGTCCCAGGTGGAGAACAGGATCAGCGTGTCGCCGGTCTGCGCCGAGAAGCGGCCGTCGTCGCCCAGGCGATCCGTCTCCACCGCGCGCAGCACGTCGGGGCCGCCGCCGATGCCGAGATCGAGCGCGCCGCGGCGGATGCGGTTCACGTCGCGCCACGGGGGATCGAGGCGGCCGTGGTGGCGCCGCAGCGCGGCCATCGCGGCGCGCAGCGAGGCGAGCGCGTCGGGCGCGGCTTCTCCGCGGCGCTGCGCGGCCACGATCGGCAGCGCGGTGGCGACCGCGAGCGCCGCGCTCGTGTCGTTCGCCTCGGTGCCGAGCCGCCAGCGCGCCAGCACCGCGCGCGCCTCGCCGAGCTCCGCGTCGCGCTCCGGAATGCGCGCCAGCAGCTCGTCCACGATCGCGCGCGCCTCGCTGCGCTCCGAGTAGCGCTTGTCGTACTTGTAGGCGCGGAACTCGGCGGCGCTGATCGACTCGTCCGCGCCGAACAGCTCGAGCGCGCGGCGGCCGCGGTTGGTGAAGTAGGTCTCGATGCCCGCCTCCGGAGGGAACGACTCGGGGCGCGGGTTCTCGGGATCGCTCGTCGCCGCGAAGGGCGTGTGGTTCGCGTTCGCGACGAAGCCCGACTGCGGGTTCACGACCATGGGCAGCGCGTCGAAGGGCAGCGTCTCGCGCCAGATCAGGTCGCTGCGGTCGCCGGGCAGGATGCCGCGCCAGTCGAAGCCCGGCGCGCGCTTCGGGATCCGCGCGTTGTAGACGTAGGCGACGTTGCCCGCGGCGTCGGCGTAGACGTAGTTGACCGAGGGCGAGGCGTGGATGCGCAGCGCCGCCCACCACGCGTCGAACGTGCGCGCGCGGTTCTGGCGGTAGAGCTGCTCGAGCTGGCGGAGCTCGCCCATGCCGGCGTAGCGGATCGCGTAGGTTCCGTGAGGGCGGCGCACGACCGGGCCGTGCACGGAGCGCAGCGTCTCGCGCCGCACCGTCCAGCGGAGCCTCCCCAACAACTTCACTTCGATCGCGGCCTCGCCCACCTCGAGCTCGCGCCACGCGCCGTCGAGCCGGTAGCGGTTCGGGTGCGCGGGATCGATCTCGAGGCGATACACGTCGGCGAGGTCGGGCAGATTCACCGTGTTCGCCCAGCCGAGCGTGGGCCCGGTGCCGTGCAGCACGACGGGCGAGCCGGGGAACACGCCGCCGGTCATGTCCCAGCCCGCGTCGCTCTGCAGGCGCACCTCGTACCACGCGACCGGCCCCGTGTAAGGCTGGTGCGAGTTCACCAGCAGGCGCGTCGCCCCGTCGGCGCTGCGGCGGGGCGCGACCGCGATCGCGTTCGAGCCGACCTCGTAGGGGCCCGTGAGAAGGCCCAGCGCCGCGCGCACGGGCGGCTGCGGCGGCTCGTCGCCGAACAGCGCGAGGAACGTGCGGTCGAGCCCGTAGAAGAATGGCGTCTTGAAGGCGAAGCCCGCGACCACGTCGACGCCCGTGATCGGGAACAGCCCGGGCAGCGCTTCGCCCGCGTGGGTGGCGGCGTAGTGATTCACGCCGGCCGCGTAGCCCTCGGCGAGCGCCTTCACGTCGGCGGGCACCTCGCGCTCGTAACGGCGCGAGACGTCGGCGAACGCGCCCAGCAGCTGCGCGAGGTAGTCGACCGGCGCGGCGTCGGGCCCGCTGACGCTCGCGAGCTTCCCGCGCGTCGCGAGCGCGACCTCCTGGATCGTGCGGAAGTCGTCCTCGCAGTGGGCCCAGGCGAGCCCGTAGGCGACGTCGGCGTCGCGCGCGCCGCGCACGTGCGGCACGCCGTAGGGATCGCGCGCGATGCGCGCCTCGTAGCCGCGCGCGGCCGCGAGCAGCGGCGCCGCCTCGAAGTCGGGCGCCGCGGGC
>CAYWRY010000072.1:0-19578 GCA_964460485.1 uncultured Spirochaetales bacterium
CCTCCATGCCGAGGTCGCGCGCGCGCACCGCGATCTGCTCGGCGCCGTTGCTGTGCCCGTCGAGGCCCGGCTTGCCGACCAGCAGCTTCAGCGGGCGCCCGAGCTTGGCAGTGAGGCCGCGCACGCGCGCGCGGATCTTCTCCGCCTCGGGATCGGCGCCGCGCGCCTCGCGCGCGACGACGCCGGTGGGCGCGCGGTACTCGCCGAACACCGCCCGCAGCGCGTCCGCCCACTCTCCGGTGGTGACGCCCGCCTGCGCGCAACGAATCGAGGCGGGCATCACGTTCGCGCCGCCCTTCGCCGCGTCGCGCAGGCCCGCGAGCGCCGCCTTCGCGTCCCCGCTGCTGCGCTTATTACGGAACGCTTGGAGCCGCTCGATGGCGGCGCGCTCGGCGCTCTCGTCCACCTTGAGGATGGAGCCGCCCGCCCCCGCGGTGAGCGGACTGGGCTCCGCCTCGGTGAACGCGTTCACGCCGATCACCGTCTGCGCGCCGCGCTCGATCGCGCGCAGCCGCCGGGTGTGCGACTCGACCAGGCGCTGCTTCATGTACGCGTTCTCGACGGCCGCGATCGCCCCGCCCATGGCGAGCACCTTGTCGAGCTCGGTCTGCGCGCCGTCGGCGAGCTCCTTCACCTTGGCGGCGATCACGGGCGAGCCGTCGAACAGATCCCCGTACTCCAGCAGGTCCGTCTCGTAGGCGAGGATCTGCTGGATGCGCAGCGACCACTGCTGGTCCCACGGCCGCGGCAGCCCGAGCGCCTCGTTCCACGCGGGCAGCTGGAGTGCGCGACAACGTGCGTTCTTCGAGAGCGTCACGCCGAGCGCCTCGAGCACGATGCGGATCACGTTGTTCTCGGGCTGCGCTTCCGTGAGCCCGAGGCTGTTCACCTGCACGCCGTAGCGGAAGCGGCGCAGCTCGGGGTCGACGACGCCGTAGCGGTCGCGGCCGACGCGGTCCCACAGCTCCGTCATCGCGCGCGCCTTGCAAGTCTCCTCGACGAAGCGGATGCCTGCGTTCAGGAAGAACGAGATGCGCCCGAACACGCGGGGCAGGGCGTCCGCGGGCAGGTCGCTGCGCGCCTTCACCGCGTCGAGCACGGCGATCGCGTTGGCGAACGAGTAGGCGATCTCCTGCACCGGCGTCGCACCGGCTTCCTGCAGGTGGTAGGAGCAGACGTTGATCGGGTTCCACTTCGGGATCGCGTCGACGGTGAACGCGATCATGTCGCTGATTAGGCGGATCGAGGGCTCGGGCGGGAACACGTAGGTGCCCCGCGACAGGTACTCCTTGACGATGTCGTTCTGCGTCGTGCCGGAGAGCTGCTTCGCCGCGACGCCCTGACGCTCCGCCGCGGCGACGTAGAGGGCGAGCAGCCACGCCGCGGTCGCGTTGATCGTCATCGAGGTGTTCATGCGGTCGAGCGGGATGCCGCGGAACAGCGCCTCCATGTCCTCGATGTGCCCGATCGGCACGCCCACCTTGCCCACCTCGCCGCGCGCGAGGGGGTGGTCGCTGTCGTAGCCGGTCTGGGTCGGGAGGTCGAAGGCGACCGACAGGCCCGTCTGGCCCTTCGCGAGGTTCGTGCGGTAGAGGGCGTTGCTGGCCTCGGCCGAGGAGTGGCCCGAGTAGGTCCGAAACACCCACGGCTTCTCGCGCTGCGCTCGCTCTCCGCTCGACATCGAGCCTCCGGTCGCGCCGACGAATCGGCGATCGAAGCTACCGGAGAGCGCGATCCCTCGAAACGAAAACGCTCAGCTTCGCCTTGAAGCTGAGCGTCTCGTGGGAAGGCGTGAGGCTGGAGCCCTCACGTCCGTTGAAGGCGACTAGCGGCGCGTACTCCAAGCGATGATGCCGAGGGCCAGCGCGAGCAGGCCCGCTGCGGACGGCTCCGGAACTGCGAACCCGACGAACTCGATGTCGGCCCGCACGTCGAACACCTGATCCCCGATCCGCATCTCGCCGACCTTGACCCCGATGAGGCCGAGCCTCATCTCGCTCTGGGTCAGGTAGGCGGTCACGCCGAACGAGTTGATCGGGATGACGCCGCTCACCGGGATCGGCGACACCGTGACGGGCGCCGTCGAGTCGAACGCGTAGCCGGAGAAGGCCACGCTGAGCGGCCCGAGCATCACCGACCACGGGTTCGATCCCGTCGCCGACGACGAGTATCCGCTGGCCGGCTGGAGCAGGATGTCGAGGCTCAGCGCGTTGTAGGCGCCGGGCAAGATCGGCGCCCACGCCAGCACGTTGGACGAGTGCAGCGAGAAGTCAGGGATGAGGCCGGTCGCGGGATCGAAAACGACGTAGCCGACGTCGAGTGAGCCCCCGCCGTGCGCGACCACGCTGCCGTTCAGCCAGACCTTCGCGGTCACGCTGCCGTGGTCGAGGGAGTAGGTAACCGGCGTCGCCTGAGCCGCGATCGGCATGGCGAAGGCCGCGGCGACGACGAGCAGACGGAGGAAGCGCACCGGGTTCTTGGACATCGCCGCGGAAAGACAGCAATTCCGATGCCACGTGTCGCCGCGTTTCAACCCCGCGAAATCGCAGGAGATGCGATTCTTCCGCCACCTGTCGAGCGGAAGGAGTGTTCCGCGCGAGGAAAACGTTTTCCGGATTGGCCTCGTCCGTTCGCAACGTGAATCCGTGTCATGCTGGCGCGATGCTCACCGCTCTCGACCACTTCGTCGTCGCGGTTCGCGACCTTCCCGCGGCGACACGCACCTACACGCGGCTGCTCGGACGCGCGTCGACTTGGCGGGGCGAGCACCCGGCGCTCGGCACCGAGAATGCGCTGTTCCGGCTCGAGAACACCTACGTGGAGCTGCTCGCGCCCGCGCAGGGCGGCGGGCAGTGGCTGCGCGATCACCTCGCCGCCCACGGCGAAGGCCCGTTCGCGCTCGCCTTCGCCACGCACGACGCCGAAGCGTTCCGCGCGCGCGCCGATGCCCAGGGTCTCCGCCCAGGCCCGGTGCAGGCCGGCCTCGGGCGCGACTCCGATTCCGGCGCGTTCCGCAAATGGCGCAACGTCCTCCTCGACCGCGACGCGACCCACGGCACGCAGCTCTTCGCGATCGAGCATCTTTCGCCGCCCGAGCTGCTGCCCCTCTCGCCTCCGGTCGACGAGAACGCGGCCGCGACGGTCGGGTCGGTCGACCACGTGGTCGTGCAGACCTCCGACGCCGAGCGCGCAAAGGCGCTGTACGGGGATGCCCTGGGCATCCGCCTGGGCCTCGATCGCACCTTCCCGCAGTGGGGCTCGCGAATGCTGTTCTTTCGCGTGGGTCACCTGACCGTCGAGGTCGTCGCCTCCCTGGGCGAAGGCGCAAGACGCGACGCCCCGGACCGCTTCTGGGGGGTCTCCTACCGCGTGGCCGACGCCCAGGCCGCCCATGCCCGGCTCGCCGCCGCGGGCTTCGAGCTGACGCCGTGCAAGCCGGGCCGGAAGCCGGGCACCTTCGTCTTCACCGTGAGCGGCGAGACCCACGGCGTCGCGACCCTGATGCTCCAGCCGTCGGTCTCGGATCGCCGGGAGGGCTAAGGTCGATGCTTCGCGCGGCGGCGCCCGCCGCGCGGCCGGAGGCGCGATGGCCGCCGCAGTGAAGCTCGAAAGGGAAGCGTTCCCAGCGAACCTCGAGGACGTGATCCGCCGCCTGAAGCGCGAGCGGAACGCGGTGCTGCTCGCGCACTACTACCAAGAGGGCGAGATCCAGGATCTCGCGGATTTCGTCGGCGATTCCCTCGCCCTGGCCCAGGCGGCGACCCGCGTCGAGCGCGACGTGATCGTGTTCTGCGGCGTCCACTTCATGGCCGAGACCGCGAAGATCCTGAACCCCACGCGCAAGGTGGTGGTGCCCGACCTCGAGGCGGGCTGTTCACTCGCCGATGGCTGTCCGCCCAAGGACCTCGCCGCGTTCAAGGCGCTGCACCCCGGCGCGAAGCTGCTCTCCTACATCAACTGCTCGGCGGAAGTGAAGGCGATGAGCGATCTCATCTGCACGTCGTCGAACGCGGTGGCGATGGCGCGCCACTTCGACGGGCAGAAGCTGATCCTCGCGCCAGACCGCCACCTCGCGAAGTGGATGGGCGAACAGCTCGGCCGCGACGACCTGATCGTCTGGCCCGGCGCCTGCATCGTCCACGAGCAGTTCAGCGCGAAAGAGCTGGCCGCGCTGCGGGTGCGTCACCCGGACGCCGAGGTGCTCGCGCATCCGGAGTGCGAGAGCGCGGTGCTGGCCCAGGCGGACTTCGTGGCCTCGACGACGGGAATCATCAAGCGCGCCGTCGAGTCGAAGGCGGACACGCTCATCATCGCCACCGAGGACGGCGTCTTCCACGAGATCGAGAAACAGCTCGCAGCGGCGGGCCGCAAGAAGACGCTGATCCAGGCGCCCGGCATCGACGCGAGCTGCGCGTGCAACCGCTGCCCGTTCATGCGGCTCAACACGCTCGAGAAGCTCTACCTGTGCCTGCGCGATCTCGCGCCCGAGGTGACGGTGCCCGAGGACGTGCGCGTGAAGGCGCTCGCGCCGATCGAGCTGATGCTGAAGCTTTCCCAGGGCCTCGCACCGGGGCCGAAGCCGGCCGGGCGCGGCTGAGAGCGGCGGAGAGCTGCAGTCGAGCGGGGAAAGAGGAGCGGGTCTTGATCCTGGTTCACGGTGAGTGCGGAAGCGGCAAGAGCACGGCGCTGCGCGCCCTCGAGGCGGCGCCGCCGGCGGGCTTCCGCGCGGCCTACGTGCCGGTGCCCACGCTCGATTTCCCGGGCATCGCGCGCTGGTGCGCGAGCCGCCTGGGTCTCGGCGAGGGCGGGGATCCCGCGGACGCGCTGCGCGCCGCGGCGACGCGCGCGCCGATCGCGCTGCTCATCGACGACGCCGAGGATCTCCCGATCGAAGCCGCGCACGAGCTGCGGCGCTGCGAGGAGAAGAGCCTCGGCGCGATCACGGTGGTCGCCGCTTGCGGCAGCGACCCGCTCGAAGCGGAGAGCCCGGCGGTCGCGGCCCTGGGCGCACCGGATCACACGGTCGTCGTGGAGCCCGAGCGCGGCGAGCACGCGGCCTCCGCGCTGCGCGCGCGCCTCGCGCCCGGGACCGTCGTCGCGCAGCCCTCCGCACCTGCCGCGGCGTCGCTGGTCGAGGAGCCCGTCGCCGCAGCGGCGCGGGCACCCGCACCCCCCCGCGTTCGGCCGGCCGCCGCCGCGGTGATCGCCCCGACGCAGGGACAGCCGGTGCCGGCCGCGTGGACCGCGTCGTCGTCGGCCGCCTCCGCGCTGCCGGCCATGCTGTCCGAGTCGCGAGGTCCAGAGCCGCCGCCTGCACGACCGGAGCGTGCGACGCGCACGATCCCCCTCTCCACGGCGCTGGCCCTGGCGGTCGCCGCCTTCCTGATCCCGGTCGCCTTCGGGGCCGGCTACGTCGTCGGAAGCGGCGAGCGCCGCGCCTCGCCCGCACTCGCGCAGGTAGCGGCCTCCGGGCCGCCCGCCGTGTCCGCGCCGCCACCCGCGCCGGAGATCGCTTCCACCGAGAGCGCTGCAGCGCCGGAAACGCTGCGCGCCGAGTTGCTCCCGCCAGCGCGCCGCGAGGCGAGCCGGCCTGCGGTGAGCGAGTCTGCGAACCGCCGTGCCACGCTCCGCGCGGCTCCCGCCTCGCCCGCGACCGCGCCGCGGGACGCCGGTCGCGCGGTCGCTCCCGAGCAGGCGCGCGACGCCGACGAGTGGGGCGCGCCCGCGCTGATCAGCGTGGAACCGGGTCGCGCCGGCCCGTAATCAAGTCGCCGCCGCGCTCGATCCAAGTGAAGGTGACCTCGGTCTCGACGTTCTCGCGGTCGACGGCGACGCCGTTCTCGAGGCGAGGCGAGTAGACGAAGCGCTGCGCGGCGTCGAGCGCGGCCTGGTCGAAGACCCCCGGCGGATCGGCGGCGACGACGCGAGCGTCGCGCGTCGTACCCGCCGCGGTCACGGTGAAGCGGAGCCGCACCCAGCCGGAGAGCCCGCGGATCTGCGCCTCGCGCGGATAGGCGGGCGGCGGGCGGCGAAGCGCCTTCACCTCGCGCGTCTCGCCGAACGCCGACTCGGGGGGCCGCGCAGCCGTGTCGGGTTGGGCTGCGGCGGGGGTAGCCGGGAGTCGGGCGGCTGCGGGCGGCGGCTCGACAACCGCTGCGGCGGTTTCGCGAGAGGCAGCGTCGGCGACGGACGAGGTGGGGGTGACGTCGTCGGCGGCGCCCTGAAGAGAGGCGGTGTCCGGGGTCGCCATCGGCTCGCTCGGTGCGCCCCGGGCGGTTTCCGGCGCCGGCGCGGCCATCGCAGCCTCTGCGGCCGCGTCCGTTCGTGGGATCGCGTCGCCGGCCGCCGATCCCTGCGACGGAGGGTCCAGCTGCGCCGAGCTTGGCAGCGCCGCGCCCCCGGCGCGCTCGGCGGCGACGTTGCACAGCGGCGGGGACGGAGGAGAGCGCCGCGCCCCGCGTACGCCCCGCACGCGGTAGCAGTACCGGGCGCCCGCGGTGACGCCGCGGTCGGTGAAGCTCCGCGCTCCGGCGCTCACGCGCGCGATGGGCGCGAAGTCGGCGCCTCCGCCATCGAGCCTCCGCTCGATCTGATAGGCGTCGACGGCGACCGCCAGAGGCGCCCACTCGACCACGAGATCCGCCGCCGAGGAAGCCTGCGCGGCGCAGGCGAGCGCGAGCGCGGCGACGACGTGCGCGGCGAGGGGACGGCGCATGGGAGCCAGCGTGACAGGCACACGCGGGCGCGCGCAAGGCGCGCGCCCCGCCCGCGCGTCGCGCCAATCGCGACGGGCGCCTCGGCTGAGCGTGGAGTCGGTTGCCTTCCGAGGTGCGGCCGGACGCCTGCGCACGCGTCGACAACGCGCTCGAGCTCGTCGGCGCCCTCACCACGCGCAGCTCCCCCGGCCATTCCGCCGGCGTGCGGCCATGGCCGTCGGAGGCGCGCGGAAGCTGATCGCTGTCGACTCGCTCCGCGCGAGCCGGCAGCGACCCCACTCATCTCTCGTACAGCTTGATGACGCGCACCGTGCCCGCCGGCGCCGCCTGGATGCACAGATCGCAAAGCACGCACTCGTCGAGGTTGTCCTCGACGATCTTCAGCGAGCCGTCGGCGTGCTGATCGAAGATGTCGACCGCGCACACGTCCGCGAGCTTCTTCGCGAGCTCCTTGTCCTTGGCGACGCTCGCGTCCACCTGCACGTCGATGAACAGGCCGGGCATCAGACGGTCACTCCCTTCGCCGCGAGGCGCTTGCGGATCAGGCCGGGGATCTCCTCGATCCGCTCGGCCACGCTGATCCCCGCCGCCTCCATGCGCGCGATCTTCTCCGCGGTCGTGTCTTCCTTGCCTTCGACGATCGTGCCGGCGTGGCCGAAGCGCATGCCCTTCATCTCGTCCATGAAGCGGCCCGCCATGAACGCGACGATCGGAAGGCGCGACTTATTACGGGTCACCCACTCGGCGAGCTCCGCCTCCATGCGGCCGCCGGGCTCGGAGTAGATGGCGATCGCCTTCGTCTCCGGATCGGCCTCGAACAGCGGCATCAGCTCGGCGTAGGTGGTGCCGACGATGGCGTCGCCGCCGATCGAGACGCAGGTGCTCTGGCCGAGGCCCGCGGCGGTGAGCGTCGACGCGATCTCGGTGGTCATGCCGCCGCTGCGCGACATCACGCCGATGGGGCCCTTCGTGTACGCCTGGCGCGTGTTGGCCGCGGGCCCGCCCACGCCGCCCATCTTCGCCTCCCCCGGCGAGATCATGCCGAGACAGTTCGGCCCGATGATGCGCGCGCCGCGCAGCGCCGCGAGCTCGACCATCTGCGCAACTTCCTTGCGCGGGATGTTCTCCGTCACGACCACGACGAGCTTGATGCCGTTCTCGAGCGCCTCGAACACGGCGTCGCGCGTGAAGCGCGGCGGCACCGAGACGATCGAGCCGTCGGGCTGCCCGTGCTTCTGCACGATCTCGCGCACCGTGTCGTAGACCGGCACGCCGTAGATGTCGCGCCCCGCGCGGCCGGGCGTGACCCCGCCGATGATCTTCGCCCCGTAGGCGAGGTTCTCGCGCGTGAGGTTCACCGCTTCGCGGCCGGTGATCCCCTGGATGATGAAGGTCGTGTCTTTGGTGATCAGGATGGACAAACGCGCGGCTCCGACTCGAGGAAAAGCCGCACCGTATCGACGACCGCCGTGTCGGCAATGGACTCCGGTCAGGATCTGTGGACGATTCGCGTCGACCGCTCTGCCGGCGCATCCGTTGCGAGGAGGATGCGAGCAAGCTTGGGGGCCCGTTCGAGTGCCACGTCGGGCCGCGTTTACCCCACGTTAGGCGAGGGGGCGGAGGATCGAATGCGACGAACGACGCTCGGACTGCTCTTGGCGGTGGCAACCCAGGTGGCCCCTCCCGCTTTCGCGGCCTCGCTGATCGTGAACGGCAGCTTCGAGTCCGCGTCCGTGAGCCCAGGCCCCCTGGACGGTTGTGCCCAGCTCGGGACCGGCGACACCTCGATCGCGGGCTGGGAGGTCACCGGAGTCAACATCGAATACTGCGGTCAGCTCTTCTGGCTGGCGTCCGACGGCACGCGATCGGTCGATCTGGAAGGGACCCAGATCGGGGGAATTCGCCAGACCTTCGCGACTGTCGCCGGTCAGCTCTACACCGTGACCTTCGCGATGGGCGGGAACGCGTCCGGTCTTCCCGTCGTGAAGAGCATGCAGGTGTCGGCGGACGGCCAGAGCCAGATCTTTCAGTTCGACACCACGGGCAGCGTCCAAGGCTGGACGCAGATGACCTTCGAGTTCACCGCCGACGACGGCAGTGCCACACTCGAGTTCGCGAGTGTGGGGACTCCGAACAACGGTTACGGCCCGCTGCTCGACAGCGTCGTGGTGACTCCCGAGCCGGCGGCCCTGATGCTGCTTGCCGCAGCCGCCGTGGTGATTGCGAGCCGCCAGCGCAGGGGTTGAGTCGACGCGGTCGCTCGGAGCGGCCGCGATTCCTCAGCCGCCGGCGCGGCCGCTCCGCATCTTCGCCACGGCTCTGCCCGCCGCCTCGTACATCGACACGCTGCGATCGCAGTAGTCGACGCCGTACTTCTTCAAGATCTTGAAGCCTTCTTCTTCCCACGAGCCGGGAATCCGGAAGATCGCGATCACGTCGCTCGGCTTCTTGCCCGCTTCGAGGCAGCCCTTGATCACGCCGCGGGCGACGATGTCGACGCGTGTGTTCGAGACCACGTTCATCATCACCGCGATCTTCTCGACGCCGGGCTTGCCGAGGATCAGCTTGGTGAGGTTCTTCGCCTTGCCCACGCTCGGGTTGCCGCCGATCTCGCAGTAGTTCGCGGGCTTGCCGCCGTGCTTGCGCACCGCATCGAAGAGCGTGAGCGATCCGCCGCCGGCGCCGATGATCAGGCCGAGGTTGCCGTCGAACTCGACCACGTTGCCGGCGACGCCGCGGTGGTCCGCCGCGTTCACCTTCGCGCCGTCGAGCTCGAACTTCGTGGGCGGGCGCGCGAGGCGCGTCTCGTCGTCGCCGATCCCCAGCTCGTTGAGCAGCGCTTTGTGCGCGCCGCGCGCCTCGGCCTCCATGTCCACATGGCCGTCGAGCACGATGAACTTGCCGTTCGTCAGCTTCGCGAGCGGATTGATCTCCGCGAGCGTGAGATCGAAGTCGAGGAAGAGCTGCATCAGCTTGTAGACGATCGGGATCAGCGCGTTGAGATCGTCGCCCGTGACGCCGACGGCGCTGATCGCCTCCTTCGCGATGCGCTCGCTGATCGGCAGGATCGAAGAGAAGTGCGTGCGCGAGAGGTGCTCCGGGTACTTCTCCGCGACTTCCTCGATGTCGATGCCGCCCATGTCCGAGAACAAGAGCACCGGCCTTTTCGCGCGCCCATCCCAGGTGACGCTCGCGAAGAACTCCTTCGCGACCGGCGACTTCTCCTCCACGAGCACGCAGCGGGCCTTCTCGCCCTTCACCACGATGGGCAGCACGTGCTCGTACTTCGCAGCGGCCTGCTCGGGGGTGTCGGCGAACTGCACGGCGCCGGCCTTCATGCGCCCGCCGGAGAGCACCTGACTCTTGACGACGACCGGGCTGCCGATCGCCTGCGCTGCCGCGCTCGCCTCGGCCGCGCTGCGCACGACCTGGCCGCGGCCCAGCGGCATGCCGCGCTTGCGGAACAGCGCCTTCGACTCGTACTCGTAGAATCGCATCGCGCACCTTCACTCGAAGGCTCGACACGGTATGGAGGCGGCGCGGGCGGGGCAAGCCGAACCGGCGCGAGTCATCTCGTGCGCCGCGCAGGCCTCCTCGCGCGAGCGGCCGCGCGGCGCACGCTGCTAGGTTGCGCGCCCCTTCTCCGCCGAGGAGCTGCCGATGTCCGCCGTCGCCGCCTATTCCATCTCCGCCGCTGCCGTGGTCGCCGAGAAGGCGCGCGTGGGCGGCGACCCCGCGAAGGTGGACGTGTCGCGCGTGCTCGCGCTCGACACGCTCGAGCTGCGGCCGCTCGGCCCGACCGACGTGCACCTGCGCATCCTCGCCGTCTCGGCCGAGCACAACATCGACCACGCCTCGACCGCCGACACGATCAACATCGCCGAGGCGCGCGGCGGGAAGATCGTCCCGGGCAACAGCGCGACGGCCGAAGTGCTCGCGGTCGGCGCGAACGTCACGAAGTTCAAGCGCGGCGACGTGGTGATCACCCACTGCAACGGCGGCCCGGACGAGTACGGCTTCCCGACGCGGATCTGGGCGTACGACGCGGAGAACTCCGTCGGTTGGTACGCGAAGGAGGCCGTCGCCGGCGAATGGCAGCTCATCCAGGCGCCGCTCGGCTGCGGCCTCTCGCTCTGGGAGATCGCCGCGCTGCCGCTGCGCGCGCCGACCGCCTATCACCTCTGGCGCCGCGCGATCGGCATCTACCGCCTGAAGGTCCCCTACGAGCGGCGCGCGCTGGTGAACGTGCTGGGCTTCGGCGGCGGCGTCTCGGAGCTGTTCCTCCAGCTCGCCAAGTCCGAGGGCCACAGCGCGTTCTTCTGCTCCGGGAGCCCCGAGCGCCGCGCCGCCCTCGAGAAGCAGGGCATCGTCGGCATCGACCAGAAGAGGTTCGACCGCTTCAAGTCGAAAGACGGCGTGAAGGCGTTCACCGCCGAGTGCCGAAAGCTGACGAACGGCGAGCAGATGCACGTCGTGTGCGACATGCTGCGCGGCCCGGTGTTCGCGGCGGGCCTCGCAGTCTCGGCGCGCCAGGGCGTGAACGTCTCGGCCGGCTGGCAGCTCTCGCAGGTCGTCGAATACAACTCGACCCTGATGAGCGTGAAACAGGTGACGATCGACCACACGCACTACGAGACGATCGAGGGTTGCGCCGCCGCCACCGCGCTCTACGGCAAGGTGTTCAGGCCGACGGTGCACAAGGAGATCTACGCCTGGAAGGATCTCCCGCGCGCGCACCAGGAGATGCACGAGAACACGCAGACGGGCATCCCGATCGTCCGCGTTGCCGACGAGTTGCCGGAGATCGTGAAGGGCATCGCCTGACCCTTCCCGGGCTGGCGAAGCGCAAGCGACGCTAGGCGATCTCGCCCATTGCCCGGAGACCATCGGAGCCCGCACGTGCGCCGCGATCCCAACGCCCGAGCCCGGCGCCTTCGCGCTCGTCGGCGCCGCGTCGCTCGCGCGGCTGCTGCGCCAGCGAAGGACGGTCCGCCCTCAGGCGTAGTGACTGCGCCGCTTCACCACGATCTCGCGGTCGAGCTCGAAGATCTGCACGCGCTCGGCGCTCTGCTTCGCCTTCGGCTTGTAGCCGAACAGGCGCGTCGAGAGGACGCCTAGGTCGGGGCGTCCGGGCAGGTCTCGCTTGCCGAGGATCTCGGTCGCGGCGAACACGGTGTCGCCCGCGAACAGCGGCGCGGTGTGCTTGCCCGTCTTGTAGACGAGGTCGCCGAGCGCGTTGTCGGAGATGTCGGGGCAGGAGAGGCCGAGGCACAGCACGAACGGGATGCCGCCGAAGATGATCAGCTGGCCGCCCACGTACTGCTCGGGGTTCAGGTCGATCATGTGCTGGTTGCAGTGCACCTGGCTGGTGTTGTCGAGGATCGCGGTGAGGTGGATGTGCTCGCTCGTCATGGTGCGGCCGCGCGAGTGCTCGATGCGCGTGCCGGGCTCGAAATCTTCGAAGTACGTGTCGCTGTTCGAGAGATGCGCGAGCGCCCGGTAGTTGCGCTTCGCGTCGCGCGGCGGCAGCCAGAGCTCGCACGCGATCTCGTCCGGCGCGACCTCGCCGGCGTTCACGGGGGCCGCGTCGTCGCCCTTGTAGACCTGCACCTTGCGCTGCCAGGTCATCACGACCGCCTCGCCCGGCTCGCCCACGCTCTTGCGCGCCGTGCTCTGTACGTGCACGACGCCGAGATTCGGCCGCGACGCGCTGGTCTTGATGCCGAGCACCTTCGTCTCGACCTCGAGCGTGTCGCCCACGTAGACCGGCGCGCCGAAGCGCATGTCGATGTACTCGAGGTTCGCCCGCGCGTTCTCGGAGACGTCCTCCACCGTCTGCGAGAAGGCGACGAGCATGGCGAGGCCCGGCGGCACGACCAGGCCCTCGAATCCGAACGCCCGTGCGTAGCGCGCGTTCTTCGCCAGCGGGCTCGTGGTCATGGCGAACTCGGTGAAGGCCGTGAACAGGCCCTCGGTCACGGTCTTGCCGAGCTTGTGGCGGAAGACCTGTCCGGGGTAGAAGTCCTCGAGGAAGTTCCCGGTCTTCTTGTGGATCACGCGCGGCGCGGACACGAGGGCCTCCTGGATCGAGCGTGGAATGCGCATTCTGGCCTCCGCGTCCGGAGGGCGCGAGGGCGGGCGGCGAGATCCGGGCGGGGCATTGCAGGCGGCGCGAGCCCCTCGATCCGCGTCGACCCCGGCGCGCTGCGAGCCGCCCGACTTCGCCTAGCCCGCGACGTTCAAATCCGTATCCTGCGCGCCCGCATGATCGTCGCCATCCCGAGAGAGACCGCCGAGGGAGAGAAACGCGTCGCGCTCGCGCCGGACGGCGTGAAGGCGCTGGCCAAGCTGGGGCTCGACGTGCGCGTCGAGCCGGGCGCGGGGCTCGCCGCGGGGTTCGACGACACCGCTTACGCCGCCGCCGGCGCACGGCTCGAAGGCGGCGCGCTCGCCGTCGCCGACCTCGTGCTGAAGGTGCAGGCGCCGAGCGACGCGGAGATCGCCCGCATCAAGTCGGGGGCCACGCTCGTCGCGCTGCTGCGCCCGCTCGACGAACCGAAGCGCGCCTCCGCGCTGGCGCGCCAGGGCGTCACGACCTTCGCCCTCGAGCTGATCCCCCGCATCACGCGCGCGCAGTCGATGGACGTGCTGTCCTCGCAGGCGACGATCGCCGGCTACCGCGCCGTGCTGGTCGCGGCGCTGCGCATGCCGAAGCTGTTCCCGATGCTGGTGACCGCCGCGGGCACGATCACGTCGGCGCGCGTGTTCGTGATCGGCGCCGGCGTCGCGGGCCTCCAGGCGATCGCCACCGCGAAGCGCCTCGGTGGCGTGGTCGAGGCCTACGACACGCGCGCCGCGGCCGCGGAGCAGATCGAGTCCCTCGGCGCGCGCTTCGTGAAGCTCGACCTCGACGCCGGCGACGCCCAGGACGCGGGCGGTTATGCGAAGGCGCAGAGCGAGGAGTTCTACGCGCGGCAGCGCGCGCTGATGGCGGCGATCGCGGCGAAGAGCGACGTGGTCATCACCACCGCGCTCGTGCCCGGCCAGCGCGCGCCGCTCTTGATCGACGAGGCGGGCGTGCGCGGCATGAAGCGCGGCGCGGTGGTCGTGGATCTCGCGGCGGCGAACGGCGGCAACGTCGCCCTCACCGAGCCCGGCGCCGAGCGCGACGTGAACGGCGTCCTGCTGCTCGGCCCGCTGAACCTGCCGAGCGAGATCCCCGGCGACGCGAGCCGCCTGTTCAGCCGCAACGTCGTGACGCTCGTCGCGCACCTCGTGAAGGACGGGAAGCTCGCGCTCGATCTCGCCGACGAGATCACGAGGGGCACACTGCTCACCCATCAGGGCGCAATCACCAACGCCATGGTGAAGGAGCGCGCGGAAGCCTGAGCGCGCCGCGCGGGAAGGGGACCTCGTGTCGAAGCGAATCGCCGCACTGCTGTGTGTTCTCGGGGCCGCCGTCGCGCTGGGTTGCGGCGAGCAGGAGGCCGCGCCGCCCGCCGCCGATGCGCCCGCCCAGGCGGCGGCGCCGGCCGCCGCGAAGCCGGGCGCCCCCGACGGCTCGCCGTTCTCCGTCACCCACGGAGTCGAGGGCACGGGCCCGTCGCCGACGGCGACGGATCGCGTGACCGTGCACTACGCCGGGCGGCTCGCCGACGGCACCGAGTTCGACAGCTCCTACAGCCGCAACGCCCCGGCGACTTTTCCGCTGGATGGCGTGATTCCCTGCTGGACCGATGGCGTCGCGCAGATGAAGGTGGGTGGCAAGGCGACGCTGGTCTGCCCGCCCGACACCGCCTACGGCGCGAACGGCGCGGGCCCGATCCCGCCCAACGCGACCCTCACCTTCGAGGTCGAGCTGCTCGGGATCGAGCCGCCGACCCAATGAACGCGCGCGACGACGCCATCGGGCACTGGGCGGTGCAAGACGGCCCGCCGCGCCCCGGCGTCGTGATCATTCCCGACGTGTGGGGCGTCTCCGACCTCTACCGGCGCGTCGCGGAGCGCCTCGCGAACGAGGGCTTCGCGACGCTGGTGGTGGACCAGTACCGCTACACGGGCCGCGAGGGTCTCACGCCCGCGAGCGTGCTGCCGTTCATCGCGGGACTCGCCGACGGCGACGTTCTGCGGGCCGTGCAGGAAGCGATCGACGCGCTCGCGGCGAGCCCGGGTGTCGCCGGCCGCAAGGTCGGCCTGGTGGGCTTCTGCATGGGCGGCCAGTACGCGCTGCTCGCCGCGTGCACGTGCAGGGGGCTCTCGGCGGTCGCTCCGTTCTACGGGATGGTGCGCTACGAGGCGGGACTCGACCCCGCGAAGAAGCCGCGCCAGCCGCTCGACGCGATCCGCGACCTCAGCTGTCCGCTGCTCGGCCTGTACGGCGCAGAGGACGCGCTGATCCCCGTCGCCGACGTGGAGGAGCTGAAGCGGCGCCTCGCGCAAACGCGGCATGCCCACGAGGTGCGGCTCTACCCGGGCGCGGGCCACGCGTTCCTCAACGACACGCGTCCGGACGCTTACCGGCCGGAGGCCGCCGCCGACGCGTGGTCGCGCCTCGTACCGTTCTTGCGCAGCACGCTGAGCTGACCGCACGCCGCGCGCGCTTCGCTACGCGCGTGCCACGAGCAGCGCCAGCGTGCGGCCGCGCGCGCGCAGGCGCGTGACGCGGACGTCGAGCCGCGCGGCCGCGCCCGTCGCGTCGAGCAGCGCGAGCTCCGCGCGCTGCACGTCGGTGCCCTCCGCGGCGGCGTCGAGGAGCAGCATCCAGCCCGCGCGGTCCGCGGGCGCGGCGAGCGAGTCGAGCGTGCGCGCCAGCAGCTCGGGGCGCGCGAGCCCGAGCAGCGCGCAGGCGGCGGGGTTCGCGTCGACGATCGCGCCGCTCTCGGAGTCCGCGGCGAGGAACACGTCGGCGACGCGATCGATGGCGGAGGGGACGAAGCGGCGCGCGCTGGGAGCGTGCGCGCCGCTCTCCGCGCGCTGCGGCGCGCTGGCGCCCAGCGCGGCGACGAAGCGCACGCGCAGCACCGCGAGCGCGTCGCGCACGGCTTGCGCGTCGGGCCCGGCCAGCAGCGCAGCGGCCTCGATCCACGCGTCGATGGCGCGAGCGCTGCGCCGCAGCGACGCGCGCAGCCCCTCCAGCGACGGGCTCGCCGCGCCGCGCGCGAGCGCGAGCAGCGCGAAGGAACGGAAACGGCGCAGCGCCTCCGCCTCGGGGCTCGCGGGATCGAGTGGCCCCGCGGCGCGCGCGGCCTCGCGCTCGATCGCGACGCGCTGCTCTGCGAGCCACTGCGCGAGTGCTGCTCCCACGCGCGAGAGTCTAGGACGCAGCGCGTGCGCAGCCGCATTCTCCTCAATCAGCCGCGTTCCCCGGCCGATGCAACCCGCCATGGACCAGGGTGCCATTCCGGAGGAGAAGCGCCGGCTGATCGTCTCCGTGGCCCGCCCGAGCGCGTTCGTCCCGCTCTCGCGCGCGATCCTGGGGCGCATGGGCTACGCGATCGTGCCGCTCGAGGAGTGGCAGGCGATTCCGCCGCTCGCGCAGCGGCCGCCGCTGCTCGCACTGGTCGAGGACCGCTCGTTCGCGTCGCTGCCGGACGCTCCGCCCTTCGATCGCCTGCCGGTGCTGCTGATCACCGGACGCGAGCCGAACCGCATCGACGACCGGCGCGTGCTAGGCGCGATTTCGCAGCCCGCCGGTCTCCACGAGCTGTACCGGCTGCTCCAGCAGCTGCTCGAGGTCGTGCCGCGCGGCGCCCTGCGCATTTCGACCAATCTGCCCGCGCGCATGCGCAGCGCCGAGCGCGAGTGGACGGGCTCGGTGCTGTCGCTCTCGGAGAACGGCTGTCTGCTGCGCACACCGGATCCCCTGCCGCTCGGCAGCGCGCTGGAGATCTCCTTCGAGCTGCCCCGCGCGGGACTGATCGAGACGCGCGCCGAGGCGAGCTACCAGCTCCTGCCGGACTTCGGCCTCGTCTTCCAATCGACGCCTGCAGCCTCCCGGAACGCGATCCGCAGCTTCGTCGAGGAGCAGCTCGCGGCGGCGTGAAGCCTCGCTGCCGCGAGCTCGACTCTCGCCGCGTGCGAACTTTCCAGCGGCCGCGCGCCGCGCGGAACTAAGCTGCGTGGCATGAGCGACTTCGACTGGCGGCGCTTCGATCTCTTCGACCCGACCCAGGAGCACGCGCAGCTGCGCGAGACGCTGCGCGAGTTCGTGCAGCGCGAGGTGGAGCCGCAGGCCGCGGCCCACGACCGCGCCGAGAAGTTCAACCACGCGTTGTTCCTGCGCGCGGGCGAGCTCGGACTGCTCGGCGTCACGCTGCCCGCCGAATACGGGGGCGCCGGCCTCGACGCCGCCGCCGCCGTGCAGCTCTACGAGGAGCTGTGCACGAGCGACCCGGGCTTCGCGCTCGCGGTGCTCGCCCATTCCGTGCTGTTCGCGCAGAACCTCGCCGTGAACGGCAACCACGAGCAGAAGCAGCGCATCCTGCCGCGCGCGGCGTCGGGCCAGCTGCTCGGCGGCCTGTGCATGACGGAGCCCGGCGTGGGCACCGACGTGATCGCGATGAAGACGCGCGCCCGGCGCGAGGGCGACGCCTACGTGCTCGACGGCACGAAGACCTTCATCACGAACAGCGGCTACGACGAGCACACGCTCGGCGACGCCTTCGTCGTCTACGCCGCCAGCGCCGAGCGCACGCTCACGGCTTTCCTGGTCGAGAAGGGCATGCCCGGCTTCCGCCTCGGCCAGAAGTGGAAGGACAAGCTCGGCTGCCGCGCCTCGTTCACCGGCGAGCTCGTGTTCGATGGCGTGCGCGTGCCCCTCGCGAATCGCCTCGGCGAGGAGGGGCAGGGCACGTTGCAGATGATGCGAAACCTCGAGGTCGAGCGGCTCACGCTCGCCGGCATGGCGCTGGGCATCGCCAAGCGCTCGCTGCGCGTGATGGTCGATTGGGCGAACCAGCGCCAGACCTTCGGCGTGCCGATCCGCGAGCACGGCCAGATTCAGCGCTACATCGCCGAGAGCTTCGCGGAGTACTCGGCGGCGCGCGCGCTGGCCTACGACGTGGCGCGCAGAATCGACCTCGCGGCGACCGGACAACGCGTCGCCGCCGACGCGGCGAAGCTGTTCGCCTCGCAGGCGGCGAAGCGCGCCGCCGACGCCGCCATCCAGGTGCTCGGTGGCTACGGCTACATGGGCGAGAACGTGGTCGAGCGGCTCTGGCGCGACGCGAAGCTGATCGAGATCGGCGGCGGAACGCTCGAGGCGCACCACAAGAACATGACCAAGGACATCGCGCGCGATCCGGGGCGGTACCTGCGGTGAGCGCACGGAAGAAGGCGACCGCACGCGCTTCGAAACCGCGCCGCGAACGATCGCAGCTCGAGAAGCGCGATCGGCGGGCCCGCGCGCAGCGTGCCGAAGCGACCGCCGCGCCTGCGGCGGTTGCCGGCGAGCGGAGAGTCGTAAAGACCGGCCAAACGCTTCGCACCGAGACCGCGAACGGCGTGCGGCACATCGTGCTCTCGCGCGCAGCCGAGTACAACACGATCACGCCGCGCCTGCGCGACGAGCTCGCCCGCGCCGTCGACGCCGCCGACGCCGACCGCGACGTGCGCGTGATCCTGCTGCGCGCGGAGGGGCCGGCGTTTTGCGCCGGCTACGGCCTCGACTGGTCGACGCGCGCACAGGCGAACGAGAGGGCCGCGCCCAGCGCCGAGGCCCTGGGGCCGGCGCCCTGGCAGCCGGCGAACGCCGAGCTCATCGCGCGCCGCAAGCAGTGGGACTCCGTCGCCGACCTGCGCATGATGGGCGAGTACGTCGCTGCCTACATGAAGCTCTGGTACGCGAAGAAGCCGACGATCGCCGCCGTGCAAGGTTGGTGCATCGGCGGCGGCACCGACCTCGTGCTGTGCGCCGACCTGATCGTCGCCGCGGACGACGCGCGCTTCGGCTACCCGCCGAGCCGCGTGTGGGGCACGCCGACGACGGCGATGTGGGTCTATCGGATGGGCCTCGAGAAGGCGAAGCGGTACATGCTGACCGGGGACGAGATCCCCGCACAGAGGGCCGCCGAGATCGGCATGATTCTAGAGGCGGTGCCGGCGGCGCAGCTCGCCGCGCACGCGACCGCCCTCGCCGAGCGCATGGCGCGCGTGCCCACGAATCAGCTCGTGATGCTGAAGCTGCTCTGCAACCAGACCGCCGAGCAGATGGGCCTCGCCAGCTCGCGCTTGCTCGGGACGCTCTTCGACGGCATCGCGCGCCACACCCAGGAGGGGCTCGACTTCGTCGCGCGCGCGCAGGTCGTGGGCTTCCGCGAGGCAGTGCGCGAGCGCGACGATCCGTTCGGCGACTATGGCAGCCGGAAGCGTTAGGGAGCAGCGATGTCCTTCCGCCTGCGCCTGCACATCCACGTGGACGACGACCACTCGCTCGGGCCGGGCAAGATCGCGCTGCTCGAGGCGATCGACGCGAAGGGCTCGATCTCGGCGGCCGCGCGCGCGATGGACATGGCCTACCGCCACGCCTGGGAGCTGGTGGACGACATGAACCGGTGCTTCCGCGCGGGCGTCGTCGTCGCCGGGACCGGCGGCGCCCTCGGCGGCGGCGCGCGGCTCACGCCGTTCGGGCGCGAGCTCGTCGCGCGCTTCCGCGCGATGGAGCGCGCGGCGAACGCGGCGATCGCGCCCGACCTCGCCGCGCTGGCGGGCGAGCTCTCGCGGGCGCCCGCGAAGCGCGCGCCCGCGAAGAAGGTGAGCGCGCGACGCAGAGCGCGCTGAGCGCGCGGCCCGTCGTGCGCTCAGCCGGCGCTGAGCGCAGCGGGATCGGTGATGGGCAGCGAGCACTCCCTTCCGCGACACACGT
>CAYWRY010000073.1:0-19420 GCA_964460485.1 uncultured Spirochaetales bacterium
GCACGCGCGTGCTGATCGACCAGCTGCTCGCCGGCCGACGCCCTCCCGGCTTCGCCTACGAGCCGCGCTCACACTACGCCGTCGCCGCGGCCGTGGCCCAGAAGCGCGCCGACTGGGGCGTCACGATCGAGACCGTCGCGCGGGAGAGGGGCCTGCGCTTTCGGCCGCTCGCGAACGAGTGTTACGACTTCGCGATCCCAGAGGACCGCTGGGAGCGACCGGCGGTCGCCGCGCTGCGGCGTCTGCTCGAGCCCGGTACGGCCCTGCGCGCACAGCTCGAGGCCGCGGGCTTCGGCCCGCCGGCGGCTGGCTGAGCGCCCTCGCGCCCCCGCCGCGCGCGACGACGACGCCCCGGTGCCCGTTTCCGCGCGCCGTCGATCCGTGCGACGCACGGCTGCGGCGATTCCTGCGCGCGCAGCGATCTGTCAAGCTCGCTCCGCCGCGCGCGAGGTGCAAGGTGAGCGAGGGGGACGAGGCGGAGCTCGTCGAGGTCACGGCGTTCGCCGCAGGCGGGGAGGGCGTTGCACGCGAGGCGAGCGGGCGCGTGCTGTTCGTCCGCGGCGGCGTGCCGGGCGACCGCGCGCGAGTGCGCGTGGTCGAGGTGCACAAGCGCTTCGCGCGCGCGGAGATCGCGGAGCTGGTGCGCGCGAGCGCGCTGCGCGTCCCGCCGAGCTGCCGCGTGCACGGCGAGTGCGGCGGCTGCGGCTGGCAGCACGTCGCCTACGCCGCGCAGCTCGAGGCGAAGCGGTCGATCCTGCAGGACGCGCTCGCCCGCGGCGCCGGGGTGAAGCCCGACGCGCTCGCCGCGCCGCTCGAGCTGACGCCGTCGCCGGAGCCGTACGGCACGCGCACGCGCGCGCGCCTCTTGTTTCGCCACGGCCGCGTGGGCTATCGGCGCGGCCACTCCCACGAGCTGGTCGCGACGAGCGAGTGTCCGATCCTCGCTCCGCCGCTCGCGCGGGCGCTGGCGCAGCTCGCCGCGAGCCCGCCGCCCGGCTCCGGTGAGCTCGCGCTCGCGTGCGGCGACGACGGCGCCGCGTCCGTCTCCGGCGCGCGCGCGCCCGGCTTCACCGCGCGCGCCATCTGGCTGTCTGCGCCCGGCGGAGAGGTCGCGATCTCGCCCGGCGGGTTCTTCCAGGCGCACGCGACGCTGCGCGGCGCGCTCGCGGACGCGGTGCTGGCGAGCGCCGGGCGCGGAGAGCGCGCGCTCGAGCTGCACGCCGGCGCGGGCTTCTTCACGCTGGGCCTCGCGGCTCGCTTCGGCGAGCTGGTCGCGGTCGAGTCCGACCCGCGCGCCGCCGCGGACCTGCGCGCGAACCTCGCACGCGCCGCGCGCACGAACGTGCGCGTGCTCGCTCAGCGCGCCGCCCGCGCCCTGCGCAGCGCCGAGGTCGCGCAGCTCGCTCCCGAGGTCGTCGTGCTCGACCCGCCGCGCACGGGAATCGGCGCGAGCGAAGCCGCCGCACTCGCGCGGCTCGGCGCGCGCCGCGTCGTCTACGTCTCGTGCGATCCGGCGACGCTGGCGCGGGATCTGCGCACGCTGCTCGCGAGCGGTTACGCGCTGGCGAGCTGTCGCGGCTTCGACCTCTTCCCGCAGACGCCGCACCTCGAGGCGCTCGCCCTACTGGACCGATCCGCGTGAACGGCCGCGGCCTCGCGCGCGATCTCGGGCTCGCCGCCGGCGTCGCTGTAATCGTGGCGCAGGTCGTCGGCACGGGCGTGTTCGTGAAGGCGCGCGTGATGACCTGCAACGTGGGCGAGCCCGCGCTCGTGCTGGGGGCCTGGTTCGCGGGCGGCCTGCTCACGCTCGCCGGAGCGGTCGCGTTCGCCGAGCTCGGCGCGATGCTGCCGCACGCGGGCGGCGAGATGCTGTTCTTGCGCGCCGCCTACGGCCGCGCCCTCGCCTTCCTCTACGGCTGGATGCAGATCCTGGTGGGCAAGGGAGGCTCGCAGGCCGCGCTCGCCGTCGCCTTCGCGATCTTCGCGAACGACCTCACGGGCGGCGCGCTCTCGCCCGGCGCTCGCTCCGGCCTCGCGCTCGCGGCCGCGGCGGCCGGCACCGCGATCAACCTCGCGTCGGTGCGCAGCAACGGCGCGGTCGCGACGGGGCTCGCGATTCTCAAGGTGACGCTGATCGCCGCCGTCGCGCTGGCTGCGGGCGCCGTCGCATTGGGCGCGGGCGACGCGACGCCGCTGGCCGCGGCGGGGGGCGCCTGCGCGGACGTTCCCGCGAGCGCGCGAGGCGGCGCCGCCGGCTTCGGCGCCGCGGTGATGGGCGCGCTTTGGGGATACAGCGGCTGGGGCAACCTCACGCTGCTCGGCGACGAGCTGCGCCGGCCGGAACGCAACTTGCCGCGCGCGCTGCTCCTCGGCCTCGGCGCGGTGGTCGCCCTGTACTTGGTCGCCAACGCCGCCTACTTCGCCGTGCTCTCGCCCGCCGGCGTGATGGCCGTCGGCCCAGACTCGTCGGTCGCGCGCGAGGTGATGCTGCGCGCGTTCGGCGCGTCCGCTGCGGCGCTCGTGGCCGCGGGGCTGCTCGCCTCGTCGTTCGGCTCGCTGCACGTCTCGATGCTGACCGGCGCGCGCATTCCCTACGCGCTCGCTCACGAGGCGCTCTTGCCGCGCGCCTTCGGCGCCGTCTCCGCGCACGGCGCGCCCTCCGTCGCCGTGCTCGTCCAAGGCACCTGGGCGTGCGCGCTCGCCTCCTCCGGCTCCTTCGACGTGCTCACCGACTACGCGGTGTTCGGCGGCCTCGTCTTCCAAGCGCTCGCGGTCGCCGCGATCTTCGTGCTGCGGCGCGCTCGGCCGGACGCGCCGCGGCCGCACCGCGCCTTCGGATACCCGCTCGTGCCCGCGCTCTACGTGCTCGCCACGGCCTGGCTCGTCGCGACGACGCTGGTGGCGACGCCGGGCCGCGCGCTCGCAGGCCTCGGTCTGATCTCCCTCGGGCTCCCGGTGTACGCGCTCCTCGCGCGCCGCCTCGGGCCGCCGCCCGCCGCCGCGTGAGCAGAGCGGCCTCCCGATCGCGAAATCTGGCCTACGTTCGGCGTGTCCCCGCTTTCCCTCCGCGAAGGCGACCGTGACTCGCTCCATCACATCCGCGCGTGCGCTGGGTCCAACCAGTCGGCTGCAGAGCGCCTTTCTCTACGTCGAGGGCCCGCGCGATCGCGAGATCATCGAGGGCTGGGCGCTGCGCGCCTCCCGGGAGCTCGCCGAGCGGGTACGCGAGTCCACGGTAATCCTCGGCGGCCGCCAGCCGGCGCGCGCACGCGGGCACCTGGCCGAGGCGCGCGCCGAGAACGCCGAGGCCCGCGGGCTATGCGTGCTGGATCGCGACCACGAGCGGCCGTTCGACGAGCCGCCGCTCGCCGACGCGGCGCTGCTCGCACAGGAAGGCCTCGAGCTGTTCGTCTGGGGTCGCCGCCACATCGAGAGCTACCTGCTCGTGCCCGCCGCGCTGCGGCGCGTGCTGCGCGACGTCGACTCGCGCTCGCTGCGCGCACTGGCCGCGGAGCTGCCCGCGCCCGACGACGAGCGCGGCTGGCGCGAGCTGCACGCCAAACGCCGCTTCGGCGTGAACGGACGGCGCGTGCCGTGGGGTCGCGTGGCGCGGGCGCTGCGCGACGACGAGCTGCATCTCGACGTGCGCACGTTCCTCGCGCGCCTCGGCGCGCTGTTCGAGCAATCGCCCGAGGTGCACGGCGTCTACCGCAATCCCTGACCGGTCGCGCCGCTTGCGCCGATTTCGGCGCGAGATTTCTCGCGCGCTGCGTGCGCCAACCTCACGCTGGGCATTGCGTCGCGGTGTAGGATCGACGGGTCTCGCGAGGAGGACTCCCCCCATGGAGATCGAGCGCGACGAACGAGGCCCTCCGATCGAGGGAGACGAGGCGTATTACGACGCGGAGCGACCGCAGAGCTTCGACGCGAATCTGCTGCACGCGCCCGCCGCGGTGCTCCAGGCGCGGCGCGCGCGCATCTTGCGGCGCGGGGACTCGGTGTCCGATGCGGTGCGCGCGATGCAGAAGGAGCATCGCGGCGTCGTGCTGATCACCGAGGACGGCAGCGACAGTTCGCGGGTGGTGGGCATCTTCACCGAGCGCGACGTGCTGTTCCGCATCCTCGACGGTGGCCAAAACCCGGCGACGATCCCGCTCGAGCAAGTGATGACCACCGAGCCCGACTGCCTCGGCGAGGACGGCAGCGTGGCGGACGTGCTGCGCCTGATGAGCGTCGGCGGCTTCCGCCACGTGCCGATCGTCGACGCCAGCGGCCGGCCCGTGGGCGTCGTCTCGGTGCGCGACATCGTCGACATGCTCGTCGAGGCGTTTCCCGCGGAGATCGTGAACCGCGGTGGCGACCGCCAGAGCGAGCGCGAGGGTGGCTAGCGAGCAGCCGGAACCACGCGCAGCGCGGCCGCGAGCGAAGTCGAGCGCGGCTCGCGTCCCGGCGCGGGTCGTCGCATGCGCGCTCCAGGCGCCCGCTGCATAGAGTCGGCGGATGCGCTGCTGTGAGGTGCGAGTCCCGGGCTCGATCGAGGGCGAGGGCGTGCTTGCGCTCGCCGAGCGCCCGGAGCCGGTGCCCGGTCCGGGCGAAGTGCTCGTCGCGGTGGAGGTGTGCGGCGTGTGCCGCACCGATCTGCACGTCGCGGAGGGCGACCTCGCGCCGCGGCGCGCGAACGTCGTGCCGGGCCACGAGGTCGTCGGCCGCGTCGCCGCGCTCGGCCCGGGCGTGTCCGGCTGGCGCGAGGGTGATCGCGTCGGCGTCGCCTGGCTCCACCGCGCGTGCGGCGCGTGCCGCTTCTGCGCGAGAGGCGCCGAGAATCTGTGCCTCGCTCCGCGCTTCACGGGCTGGGACGTGGATGGCGGCTACGCCGAGCGCGTGGTCGCCGACGCGGCGTTCGTCTACGCGCTGCCCGAGCGGCGAGACGCCGCGGAGCTCGCGCCGCTGCTCTGCGCGGGCATCATCGGCTATCGCGCCTACGCGCTGTGCGGCGTCGCCCGGCGCGGCGCGCGCCTCGGCATCTACGGCTTCGGCGGCTCGGCGCACATCGCGATCCAGGTGGCCCGCCACTTCGGCAACCAGGTGTTCGTGGTGAGCCGCGGCGAGCGGCATCAGGCGCTCGCGCGCGAGCTAGGCGCCGACTGGGTGGGCGGTCCCGGCGCGCGGCCGCCTGAGCCGCTGGACGCCGCGATCCTGTTCGCACCCGCCGGCGCGATCGTGCCGGAGGCGCTCGCCGCGCTCGATCGCGGCGGCGTGCTGGCCGTGGCCGGGATCCACCTCTCCGCGATCCCGCCGCTCGACTACGCGGCGCACCTGTTCCAGGAGCGCGTGCTGCGCAGCGTGACCGCCAACACGCGCGCCGACGGCCGCGCGCTGCTGGAGCTCGCCGAGCGGATCCCCATACACACGCAAGTGTCGCTACATCCATTGGCGTCCGCGGCGGAAGCACTGCGCGACCTCAAGGCCGACCGGGTGCGCGGCGCGGCCGTGCTCGACCTGCGCGTCTGAGCGGCGCCGCCGGACGCGGAGCCGCTCGCCGGCGGCCGGGGCTCTCGCGAGCGCGGTTCGACCCTTCAGCCTCCCGCCCGCCACACCGAATCAAGCCCTCGGCTCGCGCGGCGGAAGCGCGGGCTCGGGGGACGTGCGTGTCTTCGAGCTTCGTGATGGCGCTCCGCGTCGCAGGACGGTCGCGTGCCTGAGGCGCACGGTGCACCCTGCGCCCTGGTGATCGACGCCGACGCGTCGGCGCGCGGCCTCGCGGCGCGCGCGCTGCGGGCCGCGGACTTCGACGTGGTCGAGGCCGCGGACGCCGGCAGCGCGCTCGCGCAGCTGCCGCGCGCGCGGCCGGCGCTCGTGATCGTCGACGCGGAGCTGCCGGGTCGCGACGGCGTCTCGCTGTGCGAAGCGATCCGCCACCTGCCCTCCGGCGCGGGCGCTGCGATCGTGCTCACCACCCGGCTCGATCGACCGGGCCTGATCGAGCGCGCCTTCGCGGCCGGCGCGAGCGACTTCCTGCGCAAGCCCGTCGATGCGCAGCTGCTCGCCTATCGCGCGCGCTTCCTGGTGCGCTCGAACGAGACCCAGCGCGAGCTCCGCAGCGCGCTCGCCGAGCTCGAAGAGAGCCGCGCGTCACTCGCCGACGCACACCGCATCGCGCGCATCGGGAGCTGGCAGTGGGAGCCAGTGAGCGGCTCCCTGCTCTGGTCGGAGCACGCCGAGCGCATCGTCAAGCTCGCGGCGGCCGGCGGCGAGGCGCACGTGTTCGCCCACTACCTCGCGTGCGTCCATCCCGAGGACGTCGCCCGCGTCGAGAAGGCTTTCGCCACGACCGCGAGTGAAGGCACGCCGCTCGACAGCGAGCACCGCGTGGTGGGCGCCGGCGGGGCGGAGCGCACCGTTCGGTTGCGCGGCGAGCTGCAGTGGGACGTGACCGGAGAGGGGCGCTTGCACGGCACGGTGCAAGACGTGACCCAGCATCGGGAGAGCGAGGAGCGCATCCATCGGCTCGCGAACTACGACCCGCTCACGGCGCTGCCGAACCGCGCGTTTCTGTTCGACTCGCTCGAGCGCGCGATCGCGGAGGGGCGCCGCAAGGGCGACCTGGTCGCCGTCGTCGCCCTCGGGCTCGACCGCTTCCGCCGCATCAACGACGCCTACGGCCAGGCGTTCGCCGACGAGGTGTTGCGCAAGACCGCGAAGCGCATCGACGCCTGTGCGCGCGGCGCGGAGGAGCTGAGCGAAGCCGGCGAGCCGGTTGCGTCGCGCCTCGCCGGCGACGAGTTCATGATCGCGTTGGGCGGGGTGACGCGCTTGGCGCAAGTGGAAGGCTTCGTGCTCCTGCTGCTGCGGGCGACGAGCCGGCCGCTGGTGCAGGGCAACGAGCGCATCGAGATCTCCGCGACGGCGGGCATCGCCCTGTGTCCGGACGACGGCGTCGATGCCGGGCGCCTCGTGCAGAACGCGATCACCGCGATGCAGCAGGCGAAGCGCACCCAGCGCGGGCAGTACCGCTTCTACAGCGTGCAGCTCTCCACCGAGGCGGCGCGCTCGCTCGAAGTCGAGCGCTGGCTGCGGGCGGCGCTCGAGACCGGCGAGGGGCTGTTCGTGGAGTTCCAGCCGCAGGTCTCGAGCGCGGACGCGCGCTGGGTCGCCGTCGAAGCGCTGGTGCGCTTGCGCGGGCCCGACGGCGCGACGATCTCGCCCGCCGAGTTCATCCAGACCGCCGAGGACAGCGGGCTCATCCTGCCGCTCGGCGAGTGGGTCCTGAACGCCGCCTGCCGCGCCGCGCTCGCATGGCGCGCCCACGGCCGCGCCCTGCGCGTCGCCGTAAACGTGTCGAGCCACCAGCTCCGCAACGGGAACCTCTTGGAGGTGGTGCGCGCCGCACTCGCCGCCAGCGGCCTCGAGCCCGAGCGCCTCGAGCTGGAGATCACCGAGAGCGCTTTCGTCGACGACTTCGCCACCGCAGCGGAGGTCCTCTCCGCGCTGCGCCGCATGGGCGTGCGCATCGCGCTCGACGACTTCGGCACGGGCTTCTCGACGCTCGCGAACCTGCTGCGGCTGCCCATCGACACGCTGAAGATCGACCGCGCCTTCGTGCGCGTGATCGAGACCGAGGACCATGCGCGCGCACTGATCGCCGCCGTGATCGACATCGCCTATCGGCTCGGCCTCACCGTGATCGCCGAAGGCGTCGAGCACGAGGCCCAGGCCGAGTTCCTTCGTTCGGAGCGCTGCCAGCTGCTCCAGGGCTACCTGCACGGCAAGCCGATGCTCCTGGGCGACCTCGAAGCGAGGCTGGCCGCGCAGAGCGAGTGAGCGCGCGCCGCTCAGCGCGCCGCTTCCGCCATCGCCTCGAGCTCGCGCGGCACGTCGAGGCCCGCGGGCTGATAGGCGAGCTCGGTCACGCCCTGCGCCTCGAGCGCGGCGAGCTTCGCGCGCCAGCCGGCGCGATCGAGCGCGAGGCCCATCTTCGCGAGCAGCTCGCCGGTCACGAAGGCGCGGTCGCGCGCGTTGACGGCGATCAGATGCCGGTCGTGCAGCGCGAGATGGCGCGTGCACTCCGGCTCGCGCTCGTAGACGGCCGCCCACTCGGCGCCGTTCGGCAATGCGCCCAGGCTGCCGAACTCCAGCGCCGCGTGGAGGGCGACGGCGGCGCCGTGGCCGGCGGCCGCGAGCGCCCGCTCGCTTCCCGGGCTCTCGCCGGGGGCGAGCACGGTTCCGAACGCGAGCATCACGCTCCAGTCGAAGCCGCCGATCGGCGCCGAGCCGAACACGCCCTGCGCCAGCTCGCGGGCGGTGGCGACGCCCTTGGGCCCAGCGGCCGCGATCACGAAGGGAACGTCGAGCGGACGCGGCGCGCCGTAGCCGTCGGGATGCAGCATCTGGATCGCGCGACCCTCCCACTCGACGACCTCGCCCCGCAAGAGGCCGCGCAGCGTGCGCACGTACTCGCTCACGTACTTCCACGGCAGCGGCCGCTGGCCGAGCGTGAGCCGCCCCGTGAACCCGGAGCCGATGGCGATCGCCATGCGCTGCGCGCCCGCGAGGTGCGCGAGCGTCGCGATCGCGGCGGCGTTGGTCATCGGGTGGCGCAGGCTCGGCACCAGCACCGCGGGCCCGAGACCGATGCGCTGCGTGCGCTCCGCCGCGCGGCAGAGCTGCACCCACACGTCGGGATAGAGGGCGGGCGAGTCGTAGAACCAGGCGCGCCGGTAGCCGAGCGACTCGGCGACGCGCGCGTGCTCGTGGCTCTCGTTCGAGGTGGCGAAGGCGCAGGAGAGCGTGAGGGGCATGGCGGCTCTCGTGGCAGGGAGCGCCGACGATATCTCGACGCCGAGCGGACCAGCGGCGGCGCAGCTCCCCGAGCCACCCGTTCACCGCGCTCGATCGAAGTCCCCGCTCTCTCTCTCGCTCGGCGGATCAGCGGCGGCGCAGCCGCCCGCTGCATCCGCCAAGCACCGCGCACGCATTCTCCGTGTCTTCCGCCGCACGCCTCACCCGAAGAGCCCGCCCCGCTAGCGTGCGCCTCCCATGCGCGTGCTGGCCCTCGACTTCGACGGAGTGATCTGCGACTCCGCTCGCGAAGCGTTCCTGGTGGCGCTGCGTACGTATCGCGAGCTGTTCTCGCCCGGCTTTGCGCGCGGCGAGGACGACGCGGGGCTCTACGCGGACTTCGTCGCGCTGATGCCGCTCGGCAACGGTGCCGTCGACTACGCGATCGCGCTCGCCGCGCTCGAGCGCGGCCGGCCGCTCGCCGACCAAGCCACCTATGACGCCTTCCGCGCCGAACTCGACGCGAACGCGCTGCGCGCCTATCGCAAGCAGTTCTATCGCAATCGCGCCGACTGGATGAAGCGCGACCTCGCGGGCTGGCACGCGCACATGCGGCCCTACCCGGGGATCTGCGAGCTGCTGCAGCGGCGCGCGGGCGAGGTGACGCTCGCGATCGCGACCGCGAAGGATCGCCACTCCGTGCGCGCGCTGCTGACACGATACGGTGTCGCCGATCTGTTCCCGGAACGCGCGGTTCTCGACAAGGAGACGAGCGAGACGAAGCGCGAGCACGTCCGGCGCATCGCCGCGCGCGAGGGCGCGCCGCTCTCGGAGGTGACCTTCGTCGACGACAAGGTGAGCCACCTGGAAGTGGTCGCCGGCCTGGGGGCGCGCTGTGTGCTCGCCGCCTGGGGCTACAACGGCGCGCGCGAGCGCCGCATCGCCGCCGCCCATGGCTTCCTCGTGTGCGAGCTCGCCGACTTCGAGGCGCGGGTGTTTCGGTGAGGCGAGGCCGCAGGGGCGGCGCAGCGTTCTTTCCTGCGCGCGGAGCGGCTACGTTCGCGCCCATGTCGCTCGCACTCGACTTTCGCTTCCACGCCGAACGCACGCCGAATCCGCAGTCGCTGAAGTGGGTGCTCTCCCAAGAGATCACGCCGCCGGGCGTCACGGCGAGCTTCCAGGAGCCAGTCGACGCGGGCGTCTCGCCGCTGGCCGCGCGCCTGTTCGCGATCCCCGATGTGCTGGGGGTCTTCCTCGCGCCGGGGTTCGTGACGGTGACGAAGCGCGAGACGCGCGAGTGGACCGACCTCGCACAGCCGATCGTCGACGCGCTGAAGGCGTTCGCGGCGGCTGGCGAGAGTGCGCTCGGCCCGGCGTTCTCCGCGGCGAGTCGTCCCGAGGAGAGCGGCGTGGTGGCGCGCATCAAGCACATCCTCGAGAACGAGGTGCGCCCCGCCGTCGCGCGCGACGGCGGCGACGTCGTCTTCGCGGGCTTCCACGACGGTGTGGTCGAGGTGGTGCTGCAGGGCTCGTGCGTCGGTTGTCCCAGCTCGACAGCCACTCTGCGCTTCGGTATCGAGGGCCGCCTGCGCGAAGAGATTCCCGAAGTGGTCAAGGTCGTTCAGGTCTAGATCGAAGAAAAGTCGTTTCCGTCGCGCGCGTCACTCCCCCAGACCGCGCGCAGCCGAAAGAGAACGCTGAGCAGCCGCGGGAGACGACCGAGTGGCGATGGCGATGGGGGGAGCGAGGGCGCGGCGCTCGCGCATGCGATGGCGGGGCCGCCTGACCATCGCCGTGCTGTGCGCCGCACTTCCGGCCGCCGTGGTCGCGCTGCTCTCGCAGGGGCCGCGCGCTCCGCACGAGCCGCCGCTCGCGCTGCCGCCGCTCGACGTGCCGCCGGCCGCCCGCGCCGCGGCGCCGCCCGAGGTCGCGTCCGACGCCGGGCGGCCCACGCCCGCTCCCGATGCGCCCGTCGCGAGCGTCTCGCCGCCCGCCGCGCCGCGCCGCGCCGCGCTGCCGCCGGACGCGCTCGCAGCGCCCACGAGCCGCAGCGCGGTGCGGCGGCTCGAGGAACGCGACGGCGCCTTCGAGCGCAGCTTCCCGCTCGGCGGCGGCGAGAGCGTTCGCCTGCGCTACTCGCTCGATCCCGACCTGACGCGCGCAATTTGGCGCATCGTCGAGCAGGGGCGCGTCGAGCGCGCGCACGTGGTGGTGATGGACATCGAGACCGGCGCGCTCGCGGCCTACGTCTCGACCGATCCCGACTCGTTCCCGCCCGATCGCGCCTACCCCGCCGCCTCGCTCGTGAAGGTGGTCACCGCGGCGGCCGCCCTGGACGCCGCCCCTTCCCTCGCCCAAGGCGTGTGCCGCTTCGCGGGCAGCCCGTACGTGCTCACGCCCTCGCGCGTCGATCCGCCCAGGCGAGGCGCCGAGATCTCGCTGGAGCGCGCGCTCGCCACCTCCAACAACCAGTGCTTCGCGCAGTGGGCGGTGCACCGCGTCGGCGCGCGCGGGATGCTCGACGCGATCGATCGCTTTGGTCTGCTCTCGCCGCCCGCGCCCGACCATCCGCCCGGCGACGTGAAGGACCCCGGCGAGAGCGCGTACGAGCTCGGCCAGCTCGGCTCTGGCCTCGACGGCCTGATGATCACTCCGCTGCACGCCGCGCAGCTCGCGGGAACACTCGCCCACGGGCGGCTGTTGGAGCCGCACTGGATCGGAGCCGCGTTCGGCGCGAACGGCGAGGCGCTCGCGGTGGCGAGCGCGCCGCGCGAGCGCGTCGTGCTCTCGGAAGCGCTGGCGCGACAGCTGCGCGACCTGCTGCGCGAGACCACCGAGCGCGGCACCGCCCGCCGCGCTTTCCGCCCGCGCGGCCGCCCGCTGCTTCCCGGCATCGCCGTGGCGGGCAAGACCGGCAGTCTGACCGGGGCCAACCCGCCCGGCCGCTACGAGTGGTTCGCCGGCGTCGCCCCGGCGGAGCACCCCAAGCTGGCGGTCGCGACGGTCACCGTGCAGGGGCAACGCTGGTGGACCAGCGGCAGCCAGCTCGCTGCGCAGGTCTTCCGCGCCGCGTTCTGTCCGAACGGCCGCTGCAGCGTCGGCGCCGTCGAGCGCCTCGCGACGCGGCGCGGTGCCGAAGAGGTGGCGCACCAGGCGCCCTAGCGCGAGCGATGCGCGCGCCGCGCGGGGTCCCCCTTCAATCCTCGCGCCGGAAGCCCGAGAGAACGCGCGAAACCACGCTGCCGAGCCCCGCGGCTTCGCCGCCTTGCAGCGACTCCACGCTCGGCAGGCGCGCGACCATCTTCTCGAGCCGCTGGGCGACCTCCGAAGCCAGCCCTTCGAAGGCGAGGCCGAGCCCGTCGCCGGCATCGTGGGCGACGCGCGCCTTCAAGACGATCGGCTCCTCGCGCGGCGAGACGTAGACGGCGAGCTCGAGCAGGTCGCCGATCTGGAGCCGGTCGTGGTACTCGACGCGCATTCCGCCGACGGAGAGATCGCGGCCCAGCAGCACCGAGTTCGCCTCGTCGTCGAGGCGCGCGACCTGCCGGCCGAATGCCGCGCGCGAGTGCTGGCGGCGGTCGTCCGAGTTCGCGGGTGCAGCGGCCGGCGCGGGCGCCGGAGCGGGCTTCGCTTGCGGGGGCGTCGGCTTCTGGACGGCGGCGGGCGCGCTTGGGAGCGCGATCGCGCGCTTGCCAGCCGGCGCCGGCTGCGGCGCTGGCGAACCGGCAGCCCGGGTCGCCCGCTGCGCGGCGGCCGGGGCGGCGGGCTGCGCGGCGGCCGGTGGGGCCGCCGGAGCAGCAGCCGACTTCTCGGCGGCGGCTGTCGCAGCCGCGCGCTGCTTCGGCGTCCCAAGGACGCGCGACTCCTCCATGCCCGCGGCTTCCGTGAGCGCGCGCAGCACGTTCCGGACCGCCAGCTGCTTCTCCTTCGAGAGATTCTCGAAGGCCAGGCCAATCTCGATGCGCCCGTCTGCCTCCGGCTTCGCGCCCACGCGCACCACCTTGCAGGGCAGCGTCAGCCCGTCGGCGCTGATCTCCTTGGGGAGCGGCAGGTTGATGCGCGTGCCGGCAGCCAGCGCTTGCTCGGCGAGCAGCCGGCAGCCGCGCTGGGAGATGTCGGCGAGCAACGCCTTCTTGCGCCAAAAGCCGGAGCGGAATTGCACGTCGTAGCCGACGGCGAGGCGCTCCTCGCGGCGCTTTTCCTCGCCCGCGTAGAGCGCCCGTAACAACACGAGCCGCAGCGCCACCGGATGGATCGGGCGCCGCAGCAGCAGGTCGAAGCCCACGCGGCGCAGCATCGCGCGCAGCGTGTTGGAGTCTTCGGTGACGACCGCGATGCGATAGGGCTTCGAGCGCGGCCAATCCTTGGTGAGCATCGCCCGCCGCGGCGTCGTCACGATCACGCGCTGCGGAGGCGCGATCTGCGGAGGGATCGCGGAGCCGCGCAGGTGTGCGAACTCGAGGCCCAGCTCGTTGAGCAGCGTGACGAGGTCGCTGAGCTCCCCGTCGTCGAGCACCAAGAGAGCGGGTTCCGCCGGCATCTCTCCCCCCGCGGTCCGTTTCGGCCCTGCACGCCTCAGCCTGAAGCGGGGTTTCGCGGGGACTTGCCGGCTTCTGACGCGCGCTGGGCCAGCGCCAGCGCGAGGGCGGCGACCGCGACGCACAGCGCGGCCTCGCCCCAGCTCTGCGCGCGCGGTAGCCAGGGGGCCGCGCCGGGAACGACCTGAGGCAGCGCGGCGGCGCAGTTGTTCGCCACGTGGGCGGCGATCGCGGGCCACGTCGACTGGGCGCGCCAAGCGAGTGCGCCCAGGTAGCAGCCCAGCACGAAGGCGGCCGGGGAGTGGACGAGGTCCAGATGCAGCGCGGCGAAGGCCGCCGCCGCTGCGGGAACGCACCACGCTCCGAGCCGGTGAGCGAAGCCGCGCTGGAGCGCGCCGCGGAACAGGAGCTCCTCCGCGAGGCCCGGCGCGACGCCGAGGGCGAGCGCGAGCAGCCACGGCTGCCGAGCCGCCGTCGCCTGCGCCACGTCATTCAGCCGCTCGAGCGAGGAGCCCGGCGCGAGCGCCAGCGCGTCCACGGCCAACTGGAGGGCGGTCGAGAGAGCGAGCGTCCCGGCGATGCCGAGGGCAACCGATGGCGCCGTGCTGCGTCCACGCGCGAGGCCGAGGCGCTCCGCGACGGAGCCGCCGAGCCGCAGCGCGACGAGCCCGGCGAGCCCCACCCAGCAGAGCTGCAGCGCGAGCGTCTGCCAGAGCGCGGCCTCGGCGGGCGGCATCAGGCGCGTCAGCAGCGCCGCGAGGAAGGGCGCAGCGAAGCCGGCCAGCGAGGCGAGCGCGATGCCGGTGCGGGCGAGCACACCGCGAGCTTACGCGTGCCCACCGCACGGCCGCGCGTATCCTGGCGCCATGGCGACCGCCTCCACCGCGCTCGCACCGGCTCTGTTGGTCGCGCTCGACGTGTTGGTCGACCCGAACTTCCAGCGCACCGTCGTGCTCATGCTCGAGCACGACCCGGAGCAGGGCGCGCTCGGCATCGTCGTGAATCGCGCCACCGACGTTCCCCTCGCGCACCTGTGCAAGACGCAGGGCATGCGCTGGCTCGGAGACCCGAGCCGGCGCGTCGACTGGGGCGGACCCGTCGGCGAAGACGGTGGCTGGGTGCTGCTCGACGACGCCGCCGCGGAGGGCGTGGGGGCCGTCGCCCTGATGGAAGGCCTCCACTGGGCGCGCTCGCGGGATGCGCTGCGCCGCATCGCCGAGCGGCCGGGGGCCATGGCGCGCGTCTTCCTCGGCTACGCGGGCTGGGCCGCCGGCCAGCTCGAGGCCGAGATCGCGGCGGGTGCGTGGCTGGTCGTGCCCGCGCGCCCGTCGATCGTGTTCGAGACGCCGCTCGAAGCGCGCTGGGCCGAAGCCATCCGCAGCATCGGCGTCGACCCCGCCATGCTGGTCGCGAGCCAAGGCGTGAACTGAGGCCGCGACGCGCCAGCCTGCCGCTCCGCCCGAAGCGGATCCGATCGCAGGGAGCGCGAGCGCGCGCGGCAAAGCATGTGCACTCTCCGGCGAGTCACAGCGCCCACCCCACGTCCCACCGAAAGGAACCTCGACATGGCACTCAAACTGATCGGCGCCGGCCTCTCTCCCTTCGTGCGCAAGGTGCGCGTCGCGCTGGCGGAGAAAGGTCTCGCGCACGAGCACGAGCCGCTCACGCCGTTCGGCCCGAACCCCGAGTACCGCAAGCTCCACCCGCTCGGAAAGATCCCGACCCTCACCGACGGCGACAAAGTGATTCCCGATTCGTCGGCGATCGTCGTCTACCTGGAGAAGATCGCGCCGAACCCGCCGCTCGTGTCCGCGGATGCGTATGCCGCGGCCCGCACCGTCTGGTACGAGGAGTACGCCGACACGGCGCTGGTGCAGGCGGTCGTGCCGTACTTCCAGCAGCGCGTGCTCTTCCCGCTGTTCATGAAGCGGCCGGGCGACGAGGCGGCGGTGGAGAAGGCGGCGGCGGAGGCGATTCCGCCGGTGTTCTCGTACCTCGAGGGCCAGCTCGCCGACGCCGACTACCTGGTCGGCAATCGCTTCTCTCTCGCCGACATCTCCACGGCCTCGCCGTTCGTGAACTACCAGCACGGCGGCGGCACGATCGACAGCGCCAAGTACCCGCGCCTCGCGAGCTACGTCGAGCGCATCCACTCGCGCCCGTCGTTCAAGGGCTTCATCGCCGAGGAGCAAGGCTTCATCGCCAAGCTGAGGGGCTGATGCGCGCAGGTGCGACTCCACGCCCGCGCCCGCCGGCACGAACGTGTCGCCGGGGACGGGCGTGGAGCTCCGCCGGCGGCGGGAGGCTGAGGATGCGTGGGCTCGTTCTTGCGGCAAACGTCCTGCTCGCGACGGCGGCGGCAGCGGACGACGCCTTCTTCCGGCGCTGCGAGGTGGAGCGACGCGCGGCACTGGTCGGCGCGGACGGAGCGGCGATCGCCCGGCTGATGGCGGACGGCGCGCAGTACGTCCACTCGAACGGCGAGGTCGACGACGAGGCGAGCCTGATCCGCCGCCTCGCGAGCGGCGAGATCCGCTACCGCTCGATCGTCGTCGACGCCGAGAGCTATGCCTGCCACGCCTCGGCCTGCGAGGTGAGCGGGACCCAGACGCTGGGCGTCCGCGCCGGCGGCCGCGATCTCAGCGTGCGCAATCGCTTCTCCGCCACGTGGCTGCGCGTCGGCGACGCATGCTCGCTGGCCAGCTATCGCTCGGAGCCGCTGTCTACGCCGCCGAAGTGAGTGCGGTAAAGGCGGCGCCCACCACGAGCTGGAGCGCGAGCAGCGTCAGCACGCCCTTGTAGAGCCGCGTGAACCACGCCTCCGGCATGCGCTCGAGCAGCTGGCTGCCGAACCAAGTGCCGACGATCGCGCACGCGCTCGCGCCGAGCAGCAGCGCGAGGTGCTCGTGAAACGCGAAGCCGAAGCCCGCGAACAGGGCGATCTTCGCCAGGTGGCCGAGCGCTTGGACGCCGGCCTGCGTCCCGATCACGGCCTGACGCGAGAGCCCGAGGTTCAGGAAGAACGGCGCGACCAGCGGGCCGGTCGCACCGATCGTCACGTTGAGGAAGCCCGACGCGGCGCCGAGCGCGGTGAAGCGAGCGCTCGCGCTGCCTCCGGCGCGCGCGCCGAGCGCGAGCCAGGCGGGCCGCCAGGTTGCGATCAGCACGAACGCGCCGATCGCGGCCTCGAGCGCGCGCTCGGGCAGCTCGCGCGCGACGAGCAGGCCGAGCGCCCCCATCGGCAAGAGCGGCCAGCCGTAGCGCCAGAGCAGGTCGTAGCGGGCATGCTCGCGCTGGATCAGCGTGCGCGAGAGGTTCGAGGCGAGCTGGATCGCGCCGTGCAGCGGGATCGCCGCGAGCGGCGGCAGGAAGATCAGCATCACGCCGAGCAGCGTCATGCCGCCCGCCATGCCGACGATCGCGGACAGGATCGCGGTGAAGAACGCGGTGGCGCACAACACCGCGAGCGGCCCGGAGGAAAGCGCGTCGCCCTCCACGCGTCGCCTCTCAGGCCGCCTCCGCGGGCAGGGCGCCCACGTAGCGGACGTCGGGGCGGATCAGCCGGCCGCGCTGGCGCTCCTCGTCGAAGTGCGCGAGCCAGCCCGCCACGCGGCCCACCGCGAACACCGGCGTGAACAGCTCGCGCGCGAGGCCGAGCGCGTCGAGCAGCACGGCCGTGTAGAACTCGACGTTGGTGTCGAGCTTGCGCGCCGGGTAGCGCTCCGCGAGCACGCGCACCGCGACGCGCTCGACGGCGCGGGCGCGGGCGAGGTAGCGGCTCGAGCCGCCAGCCGCCTCGAGCCGCGCCACCGCGCGCTCGAGCACCGCAGCCCGGGGATCGCGCACCCGGTAGACGCGGTGGCCGAGGCCCATCAGGCGCTTGCCCGAGTCGAGCTCCGAGCGCAGCCACGCCTCGGCGTGCTCGGGCGCGCCGATCGCGTCGAGCATGTCCAGCACCGGCCCGGGCGCGCCGCCGTGCAGCGGTCCCTTGAGCGCGCCGAGCGCCGCCACCGCCGCCGAGATCGCGTCCGAGCCCGTCGAGGCCACGACGCGCGCGGTGAAAGTGGAGGCGTTCATGCCGTGCTCGGCCACCGTCACGAGGTAGGCGTCCAGCGCATCCACCTCCGCCGCCGTCGCCGGCGCGCCGCGCACGCAGCGGAGCAGGTCTGCGGCGCTCGCGAGCGCGGGATCCGGCGCGAGCGGCGCAGCGCCGCTGCGCAGGCGCCACCAGGCGGCGGCGAACACGGCGATCGCGCCGGTCAGCCGCAAGCGCAGCGCGGCCGTGCTCTCGCCAGGCGTCGCGTGCAGGCTGCCCAGCGCGCCGCGCAGCGCCTCCATCCCGTCCGGCGCCGCGAGCGCCTCGCGCAGGCGGGGCAGCGCCGCGAAGGCGCGCACGCGCGCTTCGCCGAGCGCGCGCGACAGCTCGCGCGACTCTGCGCCGCTCGGCAGCTCGCCGGACCAGAGCAGCGCCGCGACGTCCTCGAAGCGCCTCGCCGCCGCGAGCGCCTCCACGTCGTGCCCGCGCACCACCAGCCTGCCGCGCTCGCCGTCCACGAGCGAGAGGCGCGTCTCCGCCACCACCACGCCGTCGAGTCCGATCCGAACCTCCGTCTCGTTCGCCATCGCGGTCTCCTCGGCGCGGGCGCGTCGCCCGCGCGCTCCGCCGTTGTCGTCGCCTGCGGTGGCCAGCATCGACTGGTTCAGTCAATCTGTAAATCTTGATCAATCAATCAATGAAAGGGTTTCGCGATGGACGACTCCCGCGCCCCCCACGACGAGATGACGGCGGCCGAGGCCGCCCGACACCTGGGGGTGAAGCTGCCCACGCTCTACGCCTACGTGAGCCGGGGCCTGTTGCGCTCGCTCGCGCCCGAGGGCGCCGGCCGCGCGCGCCGCTATCTGCGCAGCGACGTGGACGGCCTGCGCGCGCGCCAGCGCGGCGCCGCCGCGGCCCGCGCGCTCGCCTGGGGCGAGCCCGTGCTCGACTCGGCGATCACCGCCATGACGCCGCGCGGGCCGGCCTATCGCGGGCTCGTGGCCGTGGACATGGCGCGGCGCGGCGTCTCCTTCGAGGCGGCGAGCGAGCTGCTCTGGACCGGCACGCTGCCCAGCGCGGACCTGCGCTGGGAGGTGCCGCCGGAGGCGCCCGACTTCCGGCTCGCCGCGCGCTCGTTGCCGAAGGACGCGAGCCGCGTGAGCTGCGCGATCGCGCTCGTCGCCATGGCCGGCGCCAACGACCGCTACCGCCACGACCCGCGCATCGAGGCGGTGCTGCCGCGCGCCCGGCGTCTCGCGCGCCTGCTCGCCTGCTCGCTCGCGCTGCCCGCGGAGCCGGGGCGCGCCGCCGAGGCCTGGGAGGAGCGGAGCATCGCGCACGCGATCCTGCGCGCCTGCGGCGTGCGCCCGCGCGAGCGTGCGGTAGCGGCCCTCGACCGCTGGCTGCTGCTGTCCGCCGATCACGAGCTCAACGCATCCACGTTCGCCGCGCGCGTCGCCGCGTCGACCGGCGCGGACCTCTATGCCGCTGCGCTCGCCGGCCTCGCGGCGTTCTCGGGCCCGCTCCACGGCTCGGCATCGGATCGCGCCGAGGCCCTGGTCGCCGAGATCGGACGCGCGGAGAACGCGGACCGGGTCGTGCGCGAGCGCGCGCGCCGCGGCGAGCGCACCCCCGGCTTCGGCCATCACTTCGCCCCCTATCGAGAGCGCGGCGACCCGCGCGCGTTGGTGGTGCTCGAGGAGGCCTGGGAGATCGCGCCGAAGAACCGCGTCGTGCAGTGTGTGAACGCGATCGTCCGGGCGATGGAGCTCGCGCAGCGCCCAAGGCCCAACATCGACATCGGCATCGTCGCGCTGCGCGCCGCGCTCGGGCTCCCGCTCGGCGCCGCCTCCGGGGTGTTCGCCGTGGGGCGCAGCGCCGGCTGGAGCGCACACGTGCTCGAGCAGTACGGCAGCGAACAGCTGCTGCGGCCGCGCGCGCGCTACCTGGGTGTGCCGCCCGAGGGCGCGCCGTTGGCCGGAATCGAATGAGCGGCGCGCCTGGGTATGATGCGCGGCCTCGGGGGGTGCGGTGGACGCCGAGATCGTGGTGCGCGGAATCGTCTGGT
>CAYWRY010000074.1:0-19168 GCA_964460485.1 uncultured Spirochaetales bacterium
TGGGTCCCGCACAGCGGTGGCCCAGGGGGTGGGTTCGGCAAGGAGAACGGCGATGCGGAGTGTGCTGACGGCTGATTTGGTCCTGCTGCTCGCGAGCCCGGCTCTCGCGGCCCCCATCACGTACGCCGCCGTGCTCAACGGCGCGAGCCACAACCCGCCGTCGGGATCCACGGCGACTGGCACGGCGACGCTGGTGATCGACACCGCGGTCCACACGATCCAGCTCTCGGTGACCTACGCGGGCATCGCGTCCGGCCACCAGGCTTTCATGCACTGCTGCATTGCAGCGCCGGGCAACGTGAGCGAGTCCACCGTCGCCCTGCCGTTCTTCCCCACCGCCAACTCGGGTACGTACAACACGACGCAGGGCATGCTCTCGACCGGCTTCTGGTCGCAGTTCTTCGTCCGGAGCAACGGGAACACGTTCGCGGGCGCGGAGGCCGCCTTCGCCGCCGGCCTCGCCTCGGGCAACGCCTACTTCAGAATCGTCTCGAACAACTTCCCGAACGGCGAGATCCGCGGCTCCTTCACGCCGGTTCCCGAGCCGGGCCTCGCAGCCATCCTCGCCGCGGCCGGTGCGCTGCTCGCGGGACATCTCCGCCGGGCGGCCTGATCCGGCGTTACAGCGCGCCCTTCACGCTCGGCACCGCGCCCAGAGCGCGGGGATCGATCTCCAGCGCGACGCGCAGCGCGCGGGCGAGGCCCTTGAAGATCGCCTCGACGCCGTGGTGCGGGCTCATCCCGTATCGGAGCTCGACGTGCAGATCGAGGCCGGCGTTCTGGGCGAACGCGTAGAGGAAGTCCTCGACCAGCGAGACATCGAAGCTGCCGACGCGGTCGTTGGCGAGCGCGACGCGGTAGACGAGGAACGGGCGGTTCGACACGTCGACGGCGACGTCGGCGCGCGACTCCGCCATCGGCAGCGTCTGCTGGCCGTAGCGGCGGATGCCCCGCGCGTCGCCGAGCGCCTGGCGCAGCGCCTGGCCGAGCACGATGCCGACGTCTTCGACCGTGTGGTGCAGGTCGACGGCGAGATCGCCCTGAGCGCGCAGCGTGAGGTCGAAGAGCCCGTGCTTCGCGAACGACTCGAGCATGTGGTTGAAGAACGGGATGCCGGTCGCGACGTCGTAGGCGCCGGTGCCGTCGATCGCGAAGTCGGCGCGGATCTCCGTCTCGCGCGTCTTGCGCTCGATCCTGGCTCGGCGGGGTTTGGCTTCGGTGCTCATGCCTGCTCGTTCATTGGCCGAGTGGCCGTTTGGGGTCAGACCCCAAAGGGCCACTCTCTACCAGTCCATCTCGGCATCCATCTCGGCTTCGCGGGCGGCCTCGCGCTCGCGGCGCGCCTTGCGGATCTTCGCGAGGCGCAGCTCGACCGAGTTGCCGTGGCCGCCGAAACCCTCGAGGTCCGCGAGGCGGATCACGTCCGCGCCGAGCTCGCGCAGCTTCGGCGGCTCGAAGCGCACGAACGCGGTGCGCTTCAGAAAGTCGTCGACGCCGAGCGGCGAGAAGAAGCGCGCGGTGCCGCCGGTCGGCAGCACGTGGTTCGGGCCGGCGAGATAGTCGCCCACCGCCACCGGCGTGTAGTGACCGAGGAACGCGGTGCCCGCGTTCTTCACCTTCTTGAGCTGCGCCTCCGCGTCGTCGGTCGCGATCACCAGATGCTCGGGCGCGTAGCGATTCGCCAGCTCGAAGGCGTGCTCCATGTCTCTCGCCAAGACGATCGCGCCGTTCGCGAGCGCCGCCCGCGCGATCTTCTCGCGCGACAGGCCCTTCAGTTGCTTCTCCAGCTGCTCCTTCACTCGCTGCGCGATCGCCTTCACCGGCGTGATCAGGATCGCGCTGGCGCCCTCTTCGTGCTCCGCCTGCGAGAGCATGTCCGCGGCGACCCAGGCCGGCGTCGCGCTCTTGTCGGCGATCACCACGACCTCGGTCGCGCCGGCCTCGCTGTCGATCGCGACGTCGCCGAACACCAGCTTCTTCGCGTACTGCACGTAGGCGTTGCCCGGCCCGGTGATCTTGTCGACGCGCGGAACGCTCTGCGTTCCGTAGGCGAGAGCGGCGATCGCCTGCGCGCCGCCGAGCTTGAAGACGCGGTGCACGCCGGCGACGCGCGCCGCCATCAGCACCTCGTCGCGAATCTCGCCGTTCTTCCCCGGCGGCGTGACCATGATGATCTCGGGCACTTCCACGACCGAGGCCGGCACCGCGTTCATGATCACGGTGCTCGGGTAGCTGGCCTTGCCGCCGGGCACGTAGATGCCCACGCGCTCGAGCGCGCGCACTCTGTGTCCCATCAGGGCGCCGCCCTCTTCGCGCATCTCCCAGCTCGACGGGACGCGCTTGCGATGGAACTCGCGCACGCGCATCGCGCTCTTGCCGAGGGCTGCGCGGTCTGGCGGCGCCACGCGATCGCACGCCGCGTCCCACTCTTTCTTTTGGACTTCCAATCGATCGAGGCTGCAGCCGTCGAGCTTCTTGGTGAGCGCGAACAGCTCCGCGTCGCCGTTCTCGCGCACGTCGGCCACGATCTTCGCGACGACCTTCTCGACGGACTCTTCCTGGGCCGCGCGCCGCGCGCACAGCTTTTTGAACGCGCGCTCGAAGCCGGGCTCGCCGGCCTGGAGAAACGCGATGCCGCCCTTGGGCCCGCTGGACTTCGCCATCAGGACTCTCCTCTCTCCCGGCTGCGCGCGGTGATCGCGCGCGGCCGCCCCCCGAGATCGCGATGCAGCCTTGGCCCCTCGAAGCCGCATCGCTTCATGCATTCTGTCACGTCGTCCGCCTGCGCGGGAGCCAGCTCCAGCGCGATCAGGCCGCCCGGACGGAGGTACTCCGGCGCCTCGGCCACGATGCGGCGCAAGAACGCGGCGCCGTCGGCGCCCGCGAACAGGGCGCCCCGCGGCTCGTGCGCGAGCTCGGGCGCGAGGGCGCTCGCCTCCACGTCGGCGAGATAAGGCGGGTTCGAGACGATTACGTGGAAGCGCTGCTCGGCGACCGGGGCGAAGCCGTCGCCCTCTGCGAAGCGCACCCGATCCGCGAGGCCGAGCGCCTGCGCGTTGCGCTCCGCCACCGCGAGCGCGGCCGGCGAGACGTCGCCGGCCACCACGCGCAGCTTCGGGCGCTCCTTCGCCAGCGCGAGCGCAATGGCGCCCGATCCCGTGCCGAGATCGAAGGCGGTCAGCTCCGCCTCCACGTCGGGCAGCTCCGCGAGCACAGCCTCGACCAGCGTCTCGGTCTCGGGTCGCGGCACGAGCACGTCGGGCGTCACCGCGAGCGGCAGCGACCAGAACTCGCGCACGCCGGTGAGGTACGCGACAGGCACGCGCTCGTCGGCGCGGCGCTTCACCAGCTCGCGGAAGCGCGCGCGCTCGTCGGCAAGGATGGGCTTCTCGAAGTCGAGGTAGAGGCGCAGCCGATCGGTGCCGAGGGCGAAGGCGAGCAAAATCTCCGCGTCGAGGCGCGCGCTGTCGATGCCCTTCTGCTTGAAGTAGTCCGCCGTCCACTTCAAGAGCTCGAGCACCGTCCAGCTTCGCTCGCTCAAGCGGCCCGCCCCTCGGCGGCGAGCTGCTTCTCGCGCTCGCCGAGCATGTAGCTCGCGACGCCCTCCAGCAGCCCGCCGATGTCGCCCTCCATCATGCGGTCGAGCTGGTGCAGCGTGAGTCCCGCGCGGTGGTCGGTGACGCGGTTCTGCGGGTAGTTGTAGGTGCGGATCTTCTCGCTGCGGTCGCCGGTGCCGACCTGCGCGCGCCGGTCGCTGGCGCGCTCGTTCGCCTGGCGCTCGAGCTCGGCCTCGAGCAGGCGCGAGCGCAGCACCTTCAGCGCCTTCGCCTTGTTCTTGTGCTGGCTCTTCTCGTCCTGGCACTGCACGACGACGCCAGTCGGGAGGTGCGTCACGCGCACGGCGGAGTCGGTGGTGTTCACCGACTGCCCGCCCGGGCCGCCGGCGCGGAACACGTCGATGCGCAGGTCCGCGGGCTGGATGTTGATGTCGACCTCTTCGGCCTCGGGCAGGATCGCGACCGTCACGGTCGAGGTGTGGATGCGCCCGGCGCCCTCGGTCGCCGGCACACGCTGCACGCGGTGCACGCCGCGCTCGTGCTTGAGGCGACCGAACACGTCCTTCCCCGAGATGCCGACGATGATCTCCTTGAAGCCGCCGCTGCCCGTCTCGGAGACCGATAGCGGCTCGATCTTCCAGCGCTGCGACTCCGCGTAGCGCGAGTACATGCGGAACAGATCCGCCGCGAACAGCGCGGCCTCCTCGCCACCGGTGCCGGCGCGGATCTCGAGGATCGCGTCGCGCTCGTCGGTGGGATCCTTCGGGATGAGCAGCCGGCGGATGTCCTGCACGAGCTGGTCGCGCTTCGCCTCCAGCTCGGGCAGCTCGGCCTGCGCGAGCGCCGAGAGCTCGGGGTCCGCGTCCTTCGCCATCTCTTGGTTGTCCGCAATCGCCTGGAGCGTCTTGCGGTAGGCGGCACCCGCTTCGAGCACGGGGCGCAGGTCCGACAGCTCCTTCCCCACCTTCGCGAGCTCGCCCTGCTTCTGCGCCGTCGCCGGGTCGGCGAGCCGCTGCTCGAGCCCCGCAACACGCGACTCGACCTCGCGAATGCGCTCGAGCCAGTCGGTTTGGGGCTGTGCCATGGCGGGTTCCGGGTGACGCGGACCGTGCGGGATCCGCGCGGTGGCACCGTCCGGGGGAGGAGGCGGCGCAGCCGGGCAAGTTCGCGGACTGCCTCGCGCGCCGCAAGCGAGCGCGGTACCTGCGAAATTCGGCTCGCGAAGCGAACTTGAGCCAATCGGGTCGGAGCCCAGTGGCAGAGGGCGCGCGAGACGGGGGCGGGGGCTTGGGTGGGGATCTGCCGCAGACGGCGCCAGGGATCGGGCTGCGCGAGCGGCTCGGGGCGGAGCTCGGCGCGAAGCTACGGCTCTTCGCGAGGCTCACGGTGGGGATTTGCGTCCCCTACTTCACGCTCCAGCGCATCGAGCTGCACCCGCTCGCGACCTCCATCGCGCCGCCCGCCTCCGCCCTCGACGCCTGGGTTCCGTTCGCTCCGGCCTGGGTTTGGGCCTACGCGTCCCTGTTCGCGCTCGTCCCGCTCTCGGTGCTGCTCTCGACGACGCGGGCCGAGGTGGCGGCCTTCGGGCGCGCGCTCGTCTGGCTGTGCGTTCCGAGCTTCGTCGCGTTCGCGCTGTTTCCGAGCGCAGGGCCGCGCCCGGCCGAGGCCCACGCCGCCGCCGAGATCGGCTGGCTCGTTGCGGTGGATACGCCCGCCAACGCGTTCCCCTCGCTCCACGCCGGCCTCACCGTGCTCTGCCTGCTCCACGCCCGGCGCGTGTGCGGCGCGCAGCTCGCGGCGCCGCGGCGCGCGCTCTGGGACGCCGCGTCGCTCGCTTGGGGCGTCGCGATCGCCTTCGGCGCGCTGGCGAGCAAGCAGCACTGGGCGGTGGACCTGGCGGCCGGCGGGTCGCTCGGGGGACTCGCGTACGCGCTCGCCGCTCGAGCGCGTGGCTGCGCGTAACTCAGGCGCTCGCCGCGCCGCGCGCCCGCCGCGCCAGCCACGCGAACGCCGCGAGCGCCGCTCCCGCCATCAGCCACTGCGCGGGCGTGAGCCCGGCGTAGCGCGCCTCGCCGACGCGCAGGAAGTCGAGGGCGAAGCGCCCGGGCCCGTAGAGCGCGAAGAACAGCGCGAAGAAAAAGCCGGGCGGACGGAGCTGCGGAGCCCTCCACCGATCGAGCGCCACGAATCCCGCCGCGATCGCGGCGCACAGCAGCGTCTCCAGCAAGCCGAGATCGAAGCGCGGCCCGTCCCAAGGCGGGCCGGTTGGGAAGCGCACGGCGAGCCAGCTCGTCGAGCCCGCACCCAGATGGTCGTGCTGGAGCGCGCAGCCGAGCCGCCCCACCCCGAGCGTGAAGGGCAGCGCGAACATCACCACATCGAAGAAGCGCGCGATCTCGCCGGCCGACAGCCCCTTGCGCCGCGCGACCCAGAACAGTCCCGCGAGCCCGCCGAGCATGCCACCGGTCGACGACAGCTCACCCCAGAACCGCAGCAACTCCACCGGGTCGCTCCGTAACACCTCGGGCCGATACGCGATCACGTCGAACACGTGCGCCGACGCGAGTCCGATCACCACCGCCCAGATGACGAGCGCGCTCGCCGTCTCGCGCGCGATCCCGACCCGCAGCGCGCGCCGCACCGTCACCTCCACCTGTACGGCGATCGCGAGCAACACGAGCACCCGAAACGCCTGGATCGTGTACCCGAAAACCTCGAAGACCGGATGCTCGACGTAGGGAATCACGGCGCCCTCATCTCCGGCGGCGAGTCTTCGAAGCCGCCTCTTCCATCCCCTACGAGGTTCGCGCGAGCCGGGGCGGCTCGCGCTCCTACCACCACCTCCACCAGCGGCGCGGCCGCGGGCAGCGCTCCGTGGGCCGCGTTCCCCGCATGAACACCTCCTCGACGCTCTCGCACCACGGCGCGGCCAAGAGGCCCGTGGCGGGATCGATCTCCGCTGCGACGAGGCGCCGCGGAGTCGCGAAGGCATCCCAGCCGCTCGCGCCCAGCGCCTTCTTGACGAAGCTCGCGACCAGCGGGATCGCGCCCTGTGCGCCGGTGAGGCCGACGCGCGCGCCGTCGTCGAAGCCCACCCACGCCACCACGACGAGCTCGGGCGTGTAGGCGGCGAACCAGGCGTCGCGCAGGTCGTTCGTCGTGCCGGTCTTGCCAGCGAATGGGCCGCGCACCCCGAGCGCGCGCAGACCGCGGCCGGTGCCGCGCTCCACCGCGCCGATCAGCGCCGACGTGACGAGATACGTCTCCTCCTCGGAGAACACGCGCCGCTCGCCTGCGAGGTCGCCGCCGAGGTCCTCTCCGCTCGGGTCGCGCACGGCGAGCGTGGCGCGCAGGTCGCGCCACACGCCTCCGCTCGCGAGCACCGCGTAGGTGCGCGCGACCTCGAGCGGCGTCATCTCGAAGGCGCCGAGCGCGAGCGAGGGGATCGGGCGCAGCGGGCTCTCGACGCCGAGCCGCCGCGCGGTGTCGGCGACGCGCACGAGGCCCGTCTCCAGCGCGAGCCGCGTGAAGGGTACGTTCAGCGAATCCTCGAGCGCGCGCCGCAGCGTGACGGGCCCGCGGTAGCGGAGGTCGTAGTTCTCGGGGCCCCAGGGCTTTCCCTCGACGAGGATCGCGAGCGGCTCGTCCTCGAGGATCGTGGCGAGCGTGAACGGCTCGCCGTCGCGCGCGCCGGTGAGCGCCGCGAGCGCGACCACCGGCTTGAACACGCTGCCGGGCTGGCGGTGCGCGTTCGCGACGCGATCGAGCGTGCCGCGCGCCGCCCTGCGGCCGCCCACGTAGGCGAGCACCTCGCCACTGCGCGGATCGAGCGCGACGAGCGCGCCCTGCAGCGGCTTCTTCGCGCGGCGCAAGCGCGGGTAGGCGCGCTCGAGCGCGGCGAGCTGCTCGTCCACCGCCGCCTCCGCGGCAGCCTGCGCGGCGGCGTCGAGCGTCGTGAACAGGCCGAAGCCCGCGCGGCTCAGCGCGTCTTCGTCCACGCGCGTCGCCAGATCCGCGCGCACCCTCCCGACGAAGTGTGCCGCGAAGCGCGGCCGCGCGGGCTCGCGCTTCACGCCCAGCGGCTGCCGCTTCGCGGCGGCGTGCGCCTCGGCGTCGATCGCCCGCTCGCCCAGCATCACGTCGAGGATCAGGTCGCGGCGCTCCTTCGCCCCGCGCGGGTGCTTGAAGGGCGAGAGCGCGTTCGGGCGCTGGATCATCCCCGCCAGCAGCGCGCCGTCGGCGACGGTCAGCTGCTTCACGTCCTTGCCGAGATAGAAGCGCGCCGCGCGCCCGACGCCGTGGATGCCGAGCGCGCCGTCCTGCCCGAGGTAGATCTCGTTGAGATACGCCTCGAGAATCTCCTCCTTCGAGTACCGCAGCTCGAGCCAGAGCGCGCGGAAGATCTCGCGCAGCTTGCGCCCCAACGTGCGCTCCGGAGACAGGTAGACGTTTTTCACGAGCTGCTGGGTGATCGTGCTGCCGCCCTCGGCGACGCGGCGCTCCTTCGCGTTCTCCAGCGCGGCGCCGAAGATGCGGATCGGGTCGACGCCGACGTGAGAATAGAAGCGGCGGTCCTCGGTCATCAGCACGGCGTCGACCACGTGGAGCGGGACGTCCTCGAGCCGCACGAGCTCCCGGTCCTCGCCGCTCTCGGCGAGCGAAGCGAGCAGCGGCGGCTCGAGCACCACGCGCTCGGCAGGCTCCCCATCCACCGCGAGCTTCGCGACCCGGCCGTCCGCAACGACGGCGGCGATCAGCGCCTCCGCGGGCGGCGCCTCCGGGTAGTCGAGGCGCCGCGCGCGCAGGGCGAGCTCGGCCTTGCCGATGCGGAAGCTGCCCGGAACGAGGTCCGCGCCCTTCGCCGCCTGATAACCGGCCGCGCGCAGGTGGCGCTCGATGCGGGCGAGCGACGCGGGCTCGCCCACGCCGAGCGAGAGCGAGCGCCCGTAGATGCGCGTCGGAAGCGGCAGCACCTGCTCCGACAGCCGCGGGCGCGGGCCGAGCGAGCAGGCGAACAGGCAGGCGGCGCCGAGCGCCGCGGCGCAGGCGAGACGCCGCGCGTTCACCGCCCGCCCCGCAGTCGCTCTTCCTCTTCCTCCCACCAGGGCTCCGCGTCGCGCCGGCGGCGCTCGCGCTCGCGGCGGCGCAGCTCGTCGCGCTCCGGCGAACGGCGCGGCTCGGCTCGATCGCCGCCGCCGCGCAGCAAGCGCTCGATGAAGTCCACGATGTCCGCCGCGTCGCGCAGCGCATCGCCGGGAGAGTCCGGCGCCGCCCGCGGCATGGGCGCGGCGGCGGCGCGCACGTCGCCACGCGCGACGCGGCGCCGGTACTCGGCGGCGCGAGCCGCCTCCGCCACGCGCAGCTGCTCCGCCTCGGCGACTTCGCCGGCGTCCCACGCCTCCGCGAGCGCCAGCAGCGGCGCGAGCAGCAGCGCGGCGGCGAGCGCGAGCCGCGGGAGGCGAGCGCTTCGCGCGCTCACGCGTCAACCTCGGCCCAGTGCGCGAGCCGGCCCGCGGCGGGCCCGTCGCGCCGGAAGGAATGGAAGCGCGCGGCGTCGCAGCGCGTGCAGAGCCGCGCTGCGCTGCCGATCGCCGCCGGCGCGACGCCCGCGCGGGCGAGCGCGAGCTGCGCGAGGGCGCCGAGGTCGAGGCGCGCGTGGGCGGGGCGCGAAGGAGTGAGCGCGGCGTCGAGCAGCGCGCCGTAGCGCTCGCGCAGCGGCCCGAGCACGGGCGCATCCACCTCGTAACAACAGCCGCCGATGCACGGCCCGATCGCGGCAGCGATCTCCGCGCCGCCCGCCGCGCCCGAGAGCTCCGCGAGCGCCGCCTCGATCACTCCGGCCGCGAAGCCGCGCCAGCCCGCGTGCACTGCGCCCACCGCGCCGCCGCCCGCGACGAGGATCGGCACGCAGTCGGCGGTGAGCACGCCGACGCGCACGCCGGGCTCGCGGGCGAGCACCGCGTCCGCGTAACCGAGCTCGTTCGCTGCGCGGGCCCACACGACGCGCGCGCCGTGCACCTGGCGCGGGCGGCGCAGCGGCAGCTCGGGGCTCGCGCGCAGGCCAAAACCGTGGACCACGCCGCGCCCGGCGAGCACCGGGTCGGTGAGGAATCCGGCGGCCGCCTCACGCACGCTTCGGCTCCGCGCTCGCGAGCGCCGCCTCGAGCGCCGCGAGATCGCCGGGCAGCGGAGCCTCGAAGCGCAGGCGCTCGCCGGTCGAGGGGTGCACGAAGCCCAGCGCCGCGGCGTGCAGCGCGGGGCGGCCCAGCGCGCGCGCGAAGGCGCCGCCCGCCGCGCGCCCATACGTCTCGTCTCCGAGGAGCGGGAGGCCGTGCGCGGCGAGGTGCACGCGAATCTGGTGCGTGCGACCCGTCTCCGGCCGCACCTCGAGCTTCACGACGGCGCTCTTCGTGAAGCGCCTCAGCACGCGCCAGCGCGTCGCCGCCGCGCGACCTCGCTTCGCCGCGACGCTCATGCGCTTGCGATCGCTCGGGTGACGGCCGATGGCGCGCTCGATGCGCCCTTCGTCCTGGGCCGGAGCGCCGCGCGCGAAGGCGACGTAGACGCGCTCGATGGTGTGATCGTGGAACTGCTTCGCGAGCGCGAGGTGCGCCGCGTCGGTCTTCGCCACGACCATCACGCCCGACGTGCCGCGGTCGAGGCGGTGCACGATGCCCGGCCGCGCCGAGCCGCCGACGCCGGCGAGATCGCGCACGTGGTGCAGCAGCGCGTTCACGAGCGTGCCTCCTGCGTGGCCCGGCGCGGGATGGACGACGAGGCCGGCGGGCTTGTTCAGCACCGCCAGCGCGCCGTCCTGGTGGAGGATCTCGAGCGCGATCGGCTCGGGCGCGAGCGCACTCGGCGCGGGCTCGGGCGGATCGGCGAGCACGCGGTCGCCGAGCGCGAGCCTCTGGCTCGCTCGGGCGGGCGTTCGGTTGACGCGCACGCGACCCGCCTCGATCCAGCGCTGCGCCTGGGCGCGCGCGACGCCCGCGAGCGCGGCGAGCGCGCGGTCGAGGCGCTCGCCGGCGTGTGCCTCGCTCACCACGAACTCGCTCGGAGCCGCGGGGCCAGCACGGTCCTCTCCTCGCTCCCCTCGCCCCGAGGCCACTCTTCGACTCCGCTCGCCGGGCGCGCCACGCACGGCTTTGGCTCGCTCCGCGCGGCAAAGCGCCGCGCGCGCACTACCAGATCCGGCTGCGGACGTGCTTGCTCCGGTAAACCAGCACATCCACGAGCGCGCGATTCCAGGCGTTGGTCCGCTGCGCCGCGTCGGGCGCGACGCGCTCCTCGAAGAACTCGCGCGCCTCGGCGAGCTCGCCGGCCATGCGCTCGAACAAGTCGTCGTTCGCGAGCCCCTCGCGCACGAGGTCGGGGTGGTAGGAGAGGATGTCCGAGACGACCGCGCGCGCGAGCCGCAACACCCGCTCCGGGTCGGCGATGCGGTCGCTCATCGCAGCCGCCGGATGACGGCCCTCTGCGGCTTCTCCGGCCTCGCCGCCACGACCCGCTCCATGTACGGCGGCACGACGCGCTCCGCCTCGAGCCCGACCGCGTGCGCGTAGGCGGTGAGGAAGCCGCGCACGTAAACGTTCGCCGGCAGCGCCTCGAAGCGCTCTTCTTCGAGCGAGCGCAGGTAGCTCGCGCTGATCTTGGTGAGCGACGCGATGCGGTCGATCTCGATGCCGCGCGCGATGCGCCAGCGCCGCAGCCGCGCGCCGCCCCACGGCCCATCGTCGGGGCCTTCCTCGAAGCCGCGGATCTCGGGCGCGTTGTCGAGGCCCGGCACGTCGTCGCCCTCGTCGGCGAAGCTGAGCGCGAGCTCGACGCGCGGCCCAAAGCCGAGCGTCGCGTCGTAGGCGCTGCGCTGAAGCGGATCCGACAGCACCGTGTAGGCGAGCTCGATGCGCTCCTGGAGCGCACGCAGCTCCGCCTCGTCGTAGACGGAGTAGGTCGCCAGCGAATCCGGCGCGTAGGTTGCGCGCGCGACGCGGTAGGCGCGCTCGATCTGCTCGGGCGTCGCGTCGCGCGGCGCCTCCAGGATCTCGTAGTGCGTCTGCTCCGAGAAGGGCTTCACGGCTGCGCACCCGCGGTCGGCAGCGGCACGCCCTCGGCGAGCTTGCGGGCGATGCGGCGCAGGTAGACCGCGGCATCTCCGTCGGGCGCGACATCGAGCAACGCGCGGCGCTGCTTCACCGCCTCGCGCACGGCCGGGTCGCGATTCAGGTAGCCGATGTAGTCCGCGTCGATGCCGAAGAAGCGGCGGCACACGCTGGCGATCGAGAAGCCGAGCTTCACGTCGTCCGCGGTCGCCACCTCGTTGACGACGATGCGCGGACGGAAGCGCCGCATCGCCTCGACGAAGCGCTGGCCGTCCTCGACGTCCATGCCCTCGATCTCACGCAAGAGGTCGAGGGGCGTCTGGATGCCGCGCGCGTTGCGCTGGTCCATGGCCTCGCGCACCAGCGCGCGGACGTCGTGCTTCCGCAGCGCAGCCTGCATGCGGCGGTAGAAAGAGGCGCGCACGAAGGTGTAGGCGTTTTCGACGGAGGTGGGCTCGGGGTGCACGACGATCAGGCCGTCGTCGCTCACCAGGAAGTAGTCGAGCGTCGCGGCGTGGGCGCCGGCGCCGCAGTCGACGATCACGAAGTCGCACGGCATGCGGCGCAGCTGGGCGAGCATGTCGGCGCGCCGCTGCGCTTCCGGCTGGGCGCTGGCGAGGTTGCCCTGCGTCGCCGCGATCAGGCCGAGGTTCTCGGTTGGCGTCGCGACGATCAGGCGCAGCAGATGGTTCTCGCGCCCCGCGATGAAGTCGGCGAGCGTGCGCGCCGGATTCTTCACGCCCACCAGCGTGTGCAGGTTCGGCCCTTCGACGTCGGTGTCGATCGCGATCACGCGGTAGCCGCCGCGCGCGAGGGCGATCGAGAGGTTCGCTGCGAGAAACGTCTTGCCGACGCCGCCCTTGCCGCCGCCGACCGCCACGAGGCGCGGGCGCGCGCTGTCCGAGATGGTGGGGGTCGGTTCCGTGGGAGGCTCCGGACCGGCTCGCTACTCGGTGAGCTCGGTGTTCCAGTACGAGGCGTCGACGACGCTCAGGAACGGCCGCCATTCCTTGTACCGCACGCTCGAGAACATCAGGTTCATCAGCGGCGTCCAGCGCGGGCGTTCCGGACGCTTCGTCAGCTTCATGTTCGCCTGCTTCGGCGTGCGACCGCCCTTCAGGCGGTTGCAGTCGATGCAGCTCGTGACCACGTTCTCCCACGTGCTCTTGCCGCCGAGGGCGCGCGGGATCACGTGGTCGAGGTTCAGCTCGGCGCGCTTCGGTTTGACGCCGCAGTATTGGCACTGAAAGTCGTCGCGCGCCATCAGGTTGATGCGGCTGAAGCGGACGTGGCGGCGCGGCAGGCGGTCGAAGGCCACCAGCACGATCACGCGCGGGATGCGAATGAGGCCGTGGGGCGTGCCGATCGCTTCGTCGTCGCGTGCGACGGCGAGCTGGCTCCAGCTCTCGAAGTCGAAGGTCTTGTACTGCTCGTCGATGACGCGCGCGATGCCCTGGTAGACCAGCGCGAAAGCGCGCCGCACCGACGTCACGTGAATCGGCAGATAGGAGCGATTGAGGACGAGGACGTTCGAGCTGAGCATCGGCCGGGCAAAGCTACGCGAAGGGTTAGGGGCCATCAAACGCGCGACACCTCGGCGAGGGCGCGCGCGACGTCCGCCTCCTCGCCGTCGAGCAGGGTGCGCACGTCGAGCAGCACGCGCTCGTCCTGCGTGCGCGCGAGGACGGCGGGCCGCGCGCTGCGCAGGGCGGCGGCGAGCTGCGCCGCGCTGCCCGCAGCATCGAGCGCGACGGCCCAGGAGGGCAGCGTGAGCCCCGGCAGCGAGCCGCCGCCCACCGGCGCCTCGCTGCGCACCACGCTCGCGCGCACGCCCGGAGGCAGGCGGCCCGCGAGCAGCGCCGCGAGCGCCTCGGCGCGTTTCGCGAGCTCGCTCTCCGGCGCGAGCAGCATGCGCAGCGTGGGAATCTCGGCGTGGCGCCCGTCGAGGAGCGCGGTCGCGAGCCAGTCGAGGGCGGCGAGCGTGAGCTTGTCTACGCGCAGCGCCCGCGCGAGCGGGTTCCTGCGCAGGGCGCCGACGCGCTCCGCCGTGCCGAGCAGGATGCCGGCCTGGGGCCCACCGAGCAGCTTGTCGCCCGAGAAGCACACCACATCGACCCCTGTGGCGAGGCGCGCCGGCGCGAAGGACTCCGCGGGGAAGCCGTGCGGGCGGAGGTCGAAGAGCGTCCCCGAGCCCAGGTCCTCCACGACCGGCAGCCCGTGGCGCTTCCCGATCGCGACCATTTCCTCGAGCGGCACCTCGGCCACGAACCCGCGCTGCTCGAAGTTCGAGCGATGCACCTTGAGCAGGAGGGCGGTGCGGGGGCCGATCGCCGCCTCGTAGTCCCCGGGGTGGGTGCGGTTCGTCGTGCCGACCTCGACCAGGGTCACCCCGGCGCGCGCCAGGATGTCGGGCACCCGAAACGAGCCGCCGATCTCCACCAGCTCGCCGCGCGAGACGACGACCTCCCGTCCGCGTGCGAAGGTATCGAGGGCGAGCAGCACGGCCGCCGCGCAGTTGTTCGCGACGGCCGCCGCGCCGGCACCCGAGAGAAGGCGCAGCTTGGTCTCGAGTGCCGCCAGGCGGTCGCCGCGCTCCCCCGAGGCGAGGTCGAGCTCGAGGTCGGTGTAGTGCGCTGCGGCAGCCCGGACAGCCTCGGCCGCGGGCGCGCCGAGCACGGAGCGCCCGAGATTCGTGTGCAGCACGACGCCCGTGGCGTTCACGACCTGCGTCGGGCGCGGCGCGGCGAGCCCGCGCGCGGCGCGGAGCGCCTCCGCCCGAAGGTCGCCGAGCCCCTGCCCCGCCTCGACCCGCCCGCGCGCCTCCGCCAGCGCGGCGCGGACGCCCTCGCCCAGCGCCCAGCGCGGCAGAGCGGCGCCCAGCCCAGCCGCGAGCTCGCGTAGGAGCCGGTCGACCGAGGGCAGGTCGCGCCGTGGATCCTGCTCAGGTCCTGCCGATCGGCTGCCGATGCGCGATCCGTTCTTGACCGGCGGGATGCGATCCATGATGCTCCCCAAGTCATTTTCTGGTCGGCCAGCAAGGATCGAGCCCTGAGAGGTGGCCCTCGGAGACGGCAGAGTGCCGGAGGGTGCCCGACAAAGCGGGGCGAGGTCCAGGGCGAAAGAGGCGTTGGACGTGAGGCGGGAACCCGCGGAGCGCCGAGATCTCCCCGAGGCCGTAGAGAAACGAAACCCTGAAATGCCCAGTCGATTGGATCGAACAGGCATCGGCCAGCAGCTCGGGACGCTCTTGCGAGATCCCGTCCGGCCGCGCGAAACCGAGTCGGGAATCGCCGCCTCCGCCTGATCCCGCCCCGCCCCGGCTGGGGCGGTCTCGCTGACACAGCTCGAGCTCGGCACACACCGCGGAGGCGCGTGGTGAGCGAGTTCGCACCGGCGATCGCCCTCGTCCTCTGCAAGACGGGACGAGGATGCACAACGAGATTCTGATCAATGCGACCCCGGGGGAGACCCGGGTCGCCGTACTCGAGAAGAAGCAGTTCCTCGAGTTCCACCTCGAGCGAGCGCGCAGCAAGAGTGTGGTCGGCAGCGTGGTGAAGGGCCGGGTGATGCGCGTGCTGCCCGGCATGCAAGCGGCGTTCGTGGACATCGGCCTCGAGAAGGCCGCCTTCCTCTACGCCGGCGACTACGTCGAGGACATCGAGGAGCTCGACGAGGACGGCGGGGGCCGGCACAAGGGCCGCCGCAACCGCCACGCGCCCTCGATCGAGACGCTGGTCCGCGAGGGCCAGGAGATCGTGGTCCAGATCGCCAAGGAGCCGATCGGCTCGAAGGGCGCGCGGATCACCTCGCACATCTCGATCGCGGGGCGCCACCTGGTGTTGACGCCCTGGGCGCAGCGCGTGGGCGTCTCGCGCAAGATCGACTCCGACCGCGAGCGCCGCCGCCTGCGCGAGATCGTGCAGCGGGTGAAGCCGGCCGACCTCGGCTTCATCATCCGCACCGCCGGCGAGGGCACGCGCGACGCCGACCTCGAGGCCGACGTCCGGTACCTGACGACCGTCTGGGACGACATCCAGATCCGCAAGGACCAGGTGCGTGCGCCGGCGGTCCTCTACAGCGAGCCGGACTTGGCGCTGCGGGTGATTCGCGACTTTGCGAACGCGGACACCAAGCGCATCGTGATCGACTCGGCCAGCGTTCACGCGAAGATGCAGGAGTTCGTGGACCGCTTCGTCGCCGACCCGAAGCCGCGCATCGACCACTACCAGGGCGCGCTGCCGATCTTCGACGAGTTCGGCATCGAAGAGCAGATCGACACGAACCTGGGCCGCAAGGTTTGGCTCAAGTCGGGCGGCTACCTGATCGTCGACCAGAGCGAGGCGCTCACCGCGATCGACGTGAACACCGGCCGCTTCGTGGGCAAGCGCGACCTCGAGGAGACGGTGCTGCGCACCAATCTCGAGGCGGTTCGCGAGATCGTGAACCAGCTCCGCTTCCGGAACATCGGCGGCCTGATCATCCTCGACCTGATCGACATGGAGAGCGCCGAGAACCGGGACAAGGTCTACCGGGCGCTCCAGCAGGAGCTTCGCCAGGACAAGGCGAAGACGAACATCCTGAAGATCTCTGAGCTCGGGCTCGTGGAGATGACCCGCAAGCGCACCCGCGAGAACCTGGTCCAGATGCTGTGCGAGCCCTGCGCCTACTGCGAGGGCAAGGGCTACGTGCTGACCGGGGAGAGCGTGGCCCACAAGGTGCTGCGCGAGATCAAGAAGGACCTGCCGCGCTTCGGCGGCCGGCGCGTGGTCGTGACCGTGCACCGCGCGGTGGCCGAGCAGCTCCTGATCCACGAGCGGGCGAGCCTCCAGGCCTTGGAGCGGGAGCTCGGCCGGGAGATCGAGATCCGCGCGCGAGTCGAGCTGCACCAGGAGCAGTTCGAGATTGCCTCGGTCGGGGAGGGGGAGCCGGTGAGCCTGCCCCTGCCCTGGCTCGCCGACCGGAGGAGTGAGGGCCCGCCGCGCGAGGCCACGCGGACCAGCGAGCCTGCGCCGCTCCCGGCGGCGATCCCGCCTGTCGCTGCCGCGCCCACGACCGAGGCACCGGCGGCGGCCCGGGCCCGGGGCGACTACCTCTCGATGTCTCTTCTGGACGAGGAGGACGAGGGGGCTCCTGCGCCGGAATCCGACACCCGCCCGATCGGCGGCGACGCCGCTTCCGGCACCCCGCAGCTGGTTGACGGAGAAGACGAATCTCCGATACTGCCGCGCTTCCGTGGGCAAGAAGAGGGCGTGTGATGTACGCGGTCGTGAAGACGGGCGGGCTCCAGGTGCGCGTGACGGCGGGCCAAGCCGTTCGCGTGGGCAAGCTCGCCGGCGAGGTGGGCGCCCCGGTCGAGTTCGGCGAGGTGCTGCTCGTGGGCGGCGAGGGTGAGGCCAGAGTCGGCAAGCCGCTCGTCGCTGGCGCCAAGGTGCTGGGAACCATCAAGGCTCACGGCCGCGGCGAGAAGATCACCATCTTCAAGAGCAAGCGGCGCAAGAACTACCGGCGCAAGCAGGGTCACCGCCAGGACTACACCGAAGTCCAGGTGACCGAGATCCGCGCGTAGCCGCATCAGGAACAGAGCAGACCACAACACACCGGCCGACCACGGCTCGAGAAGCCGCAAGCGATCCAGCGCCGCGAGGCGGCGCAGATCGCGCGCAGTGAGCCGCAGGCGAACGGAGATCGATCGAGATGGCGCACAAGAAGGGGCAGGGGTCGTCCCGCAACGGTCGCGACAGCCACGGCCAGCGCCGCGGCGTGAAGCGCTACGCGGGCGAGACCGTGAAGGCCGGCAACATCCTCGTCCGCCAGGTCGGCACGAAAATCCATCCCGGACGTGGCGTGGGCGTCGGCCGCGACTGGACGTTGTTCGCGCTCGTCGACGGCGTCGTGAGCTACGGCCCCTCGAAGGGCAAGCTCGTCGCGAAGGTCGAGCCGGCGGCGTAAGGAGTCAGGGGAGCGCCCGCGCGTCGAAGCTGGGTTGGCTCCAGCGGGAAACGCGCGATGAACCAAGAAGGCGATCCCTTCATCGACGAAGCCGTCGTCACCGTTCGCGCGGGCGACGGCGGCAACGGCTCGGTCGCGTTCCGCCGCGAGAAGTTCGTGCCGCGCGGCGGGCCCGCCGGCGGCGACGGCGGCAACGGCGGCAACGTCGTGTTCGTGGCGGACGCCAATCTCTCGACGCTGCTCGACCAAAAGTTCCGCCGCGTGATCGAGGCGAAGCGCGGAGGCGACGGCGCCGGCTCGAAGATGGCCGGCGCGAACGCGCCGGACGAAGTCGTGCGCGTGCCCGTCGGCACCGTGATCTCCGAGGCCGACGCCGAGGCGGGCGCGCCGCCGCTCGCGGATCTCTCTGAGCCGGGCCAGCGCTTCGTGGCGGCGCGCGGCGGGATCGGCGGCTTCGGCAACGCGCGCTTCGCCACGGCTACGCGCCAGACGCCCGACTTCGCGAAGCCGGGCACCCGCGGCGAGACGCGCAAGCTGCGCCTCTCGCTGAAGCTGATCGCCGACGTCGGCCTGCTCGGCCTCCCGAACGCGGGCAAGTCGACGCTGCTCGCGCGCATCTCGGCGGCGCGCCCGCGTATTGCCGACTATCCGTTCACGACGCTCACGCCGAATCTCGGCGTCGTGACCCTCGACGAGCAGCGCTTCGTGGTGGCCGACATCCCGGGGCTGATCGAGGGCGCGAGCGAGGGCGCGGGGCTCGGCGACCGTTTCCTGCGCCACGTCGAGCGCACGCGCATCCTGCTGCACCTGCTCGACTGCACCGCTCTGCTCGACGAATCGCGCGACCTGCTCGCCGAGTACGAGACGATCCGCAAAGAGCTCGCTGCGTACGACGCCGCGCTCGCCGAGCGGCGCGAGATCGTGCTGCTGAACAAGATCGACGCGATCGGCGACCGCAGCCTGCTGGACGGCGTCCAGCGCGCGCTCGAGGCGCGCGGCCGCCCCGTGCTGCGCGCCTCGGGCGTCAGCGGGGAGGGCGTCCCCGAGCTCGTGCGCGCGCTGTGGCGGGCGCTCGGGGAGGAGCGCGCGTGAGTTCTCCCGAGCTGCGGGCCGACGCCGCGCGCGCGAAGCGCATCGTCGTCAAGGTCGGCAGCGGCACGCTCACCGAGGCGGGCCGCGTGCGCCCGCGCGTGGTCGGCGATCTCGCGCGTCAGGTCGCCGCGCTCCTCGGCGCCGGCAAGGAGGTGGTCGTCGTCTCCTCCGGCGCGATCGCGATCGGCAGCCACACGCTCGGCTGGTCGCAGCCGGGCCGCACGATCCCCGAGAAGCAGGCGGCCGCCGCGGTCGGGCAGATCGGGCTCTCGGATCTGTGGCGCAAGGCGCTGCGCAAGCGCGGCCGCGAGGCGGCGCAGATCCTCGTCACGCGCGCGGGGCTCGAGGACCGCGAGGGCTTTCTGAACGCGCGTAACACCCTGGCCAAGCTGCTGGAGCTGGGCGTGATCCCCGTCGTCAACGAGAACGACACGGTCGCGACCGAGGAGATCCGCTTCGGCGACAACG
>CAYWRY010000075.1:0-19077 GCA_964460485.1 uncultured Spirochaetales bacterium
AGCGCGCCCAGCACCGAGGCGCCGAGCGAGACCGCCGTCTCGAGCTTCTTGCTCGCGTAGTCGTCGCGCTCGCGCTCGGCGCGCTCCTGCGCGCGGCGCTGGCGCTCCTCGAGGGCCGCGAGCTTCGGCGCCCATTTCCGGCGCAGCTTCTCGACCTCGAGGTCGCGCGTCTCGTGCAGTCGGTCGCGCAAACGGGCGCGGAAGTCGCCCAGCGCCTCGCCCGGGCTCGAGAACGCCTTCAGCGCCTTGCACTCGTAGATCGTGACCGGCCGCGCCTGAAAGAGGCGCGACTCGAGCATCTTCGCCCAGCGCGCGTAGCTGGCGGGGCGCTGCGCGAGCGCCGGCAGCGGCGCGAAGGCGGCGCCAGGCTCGGGCGCGGCGGCGAGGGGCGGCTTGCCCGGCAGCTCGCGCAGGTTCTCCCACGGCGCCTCGGCGCTCGCGTCGGCGAGCGGCGCCACGAGCGCGAGGCTCTGCCACGCGTCGAGCCGCGCGGGCGCGTGCACGTAGTGCGCGCTGGCAGTGGCGAACAGCAGCGGCTCGTAGACGAGCCCGCCGCTCGTGCCGCCGGCGGGTGGCGTGCCGAAGCGCTCCTCGATTCCGGCGGGCAGCGTGGGGCGCGGGGCGGGACCTCCGCTCGCAGCGGCGGGCGGCGGGCTCGCCGCCCCCGTCGCCACGGCCGCGGTCGCCGCGGCGCGCGGCTCCGCGCCCGCAGTCGGCGCTCCGCCCGCGGCCGCCGCGGCGCTCGCGCTCTGCGTGAGCCGCCGGATCTGCTCCCGCGTGAGCGGTCCGCGCAGATACGACAGCGCCCAGCGCGACTCGAACAGCGTCGGCGCGTCGTCGTGCACGTTGTGCATCAGGAACTTGCGGCTGCCGAGTCCGGCGAGCGTGCGCTCGACGGCGCCGCGGTCGAAGGCCTTGCCCGTCGCGCTCGACGCGCCTTCGAGGCCCTCGAGCACGCGCAGCTTGTCGCGCTCGGTCTGGAGGCGGCCGAGGAACCAGGTACCCGTATTCGCGAGGCCCTTGTAGTCGAGATCGACCGGATTCTGCGTCGCGAGCACGACGCCCACGCCGTAGGCGCGCGCTTGCTTGAGGAGCGTCAGCATCGGCGGCTTCGACGGCGGGTTCGCGGTGGGCGGGAAGTAGCCGAAGATCTCGTCCATGTAGAGCAGCGCGCGCAGCGACTGCGTGCCCGACTGCGCGCGCATCCAGGCGATCAGCTCGCTGAGCAGCAGCGTCACGAAGAACATCCGCTCGCCGTCGCTGAGGTGCGCGATCGAGAGCACGCACAGGCGGGGCTTCCCCTCGGGCGTGTAGAGCAGCCGCGCGACGTCGAGGGGCTCGCCCTCGAGCCACGCCCCGAAGCTCGGCGACGCCAGCAGGTTGTTGAGGCTCATGGCGAGCGCGGTGCGCTCTTTCGCCGGGTAGAAGGACTCGAGGTCGAACACGCCGACGCGCTCGAAGGGCGGCTGCTGGATCGCGCGGATCAGCGCGGCGAGGTCGAGGCTCTGGCCCGCGTTCCACGCCGTGGCGACGATGTTCTGCAGCAGGATCGATTCGCGGCTCTGGACGGGATCCGCCGAGAGCCCGAGCAGCGCGAGCAGGCTCGACACCGCGGCCTGGAGCCGCTCGCGCACGGCCTCGGGGTCCGCCGCGAGCGCGGGCGGCGGCGCGTCGAAGGAGCGCAGCAGCCGCAGCGGGCGGCCCGCGGTGCTGCCCGGCGTGTAGATCGCCAGGTCCGCCGCGTCGCGCAGCGCCTGGATGCGCGACGGCGCCTGGCCCCAGTCGGCGAGCCCCTTGCGCCAGCGCTCGGCGATCGTCTTCGCGTACTCGGCGGGCGCCTGTCCCGCCCGCGCCGCCTCGGCCGGATCGATCCACGGCGCGAAGTCGTCGGGGCGCAGCGCCGGGAAGGTGAGCAGCAGGTTGCCGAGATCGCCCTTCGGGTCGATGGCGAGGGCGGGGATGCCGTCGAGCGCGGCCTCCTCCAGCAGCGCGAGGCAGAGGCCCGTCTTGCCGCTGCCGGTCATGCCCACGCAGACTGCGTGCGTGGTCAGGTCCTTCGCGTCGTAGAGCAGCGGGGCGTCGGTGGGGGCACCGTCCTCGGCAAGCACGCGGCCGAGGAACAAGGTGCCGAGCTTCTCGTAGTCGTCTGCGCGGAACATCGTGCACGTCGCATAACGCGCGCGGGGCGGAGGGGGCAAGAGGATTCTTCCTCGCTCCTGCTCGCGGTTGGGTCGCTCGTTCGAGAGACGTGGAGACGGCGCAGGGCGGAGCTCCTGGGGAGAAAGGCTGGAGCGAAAGAGAGGGAGCTTGCGGAGCCGGGGCGAAAATTGTCTTGGAAACGCACCGGCGGTGAAGTAATCAAGTCCGTTCCCTCGGAATCGGAGCGGGCGCTTGCCGGATCGGGTCGTGCAGGAGGAGCTCGAGCTGCTGAGGGGGGTCCGGGACACCCTGGCCCGAACGGCGGAGCCCGAGGCGCCGTCCGAGACGGGCCTCGTCCAGGATCTACACGGCATCCGCGATCAGCTGCTCGACGGCGCGCCCGACCCGTACGACCAGACGCAGCTCACGCTGCGCTTCCACGTGCAGAGCTCGGTGCTCGACCAGTTGCGCAAGAGCCGGCAGTCGCCGCGCGTCGACCACGGCTCGCCCTACTTCGCGCATCTGCGGCTGCGCGAGAACGGCCGGATGCGCGACCTGTGCATCGGCAAGGCCACCCGCCTCGACCACGGGCTGCGCATCGTCGACTGGCGCAACGCGCCGATCGCCCAGCTCTTCTATCGCTACCAGCAGGGCGACGAATACGAAGAGGAGATCAGCGGGCGCACGCAGGCCGGCCGCATCGAGGCGCGTCGCACCGTGACGATCCGCGGCGGCGAGCTGGAGCGCGTGGAGGCGCCCGAGGGCGTGTTCGTGCCCGACGAGCGCGCGGAGGGCGGCTGGCGTGTCTCGGCGAAGACGCTGCCACGGCTCGCGGGCGGCGAAGGCGCCGCGCTGCGGGTGCAGACGGGCGAGGGCGGCCCGCGGCGCCTCGGCACGGATCCGAGCGGGCGCGCGATGCGGGCCGACAAACGCCTGCCGGACATCGCCGGCCTGATCGACGCGGCGCAGTTCGACCTGATCACGCGCCCCAGCACCGGTCTGGTCGTGATCCGCGGCGCCGCGGGGTCGGGCAAGACCACGGTCGCCCTCCATCGCATTGCCTATCTCGCCTACGACGACCCGCACATCGACTCCGCCGCGACGCTGTTCGTGGTGTTCTCACCGGGCCTGCGCGACTACGTGAGCCACGTGCTGCCCGCGCTCGGCGCGCCGCACGTGGCCGTCAAGACCTTCCACCAGTGGTCGAGCGAGGTGCGGCGCCGCCACTTCCCGATGCTTCCGGAGCGCGTGCGCGACGACACGCCGGCGCTCGTCGCGCGCCTCAAGCTCCACCCCGCGCTCGAGACGGCGCTGGAGCGCCAGGTGACGCGCGCACCGGGCGCGCCGTCGCGGGCGCGCGCGGTCGACGACTGGCTGAGCGTGCTCGGCGACCTGCCGTTCCTCGAGGCCGTCTTCGCCGAGCAGGCGCCGGACGCATTCCGCGAGGGGCACCTCGCCGAGGCGGTCGCGCACTGCCGCCGCCAGATCGAAGCGGTACAGGCATGGCTCGCCGGCGACCGGGGCGTGGAGGCCGAGCTCGATCCCGAGGACGACGCGCTGTTGTTGCGGGCTTGGCAGCTGCGCAACGGCCCCTTGCTCGCGACGGATGGCGGCCCGCTCCAGCTGCGCCACATCGCCATCGACGAGGTGCAGGACTTCTCGCCGCTCGAGGTGCGCGTGCTGATCGAATGCGCGAACGAGCGCCGCAGCGTGACGCTCGCCGGCGACACCCAGCAGCACGTGATGCAGGCGGCGGGCTTCACCGACTGGTCGCAGTTCTTCCGCCACCTCGGCCTCGCCGCCGCTCACGTCGACACGCTGCAGATCAGCTACCGCTCGTCGGCGGAGATCACGCGCTTCGCGCTGGAGCTGCTCGGCCCGCTTCGCGAGAAGGACCTCGCGCTGATGACGACGCGCAACGGCCCGCCCGTCGAGATTTTTCACTACACCGAGCACGGCGCCTGCATCGCGTCGCTCGCAGACGCGCTGCACGCCCTCGCGGGCGCCGAGGCGCTCGCCTCAGTGGCAGTGCTCACGCCCTCGCGCGAGCTGAGCGAGCTCTACTTCCGCGGCCTCCAGCAAGGCGAGGTGCCGCGCCTGCGCTGGGTGCAGCAGCAGAACTTCGCCTTCACGCCGGGCGTCGAGGTCACCGAGATCGAGCAGGTGAAGGGCCTCGAGTACGACTACGTGGTGCTCGCCGGCTGCGACGCGCACCACTTCCCGCTGGACGCCAAGAGCCGCCGCTTGCTCCACGTCGGCGCCACGCGCGCCGTGCACCAGCTCTGGGTGACGTGCGTAGGCGAGCCGAGCCCGATCGTGCTCGCCGCCGAGCGGGCGTGCGGCGCGGAGGCGAGCGCGGAGGCCGGGAGCGCGGCCTGAAGGACGCGCTCTCGCCTCAGCGAGTGCCCGACTTCGGTCCCGGCGGCTCGCTGCGCCGCGGCGAGGCGCCCGCAGCGCCCGCTGCGCCGTGGCGCTCCTGGTCGGGGGTGGGCTCTCCGCGCGCGAGCTCGTCGAACGCTCGCTCTACGAGCTCGAAGAGGCTCGCCAACGCGGCGACCCACGCGCGCTCGACAGCGGGAGACCACGCCTCGCCCGAGAAGTCGCGCAGCACTCCGAGCAGCACGGCGAAGAACGCGAGGTAGTCCTCGCGCCGCACGCCGTAGCCGACGTGCGCTCCGACCAGCGCCTCGACGTGATCGCGCATGACCTCGGGCGAGCGCAGGCTGGCGATGGTTGCGCCGAGGCCTTGCGCGAAGTGCTGCTCGATCACGGGCTCTGGACTGCGGAACAGGCCGCGCAGGGCGGGTTCTCGCTCGAACAGCCGCGCGTAGAAGCACCGTGCGAAACTCGCCGCGTCCCGCGACAAGCCACGCCACGAACTCTCGACCAACGCCACGTCTTCGATCATCGGGCGGCAGTGCGCCTCCCGTCTTTCTCTGTCGAGGACGAGCGCTCGCACCTCAATGGCTCGATCGGAGCCTGGCCGTGACTCGGCGAGAGCGCAGCGCGCCGCGGGTGCGCGCCGTCGCTCGCGAGCCGACCCGTCCTGGGCTCATCGCTGACCTCCCTCGAGGCGTTTCGCATGGGTGCGGCCGCACGCTAGAGGAGAGTCGACTCGAAGGGATTCCGAGGTGGGTGCCACGCCGCGCGGGCCGGCGCGGGGTGATCCCGACGGGTTCCCCGCCCCGGACCGGCCTCGGGGTGGGGACGAGGAGTCCGTCACGAGACACCAGCGCAGCCGGGGGAGTCGGTCCGCGTGGGATGCCCCGCCGCCGCTCGCGACCGTCGAGGAGCAGCACGTCCGGCGCTTCGCAGCCGAGCTGGCGGCGGCCTGGCAGCGAGCCCACCCGCGCGCGGCGCCGCCGCCGCGCCTGCGCGAGTGCGCAGCGGAGATCGCTCTGCTGCTCAGCTCGCACGACGCCGGGGACCGCCGCCTGGCGGAACTGCTCCGGCGCGATCTGTGGCCCGTCGTGACCGAACGAGACGCCGCTACGGCCGAGGCATTACTCGCCTTCGCGATTCGCCTCGCGGGGGGCGACTCGCGCGCCTTGCAGAACGGCGCGGCACGCGCGCCCGAGGGTCAGGACGATCTCTTCGCCGCCGCAGCCGCCGCCTCGCGCGAGCCCGCGCGCTGACCTGCGCGGCGTGTCTCAGTCGGCGCCGGCTCCGACCGCCGCGGCCTCGAGTCGAGCCGCCAGCTCCGCCTGCGAGTGGACGCCGATCTTCTTGTAGATGCGCTTCAGGTGGTTGCGCACGGTGAACTCGCTGATCGCGAGGCGCTGGGCGATCAGCGCGGGGCGCAGGCCCTTGCCGCTGAGCTGCACGACGTCACGTTCGCGCGCGGTGAGAACGCTCGGCGCATTCGCGCCCCACGAGCCGCGGGAGTTCAGCACGAGCGCAGCGTTCCCGATCTGCTCCATCGCGCTCTCGATCGAGCGCAGCGTCTCGGACACCGCGAGGATGCGCAGCGCGCTCTCGCGCGACACGCTGTCCGCCTCTACCGCCAGGGAGAGATAGGCGATGGGCGTGCCCTGACGGCGAATCTCGTTGCCGGTGACCAGAACGTCGAACTCCCGTCCCTCCGCGTGACGGAATCGCATCGAGAGCACGCGCACGCCGCTCGCGCCGAAGCTGCCGTCGAGTGTGGCCTCGAGCTGATGGGAGATGCGCGGCGCGTCCACCCAATACGGATGTGGCGGCAGCTTGCCGACGAACTCGCGGCCGTCGTACCCGACGAGGCGGTCGAAGGCGGCGTTGCTGTAGTGCCGTCGTCCCTCGAATGCGTCGAACAGGAAGAACGCGAAGTCGGAGCTTCCGACGAACAGGTGGGCGGCTTCGACGCAGCGACGCAGGGCGAGCCCGATCGCTGGATCCCTCCGAGCAGGCGTCGCGCCCATCTGCGCCACTTCGACGCGCCTCATGCTGCGCGCAGCGTAGGGTTCTGTACGCGGTGGCTGCAACGTACGGCCAGCGAGGCAGACCAGCTCAGGTGCCGACCTCGAGCACCTCGCGCTCGTAGCTCGCGGCGTCGGCGAACGGGGTGAGCGCGTCCGCGCGCTTCGGGTCGGCGGCGTGGAGCGGCGTCGCGCCCGACGCCGCGACGAGCTGCGCCACGAACGCGCGCAGCGCGGCGAGCGGATCCTGCGCAGCGGAGAGCTTGCGCGGGTCGAAGCGATCGCTGCGCAGGCGCAGACCCCGCAGCTCGCCGCCTTCGAGCGAGCGCCAGCCCGTGAGCAGGTCGACCACCAGCACAGGCTTCGCACCGAGGCCGCGCACGGCGGCGAGCGCTACGGCATCCACCTTCGCGAGCGCGAGCTGCGCCTTGCGCCCCCCGTCGAGGCCGATGCGCAGACTGCCGCCCTCGAGCGCGAGCGGCGTCGCCTCGGTCAGCTTCAGCGAGGCGAAGCGCGGCGCGGGAGGGGCGGGCACGTCCTCGGAGTCGAGCAGCTTCAGCGCGTCCCAGTCGTCGCCGGGAGAGGCGATCCGCTCGGCGGCGGCGACCGCGCTCTCTTCGCTCACGAGGTCGCGTTCGGGACTCGTGAGCTCGGGCTCGGTGAGCTCGGGGCCCAGGGGCGGGGTCGGAGTCGCCGCGGGCCGCTCGTCGTCGAAGGCGCGCGCGGTGTGGTCCCAGTCCGGTGTGGCGGCGTTCGCGAACGAGCGCGATCGGCCGGACGCGGCCGCACCAGCCGGCGCCTCGTCCGCGTCGCGCGCCAGCTCGAGCCCGTCGCTCGCGCCCGCCGGTGGGTCCGGCGCCTCGGCGTCGAGCGAGGCGACGAGCGCGCCGAAGCGCGCGCGCACCTCCGGGGGCAGATCCGTGGCGGCGAGCTTGCGCGCGAGCTGCTTCGCGAGGCGCGGGTCGAAGGCGCGTGCCTGCTCGATGGCGCGCAGCGCGAGCGTCGGCGCCAGCGCGCCGCTCTTCGGCTGCGCGAGCCAGCGCAGCGCCTCGCGCGCGATGCCCGAGTCCATGTCGCGCAGGTGCGGGAGCAGGCGCGCCACGAACGACGCGTCGAAGCCGTAGTCGGGTAGCGCGGCGCGCACCTCGACGAAGCGCTGCGCAGCGCGCGCGCCGTCGTTCGCGGCGAGCTCGCGCTGCGCCAGCGCTAGCACGACGTGGGCGGCGTCGCCGGCGCAGCCCGCCGCGGCGCACGCGTCCCAGTACGCGTCCACGGCCTCAGCGTCGCGCGGCGACTTCTTCACGAGCAACGCGAGCTGCCGGATCGCGCCAGCGAGGTCGCCCTGCTCGCGCAGGCCGAGCGCGTCGGCGAGCGCGAGGTTGCCTTGCACGGTCGTCTTGGCGTCGATGGCGCGATCGATGCGCGCGTCGAGCTGGCTCAGCTTCACCGCCAGCGCGAGCGCGCCGCCCGTCAGGAAGCCGCCGATGTGCGCCGTGTTCGCGACGCCGCTGCTCACGCCGAGCGCGTGGGTCAGCCACGCCTGCAGCACCTCGTTCGCCAGCCACAGCGGCAACATCAGGTAGGCGGGCCGCATGAACGTGCCGGTCCACACGCGGAAGCCGAACCAGAGCAGGTACCAGAAGCGGATCTGCGTGGACCAGAAGCGCACGAGGAAGGCGCCGAACACGCCGGAGATGGCGCCCGAGGCGCCCACCAGCGGCAGGTTCGGGTCGTCCGCGAACAGCGCGAAGAACAGCGCGCCGCCGAGGCCCGAGAGCGCATAGGCCGCCGCGAACAGCGGCCGCCCCCAGCGGTCTTCGAGCGCGGGCCCGGCGATGAACAGCATGAACAGGTTGCCGAGCAGGTGCATCCAGCCGGCGTGCATGAACATGTGCGCGAAGAGTCCCCAGGCGCCGATGGAGCCGGGACGCAGGCCGTGGGCGGAGTAGGGGTGCGCGTCCTCGGCTGCCTTCACCGCGCGCAGCGCCTCGGCGACCTGGGCGTCTAGCTCCGCCTGCTCGGCGGCCACCTCGAAGGGCGCGAGGTCGTCCGGGGGCAGCGCGAAGCCCGAGCGCGTCGCCTCGACCTCCTCGGCGAGGTCGGGCGGCAGCGCGCGCAGCGCGCGCGCGTCGATGCGCAGGTAGGGCTGCTCGTGCCAGCGCTCGATGGCGGAGACGAGCTGCTCGTGGGCGTTCTGGCTGCGCTGGCTCGCCTGCTCCACGTCTCCGTTCGTCGCGACCAGCGCCAGAAAGCAAGCGGCCATGAGCGCGTAGGTCACCCACGGCTGGCGCCGCACGGCGGAGTCGTCGTGGCCGATCGGAAGCAGGATCACGCTCGCCGGATCGGCAAGCGGGGCGCCGGAGTGAAGGCCGCCGGGGGGAGGCGCGCCCTCGGCCTAATACCCCGGGGCGGCCCGTTCCATCAGGGCCGGATCCAGCCCAGCAGCAGCGCGGCTGCGAGGAGCGCGAACACCGCGCCGAGCGTCCCGAGCAGGGCGGCGAGCCCCCACAGCGCCGAGATCGACGCGATCTCCGCCTCGTTCGGCGCGTCGAGCCGGTAGCGAACGCGCACGGCGTCGCCGACCGCGAGGGTCGGCTGTTCGCTGCCGAGCTCGGATTCGAAGCGCGCGACGGCGCCGCTCGCGGTCCGGAACTCGACGCACGGGAAGTAGCTGGTCCGCTCGCCCTCGCGCGCCTCGCGAAAGCCGACGACGCGACCCTCCGCCGGTGCTGAGGCCGACAGGAACGCCCGGCGCGCGCCGATGCGCCGCACGGCGGCGACGAGCAGGCCCGCGCCCACCGCGAGAAAGATGCCGGCGATCGCGACGAGGACCGCGCGGCTCATCGCGACCCACGCGCGACCGGTAAGCCCCTTCGCGAGCGGAGCCGAGCGCTCACAGGCGCTTCTCCCACCACCCGACGTCCCAGTAGCGCCCGAGCTTGCGCCCCACCTCGGAGTAGACGCCCACCGGCGCGAAGCCGAGCCGCTCGTGGAGGCGCACCGACGCCTCGTTCGGCAGCGTGATGCCCGCGAGCGCGCGATGCACGTCCTCGCCGCGCAGCGCCGCGAACAGCGCGCCGTAGAGGAGCGGTCCGACGCCGCGCGCGCGCTCGTCGGGCGCCACGTAGATGGTGACCTCGACGCTTGTCTCGTAGGCCTGCTTCGGGCGATAGGGCATCGTGCCCGCGTAGCCGATCACGCGCCCCCCGCGCTCCGCCACGAACAGCTGGTGTCGCCCTCGCGGCGCGAACTGCGCGAGCCACGGCTCGCGCTCCGCCTCGGTGTAGGGCTTCACGTCGAAGGTGATCGGCGTGGTCTCGACGTAGTGGTTGTAGATCTCGGTGATGCGCGCGAGGTCGCGGCGCTCGGCGCGGCGAACGGTCGGCGCGGGCTCGGAGGCGGTCATCGCGGATATCCTCGGGCGTCGCGCGCACCTTGCACCGCCGGGGCGGCGGCAAGCAAGCGCGGAGCGACGAGCCGAGAGGGAAACGCGGCGGCGGTAACCGCCGTCGGGAGGGCGAGCGAGCCGACCTGTGCGAGACCGTGTCGCGGGCGGCACACGCGGCGTGCGGCCGGGACGGTCGAATCGTCGAGGAGCCGATGAGAGAGCTGAGAGACATCCTGGGCGCCTACGCGCGGCTCGCGGCGCGCGGTGAGCGCGGCGTGTTGGCGAGCGTCGCGCACGTCGCGGGCTCCACCTACCGCCGGCCCGGCGCGCGCATGCTCGTGCTGCCCGACGACACGATGGTCGGCCTGATCAGCGGCGGCTGCCTCGAGGGCGATCTGCTCGAGCACGCGCGGCGCGTGCGCGAGACGGGAACCCCAGCTCTCGTGCAGTACGACCACCGTGGCCAGAGCGACATCGTGTGGGGGCTCGGGCTCGGCTGCGCGGGCGCCGTCGACGTGTGGCTCGAGCGCGTGGACGCCGAGCACGCCGGCCCGCTGGCGAAGCTCGGCGCGTGGAGCCAGGCGCGCGCGAATGGCGCCATCGCGACCGCGCTGTCCGGCCCGCGCGCCGGCGAGCGCCGCATCCTCGAAGCGAGCGGCGTGTTCTCGGGCTCGCTCGCCTCGCCCGCCGTCGACGCCGCGCTGCAGGAGTGCCTCGCTGCGAGAGCCGGACGCAGGCTGACGCTTCCGCTCGATGTCGCGCCTCCCGGCGGCGCGCACCGAGGGAACGCCACGACCTCCGCGAGCGGAGGCGAGGGCCGTTCCCCGGCCGGCACCGAGCAACAAGTCTGGGTGGAGGTGGCGCGCGCACCCGTGCGCCTCGCGCTGTTCGGCGCCGGCCCCGACGCGATCCCCCTAGCGCGCATCGCCCACGAGATCGGCTGGGACGTGGCGGTCTTCGACCACCGCGCAGCCTACGCGGTGGCCGCGCGCTTCCCGGGCGCAGAGGTTCGCCACGTGGAGGTGGCGCGCGCGGTCGAGGTCGCCGCCGTGGACGCGCGCACCCACGCCGTCGTGATGACGCACCACTACCTGCACGACCGCGCGCTGCTGGCCGCGCTGCTCGCGACGCCCGCGCCCTACGTCGCCGTGCTCGGGCCGAAGCAGCGCACCCAGGACTTGCTCGGCGAGATCGCGGGCGAGGGGCGCGAGCTCGGCGACGAGGAGCGCGCGCGCGTGTTCGGGCCGGCGGGCCTCGACGTGGGCGCGGACGCGCCCGAGGAGATCGCCCTCGCGATCTGCGCCGAGGTGCAGGCGTTCGCCGCCGGCCGCTCGGGCGGCTCGCTGCGCGAGCGGAAGGGACCGATCCACGAGCCCAGCGCGTGAGCGCGCCGCCCGCCGCGGTCCGCTCGCGCACCCGGGCGTTTGCGGCCGGAACGTGATGCGCGTGGTCGCCGTCGTGCTCGCCGCCGGCGGCTCTCGGCGGCTCGGCGAGCCCAAGCAGCTGCTGCGCCTGGCCGGCCAGCCGCTGGTGCGCCGCGCGGCGCTGGCGGCGCTCGGCTCGCGGGCCGAGCACGTCGTCGTCGTCACGGGAGCCCGCGCCGAGCGCGTGGAGGAGGCGCTCGCCGGCCTCGCGGTGGAGTGCGTGCGCTGCCCGGACTGGGAGCGAGGGCTCGCGGCCTCGCTGCGCGTCGGCGTCAGCGCAGCGCTCGCGCGCGACCCGAGCGCGAGCGTGCTGCTGCTGCTCGCGGACCAGCCCGCGGTCACACCCGGCCTGCTGGACGCGCTCGCCCAAGGCCACGCCGCTGGCGCCGAGATCGCCGCGTGCGAGTACGGCGGCGAGCTGGGCGTGCCCGCGCTCTTCGCCGCGCGCTTCGCCCGCGAGCTGCTCGCGCTCGAGGGCGACCGCGGCGCGAGAGCCCTGCTGCGCCGCGAGGGCGCCCGGGTCGCTCGCGTGCCCTTCGCCGAGGGCGAGCTCGACGTCGACACGCCCGAGGACTGGGCGCGCGCCTCTCGTATGCTCGGCGCCTGAAGCCGCGCGCCGAGGCCGCGGCGGGCGGGCGGAGCCGCGATGACGCAGCGCAAGCCGTGGGACCTCTCGTTCGACTCGTGGATCGACGTGCAGATCCGCGAGGCGAAGGAACGCGGCCTCTTCGACGACCTCGCTGGCGCGGGCAAGCCGCAGGCGAACCTGCGCGAAGCCGCGGATCCGATGTGGTGGGCGAAGCAGTTCCTGCGGCGCGAGGACGTCTCGTATCTGCCACCGGCGCTCGAGGTGCGCGTGCGCGCGAAGAAGCTGCGCGAAGTGCTGGCGAGCCTGCCCAGCGAGCGGGCCGTGCGCGCGGCGGTGGAGGCGCTGAACGCGGACATCCGGCGCGTGAACCGCACGGCCAGCGAGGGCCCGCCGACGATGCAGGCGCCGCTCGACGCGGACGAGCTCGCAGCGCGCTGGCGAGAGTCGCGCCGCGAAGCGGACTCCAGCGCGCGAGACGGGCTCGCTCCGCCATCCGCCGACGCCGACGCCGAGGAGACTCTGCATCTCCCGCTCAGCGGATCGGCGGCGTCGCGCAGCGACGCTCCCTTCCGCCGCCGTGCGCGCAGCGGGAAGCCACCCGGCTCGAACCGCGAGCGCTAGCGGGCCGCAACCCCAACCCCCCGGAACGATCCCCATGTCGCGCCTAGAGTTTTTTTACGACTGCGGCAGCCCTTGGACCTATCTCGCGTTCCACAAGATCGAGGAGCTGGCGCGGGCGAACGCGGCCGAGCTGGTCTGGCGGCCGATCCTGGTCGGCGGCGTGTTCAACGCCGTGAACGACAGCGTCTACGAGTCGCGCGCGAAGCCGAACCCGCGCAAGGCGAAGTACCACGCCAAGGACCTCCAGGACTGGGCGCGCCTGTACGGCCTCGCGATCGGCTGGCCCACGGTCTTCCCCGTGAACAGCGTGAAAGCGATGCGCGGCGCGATCGCCGCCGACGAGCGCGGCGCGCAGGTCGCGTGGTCGCGCGCCTGCTTCGAGGCGTACTGGGGACGCGATCGCGACCTCGCGCAGGACGCGGTGCTGGAGGACGTGGCGAAGCGGGTGGGGCTCGATCCCGGCTGGCTGCTCACGCGCATCGCGGCGCCCGACGTGAAGGAGCGGCTGCGCGCGAACACCGACGAGCTGATCGCGCGCGGCGGCTTCGGCTCGCCGACGATGTTCGTGAACGAGGGCGACATGTTCTTCGGCAACGATCGCCTGCCGCTCGTCGAGGCCGCGCTGCGGCGCTCGTCTCCCGCGGAACGCGAGGTCGATCGGGGCCAGACCCCGATCGACCTCTAGGCACGCGCGGTGTGTGACACGTTCGTGCGCGTCGAGACGGGCCGCGTGCTGTTCGCGAAGAACAGCGACCGCGACCCGAACGAAGCGCAGCGGCTCGACTGGCAGCCGCGGCGCACGCACGCGAGCGGCGCGCGCCTGCGCTGCACGTGGATCGAGATCCCACAGGCGCGCGAGACTCACGCGGTGCTGCTGTCGCGCCCGTTCTGGATGTGGGGCGCGGAGATCGGAGCGAACGAGCACGGCGTCACGATCGGCAACGAGGCGGTGTTCACGAGGCAGCCCTACGCCACGAGCGGCCTCACCGGCATGGACTTGTTGCGGCTCGCCCTGGAGCGCGCCGAGAGCGCGGAGCGCGCGGTGGCCGCGATCGGCGAGCTGCTGGAAACCCACGGCCAGGGCGGCGGCTGCGGGCACGAGAGCCGGAAGTTCACGTACCACAACAGCTTCCTCGTCGCGGACCCGCGCGGCGCCTTCGTGCTCGAGACCGCGGGCCGGCGCTGGTGTGCCGAGCGCGTGAGCGGCGCCTACGCGATCTCCAACGCGCTCACCTTGCCGGAGTTCGCGCGCGAGCACGCGGACCCGCTGCGGGGGCGCGTGGCCGGCGCCGCGGACCGCCGCGCCTGCACGCTCGCCGCCGCCGAGCGCGCCCGCTCGCTGGCCGATCTCGCCGCCGCGCTGCGCTCCCACGGCCCGGGAGCCGGCGACGCGCCGCGCTACCGCTGGCACAACGGCGGGCTGAACGCGCCCTGCGCGCACGCCGGCGGGCGCCTCGCCGCGTCCCAGACCACGGCGTCGTGGATCGCGGAGCTGACGCCGCACCGCGTGCGCCACTTCGTCACCGCGACCGCGGCACCCTGCACGGCGCTCTTCAAGCCCGTGCGCGTCGGCGAGCCCCTCGACCTCGGCCCCGCGCCCACGGATCGCTTCGATCCGAGAACGCTGTGGTGGCGCCACGAACGCCTCCACCGCGCGGTTGCGCGAAATCCGTCGCGTCTGCTCCCCCTCTTCGCGAAGGAGCGCGACGCGCTGGAGGAGGTCTGGCTCGCGGGCGTGTCGAGCGAGGCGGGCGCGAGCGCGGCCGCAGAGCGATGCGTCGCGCCCGCCGCCGCGTTCGCCGAGGCCGAGCGGCGCCTCGCGGCATGGACCGAGCGCGTCGAGTCCGCGGCGCGCGCCGAGCCGCGCCCCGACGCGCGGCCTCGATTCGTGCAGCGCTACTGGGCGAAGCGCGACGCGCGCGCCGAGCTACCAGCGGCGCTCGCGGCGCCGGGCGCGTGACCGCGCGATCCGCGCCGGCGCCGCCCAGTTCTCCTGCGAGCCATGGGGTCCGCTCCGGCCCGCGCATGCGCACGTAGCGGAGATGTATGCGTACGACTGCCTCGGCCTGGCCGCGCGCATGACGGGCGCGCCGGTCCCCGTGCTCTCCTTCGAGCTGCGCCACGCGCGCAGCGGCCGGGAGAGCGAGTACCGGCGGGCTTTCGGCGCGCTGCCGCGCTTCGAGCGCGCCCGCAACGCCTGGTCGGTCCCGGCGGACGTGCTCGCGCGACCGATGCTGCGCGCCGACGCGAACCTCGCGCGCTTCCTCGAGCCGCAGGCGCTCGCGCTGAGCCGCGCGCTGCCCGACCGCACCACCCAGGGCGACGTGCGCGCGGCGCTGGCCGAGCGTCTCGCGGGTGGGGGCACGAGCGTCAGCGAGCTCGCGGGCGCCCTGCGCGTGAGTCCGCGCACGCTCCAGCGCCGGCTCGCGGACGCGGGCACGAGCCTGCGCGCGCTCGCGGACGACGTGCGCCGCGAGCGCGCGCTCGCCCAACTCGCCGCGGGCCGCTCGATCGCGGAGGTGAGCTTCCTGCTGGGCTTCGCGGAGCCGCGCGCCTTCTTCCGCGCGTTCAAGCGATGGACGGGTCGCACGCCGCAGGAGTGGCGGCGCGACCGTTGCATGCTCTAGGCGGGCGCTCGACGGGGCTCAGTACGCCTTCCAGGAACTCGATCTGGCGCGCCGCGTTCTGCGCGAGCGCGGGTTCGAGATACAGCTCGAAGTGCCCGCAATCTTGGATCGCGAGCGTGCTGCGCGGCGGCGCGAGCACATGGCCGCGCTCCACGAGCGCGAGCGGCGCGAGGTCGTCGCGGCGCGCGGCGACGAAGAGGACGGGGCAGCGCAGCGAGGGAAGCGCGGCGAGTGGCTGGAAGCGATCGAAGTCCGCGAGAAAGCGCGCGAGCAGCTTGTTCTGCCATCCGCCGCGCGGCGCAGGGGGCAGCGTCTGCCAGAAGCGGGCGCCGCGCTGAGCCGGGTCGAAGCGCGACGGGTTCTCGCGGCTGGGCGCGAAGCAGAGCTCGCCGGGCTGCCCGAACGCGGGCACGTAGACAGGCGCGAGCCCGAGCCGCGCGCGCGCGAGGTCGAGGGTCGTCCAGAACGCGAAGCGCGCGAGCGCGAGCCCGCGCGGCTCGAGGTGCGGCGGCGTGGCGAGGAACGGGCACTGCGCCACCACGGCGGCGACGTCGTCGCGCCCGGCGGCGGCCACGAGCGCGCTGCCCGCCGAGAAGCTCGAGCCCCACAGCGCGACGCGCGCGGGCAGCGCGACGCCGTCGCGGACCAGCGCATCGCCCGCGAACGAGAGCGCCGCGCGGTAGTCGTCGGCCTGGCGGAACGGGTCGACCCAGTGGCGCGGCAGACCTTCCGAACCGCCGAGGCAGCGAAAGTCGAAGAGCAGGACGGCGAACCCGGCGCGCGCGAAGCGCCAGGCGAGCGGTTCCAGGTGCCCGTCCTTGGTTCCCGTGAGGCCCGGCGCCATCACCACGAGCGGCGCCGGCACGCGCGACGGGCGAATCAGCCAGCCTTCGAGGCGCAGCCCGTCGACGGCCGGAAAGGTGACGGTCTCGAGCGTCCCCTCCTCTCGCCGCTCGGGGGCGCGCGGGGAAGGCGCCGCGTACGCGAAGCCGCCGAAGCCGTTGTCGTGGAGCAGGAGCAGATAGGCGACGACGCCCGCGAAGACGGCCGAGCAAGCGACGAGCGTGAGCATGGGGCCTCCGGCGAGGCTCGAAGCATCGGGGTGCGCGGCGCCCGCGGCAGCGACGCGATGCGCCGGATCGAGGGACGCGACGCGCCAGCCCGCGCGCTCGGCCGCGTTGACACCCCCCGCACCACCCGGAATCCTCCTCCGCTTGCTTCGGCCCGAAAGCGAGACCCGACACCGAGGAGTGACGCCCATGGCCAGCCCCAGCGACCGCAAGCGCAACGTGGCGGTGGTCGGAGCGACGGGCGCCGTCGGCGAGGTGGTGCTCGAGCTGCTGGCGAAGCGCGCCTTCCCGGTGGGCGAGCTGCGCGCGCTCGCGAGCGAACGCTCCGCGGGCACCACGGTGAAGTTCGCGGGCCGCGACGTCCCCGTGCAGGAGGCGAAGCCCGAGGCGTTCGAGGGCATCGACTTCGCCTTCTTCGCGGCGACCGGCGCGCTCTCGAAGGATCTGGCGCCCGAGGTCGCGAAGCGCGGCGGCGTTGCGATCGACAAGTCGAACACCTGGCGCATGGATCCGCAGGTGCCGCTGGTCGTGCCGGAGATCAATCCGGACGCGCTCGAGAAGCACCGCGGCATCGTCGCGTGCCCGAACTGCACCACGATCGGCTTCGTGATGGCGCTCGCGCCCCTGCGCCGCGCAGCCGGCGTGAAGAGCGTGGTCGTGACCACGCTCCAGGCGGTGAGCGGCACCGGCAAGCCCGGCATGGACGAGCTGGTGCGCCAGCTCGACGAGACTTCTCAGGGGCAACAGGCGACCAAGAAGACCTACACGGCGCAGATCGCGCACAACGTGATGCCGCTTTGCGAGACCTTCCGCGACGACGGCTACTCCACCGAGGAGGTGAAGCTGCTCCACGAGACGCGCAAGATCTTCGGCGACGACAAGCTCGACGTGACGATGACCTGCGTGCGCGTGCCGGTGATGGTGGGCCACTCGGCGGCGATGCTCGTCGAGACCGAGCGCCCGCTCTCGCCCGACGCCGCGCGCGCCGCGCTCGCCGCGTTCCCCGGCGTGGTCGTGAAGGACGACCCGGCCCACAGCCTCTTCCCGACGGCGCTCGACGTGGCCGGGCGCGACGAGGTGCTGGTGGGCCGCGTCCGCAAGGACCTGGTGAGCGACAAGCTCTGGCTTTGGCAGGTGAGCGACAACCTGCGCAAGGGCGCGGCGTTGAACGCGATTCAGATCGCCGAGGAGATGATGCGGCGCGGGCTTCGGTAGTCGTTCGCTCGCTGGAGCTTCGCGCCTCGGCGTCTGAATGCGTTCAACCTTCCCTTGTTTACTTCGCTCCGGCGCTCGAAGACTCGCGCCTTCGCTGCGCGCTTCGCTTGCGTGGGTGGGGTCGTGCGGGATCGGTGGCGCAGGCGGAGGTCGTTCGGTGTTTGGCGTTGGCGCGTCGGTGATGTCGCTCGAGCGGCGTTCGTGGCGAGTTCGGAGCTGAGCACATTCTCGTGCTCGACGGGGCGAGTGGAAGAGCGGTAGTCATTGGGGCGTGAGGCGGGCTCGTCCTTCGCGCGACGCGTTGATGCGATATGCGGCGTTCCAGCTGCCGGGGCTCGGGCTGGCGGGCGCGCTTTCGCTGGCGGCTTGGGAGTGGTTCTCGGTGCCGGCTTGGGCGGCCTGGCTGGCGCTCGGGCTGTGGGTGGCGAAGGACGTGGCGATGGCGCCGTACGTGGCGCACGCCTACGAGGGGCATGCGCGCGGCGGCATCCACGACCTGGTGGGCAAACGCGGCGTGGCGGAGACGGAGCTCGCGCCGGAGGGGACGGTGCGCATCGGCGCCGAGCGTTGGCGCGCGGCGTGCGCGCCCGGTGTCGCGGCCATTGCGTCGGGCGCGCGCGTGCGCGTGGTGGGCGTGGAGGGGCTGACGGCGTTGGTGGAGGCGGCGTAACAGGCGCGCGGTTGATTCTCACGGGCGCTTCCACGAAGGTGCCCGCGTGACTCAGACGAAGGCCCGCCGCTCGCCCCTCGACTCGCTCCTCGCCCTGCTCACGCTCGATCCCCTCGACCGCGACCTCTTCCTCGCGCAGACGCCGAAGGGCGAAGGCCGCCTGTTCGGCGGGCTCGTGGCGGCGCAGTCGGCGCTCGCCGCGAGCGCGACGGTGCCGCCCGAGCGCGGCTTGCACTCGCTGCACGCCTACTTCCTGCGCCCGGGCGTGCATGGCGTGCCGATCCGCTTCCTGGTCGACCGCATCCGCGACGGGCGCAGCTTCACCACACGCCGCGTCGTCGCCCATCAGGGCGGCGAAGCGATCTTCAACATGGACGCCAGCTACTGCGTGCCCGAGCAGGGCGTCTCGCATCAGGACCCGATGCCCGAGGCGCCGGGGCCCGAAGGCCTGCCCGACTGGGAGGTGCTGCGCGCCGAGATGCTGCACAACACGCGCGCGAAGCGGCGCCAGGCGGTGGAGGTGCGCGTCTGCGACCCCGACGATCCGAGTGGCGCCAAGCAGCCCGCGAGCAAACGCGTGTGGCTGCGCCCGATCGCGCGGCTGCCGGACGACGGGCGCATCCACGAGGCGTTCTACGTCTACGCGAGCGACCGCACGCTGCTTTCCACCGCGTCGCGCCCGCACGGCCTACCCTGGGGCAAGCGCAGCGTCGCGAGCCTCGACCACGCCGTGTGGCTGCACCGGCCCGCGCGCTTCGACGGCTGGATCCTCTACGCCTCCCACAGCCCCGTCGCCCACGCCGCGCGCGGCCTCGTGATCGGCGCGATGTACGACGCCAGCGGCGCGCGCGTCGCCTCCGTCGTGCAGGAAGGCCTGGTGCGCCTGCCCCGCTGAACTTTGGTGAACTTTGGTGGTGAACTTTGTGAACTTTGGGGACGT